>DLGG01000165.1 GCA_002482565.1 Solidesulfovibrio magneticus
TTAAAAAATACTATCGTATTTTTTAAGGGATGCAGGGCCGGACGGCCTCAGCTCTCCTCGTCAGCCTTGTCGGCCTTGGGGGCCGGCTGTTCGGCCTCCTGGCCGATGGCGGCGGCGGCTGCGGCTGCCGCGGCGGCGGCCAGGGGCGGCATCCCGGCGGGCTGGTCGGCCGGCTGTTCGCCGCCGGCCAGTCCGCGCATCTCGGGCGGGAAATACACGGTGACGTTGCGGTGGGCGAACTCGATGCCGTTTTTGCGAAACGCCTCCTGCACCCGGCGGTAAAGCTCCTTTTGCACCACGAACTGACGGCCGGGGACGGTCTTGAACTTGATGCGCAGGATCATGGCCGAATCTTCCATCTTGCGCACGCCCATGGATTTGATGTCGCTGAGCATCCCCTGGCTCAGTTCTTCGTCGGCCAGGAAATCCTTGTTGATGCGCTTGATGATCTTGCGGATCTTGTCGATGTCGGCGTCGTAGCGCACCCGGAAGTCGAGCTTGGAGATGATGTAGTCGCGGCTGAAGTTCTGCAGGATCTTCAGCCCCCCGTAGGGGATGGTGAAGACCATGCCGCGCGGGTGGCGCAGTTTCATGGAGCGCAGGGAAATCTGCTCCACCGTGCCCTTGGCCGTGCCGGCCTCCACGTAGTCGCCCACGCGAAAGGCGTCGTCGATGAGGAAAAACACGCCCGAGATGATGTCCTTGACCAGGGTCTGGGCCCCGAAGCCGATGGCCAGGCCAATCACGCCCGCACCGGCGATCAGCGGCGCGATGTCCACGCCCAGGGCGGACAGGGCGATGAGCGTCCCCATGACCACGATGACGCTTAAAATGAACTTGCGCAGCAGCATCAGCAGCGTGGCGCTGCGCGAACCGCCCGCGCCGCCGCCCTCTTCCATCTCCTCGCCAGGCAAAGAGGTTTCTTCGCTGAGCCGTCGGTCAATGCGGATGCGCACCACCTCCCAGGCAAGCAGGCCGCCCACGGCCACCAGCAGAACGCTGAGCACGTTGCGGGCGAACAGCCAGCCCAAGGGAATCTCCACGCCCCACATCTTGAGCATGGCAAAGGCCGCGAACGCGGCCAGCACCAGGCGCAGGGTCTTGCGGATAAGCGGAATGTAATAGCGCAGGGTGCGCTTGTCCGGCTCGTCTTTGGCCTCGTTCTGCTCGGCGGCGACGTCGGCGGCGCTCCCCGCGTCCAGGGGAATGATCTCCCGGTCCTCCCCGGAGGCGACGAGCAACAGCTTTCGCACCCACAGGTCCACGCCGATGCAGGCCGGTATGGCGAAAAGGCCCATGACCAGATGCAGGATGGTGGCGTCGCCGACCAGGGACTGGCTGCTCCAATACAGGCCAATGGCCAGGACATAGGCCATGGCCACGACATGGCCGTAGCGGGCGGCAAAGGCGCGTTTCCCGGCCGGCTCGCCGTCGCCGGCAATGGCGGCGGCCACCCGCTCCCGGTTGGCGTAGAGCATGGCCGCCAGCATAAGCCCGACCAGCGGGCCGGCCTGGGCGTAGAGGATGTCGCCAAAGGCCTCGGCCTGGCCCACCTTTTCCAGGGCGATGCTGACCACGCCCACCACCAGGCAAACCAGGGCAATGGCCACCATGCCGCGATACAGGGTAGCCGCGTCGGCGTCGGCCAGGGGGATGGGCCGGGCGGCCTCGAAATCCGGCGCGAGCAGCACCCGGGCGGCGGCCTGGATGCACAGATAATTGGTCAGGCCGACGACGCACAGCAAGCCCAGTTCGCGCAGCGCGCCCGAGGCCGGGACAAGGACCAGATAAAGCAGGGAAGCGACTGCGAAAAAGGCCGCCACTTCGAGCAGTTGCAGTCCGAGGTTGGCGATGATCATCAGCCACCGGCCAAGGCGCGGTCCGGGGCCGGCCGCGTCCAAGCGCCGCCTGAAGCCCTGGCGCAGCCGGCCGGTCCACCAGAAAGCCCCCAGGCCTCCGGCAATGATGGCGGCCAAAATGAGCAAATAGCGCAGCAAGGCCGGCGCGCCGCCGCCGTCGCTCAGGTTGGCCAGAACCTTGTGCCGGCCCAGCTCCTGGCCGGCTTCGTGGAGAAAGGCGGCGTTTCGGGCCTGGATGGTGCGGATGTTGGTTTCCAGCCCTTCAAAAACATCCTGGATCAGGCCGCTGGACTGGCCGGAGCCTTCGCCTTCGCCGGCCTTGGCCTTGGCCGCCAGTTTTTCGTGAAGCAGTCGGCGGGCCTGGGCGTCGGTCAGCGTGGCCATGAAGGCATCGACCTGGGCCGGATCGGTGGGTTCCTGGACATTGGCGGCCGGCGCGGCCTTGGCCGCCTTGGGCATGGCCGGATTAATGCCGGCCCGGGCCGGGCCGACGCCCCAGGCCAGGGTCATGACCAGGGTCAGAAAGACCGCACGTTGCCGCACTGTCGCCGTCATGCTCGCTCCTTGGGGACTGGCTGGACGCGCCCGCCGAGGCAAGGCGGCGGAAGCTCGCACATCGTATGCCAGGCTGGGCGGCAAGACAATTACGGTTTCGGCTCTTGGCCGCTCTTGTGGCGGCAAACGTCAAAACGGGCGGCCCCGAAGGACCGCCCGTCGATAGTCAGCAGGGTTGCCGGCCGCCTCAGGCCGCCGCGACCGTCTGTCCGGCCAGGACCACCGGGCAGGGCGCGCCGCGCATAAGCGCCGCCGTGCCGCCCCGACGCGGAGACAAGCCGCGCGTGAGCGGATCGGCGCACACGATATGGCCGTAGCCGCCTTCCCGGGCTTCTCGGATGACCGCGTCGGTCAGATGCTCCAGGTCGTCGCAGCAGATGGCCTCGAATTGGGCCTCCACCCCGGCCGCCTGGGCCTCGGCCAGGAATCGGGCCTTGAGCTCGGCCTCGGCCGCTTTCTCGTGCTCCTCGACATACTCCAGGAACGTGGCCCGGGCGTTGGAGCCTGACAGCCAGTCGTGGCCGATGTAGACGTTCCAGCCGCGCTCGTAGACGAAAAGCCCGACAGCGCGCTGGCCAAGCTCCCGGGCCAGGGCCAGCCCTTGGCCGATGGCCTTGCCGGACTCGTCGAGGACGACCAGCACCCCGGTCACGGCAGGGTCCCCTTCTCGTGCTCCAGGACCACGATGGGCTTGCCCTTTTTCAGCTCGTCGCCGGGCTTGGCCACGACCTTGAGCACCTTGCCGCTGGCGGCGGACTTGATGTCGCGGGTGACGAGCTTTTCCTCGACCTTGCCCTGGGTCCACTTCTTTTCCTTCACTTCGAAGGTATACAGCGGCTCGCCCTTTTGCACCATGCCCGACTCGGACACGGCGATGGAGACGATCTTGCCGTCGGACGGCGCGCCGACGGTGACCGTGGGCACGATAAAGGCCATGTAGCACAACACGGCCACAACCAGGCAACCGACCAGCACCATGGCCGCCATGTCCTCATGGCGGTCGGAGCGGAACACGGTCATCTTGCCGCTTTTTTTCACTTCACCGGCCATATCCCAAACTCCTTAGAAAGAGGATTCCTTGCTGACGAACAGCATGATGACAAGCAGGGCCACGGCGTACTTGAGGCAGCCGGCGGCCAGACCGACTTTGAGCGGCTTGCCGCCGGCGGTCTTGATCTCGCGGATGTCGATGTACGCGCCCTGGCCGACCAGGCCGATGCCGAAGATCCAGGACATGACGTCGCGCATGAGGTGCAGGGTGTTGGAACCCTCGGCCCCAAGCGCGCCCACCGACGACAGGAAGGTCATGCCGAAAAAGCCGATGACGAAAACCGGGAACTTTTCCTTGAGGATGCGGCCAAGGGACATGTGCTCGGCCTCGGCCTCGGCGCGCCAGTACCACATGGTGATGAAGAACACGACGAAGGGAATGGAGATGACGCGCACCACGTTCCAGATCTCGCCGTAGGCCACGGCCGTGCCCGGGGCGATGGTCGGGTTGAAGGCCAGGCAGGTGGCCAGCACCTGGCCGGAATTGAGGATGCCCGTGCCGACCCAGGCCCCGAACTGGTAGTCGGACATTTGCAGGGCCTTGCCGATAAAGGGCGAGATGAACATGGTCATGATGCCGAAACCGAGGATGGTGGCGATGGCCAGGGCCACGTCGGAGGGTTTGGCCTTGACCGCCGGCGAGGTGGCGATGGCCGCCGAAACGCCGCACACGCCGCAAGCCGCGCCCATGACGCCGATCATGGAGCGTTCCATGCCCATGAGCCGGCCGAAGAACATGACGAAGAAGATGGTGCCGAAAACAAAGGTCATGATGAGCAGGATGGCGATGCCGCCGACCTTGGCCAGACTCTGGATGGTGTACAGCGACCCCAGCATGATGACGCCGGCCTTGATGAAAAGCCGGGTGGTGCGGAAACCTTCCTCGGCCCAGGCCGGAATCTTGCCGCCGAAAAGCACGTTGCGGTAGAGCATGCCGACAATGATGGCCAGCAGGATGTAGTTGAGGTGGGTGACCTTGATGAGCCAGCCTTTCTGGCCGAACAGCACGGCGTTGGCCATCCACGGCTCGACGTAGGTGCGCAGCACCCACAGCGTGCCGACCATGAAGGCCAGCCCGGGAAGGATGGCGGCGATTTTTCCGAAAATACCCTTGTCTTCCATGATAAACCCCTCTGCTTATTTCACGATGAGCACGCTGCGCGTGGAGTATTCCGCCACCCGGGACGACACGCTGCCCATGAGCATGCGCAGCGCCCCATGCTTGCCCGTGGAGCCGATGACGATGAGATCGGCGTCGACCTCGTCGGCGGCGTCCAGAATGCCGTCGGCCGGCCGGCCTTCCTTGACGAGCAGGTCCGCCGCCAGCCCCTTGTCCGCCAGCCAGGCCTTGACCTTGCGCATGGCCCCGCCGGCTTCCTCGGACAGCGAACGGGAGACCAGTTCGCAGCCTTCCGCGCCGATCTCCTCGCTCGACAGGCACAGGTCCGGCACCACGCTCACGACAACGAGCGAGCCGCCGAACTTGCCGGCGATCTCGGCCGCCGTATCCAACGCCTTGTCCGCTTTGGGAGACCCGTCATGGGCTACGAGAATCTTCATGTTTCCCCTCCTTTGTGTAGGTGCGACGGCCATTTGCAAAGGAGGGGCCAAGTTTTCCAGATACGGAAACAACCGGTTTTCCATGACTTTCTTGAAAGACTCGGGCCAAACTGCAAACCTTGGTTAGCACCCTGACGCCGTCGGGCCGCATTGCCTTTTTCCCGAACCGGCCCCACATTTGGCCAAGGAGCGGACATGAAAAGCCTCAAGCATCGTTTTCTCGTCGGCCTGTCGGTCAGCATGGCCGCCCTGGGCATCTTTTTCGCCGTGCTGATCTCCATGAACCTGCGCGACCAGCTCGTCACCGACACCGAACACAAGGCTTCCCTGGTGCTGTCCCAGGTCGAGGCCGTGCAGGCCTACGTGCGCGAGGTGCTGCGGCCTTCCATGTACGACCTGCTGCCGCCCGACGCGTTTATCCTGGAAGCCATGTCCACCTCGTTCGTCACCCGCAAGGTCATGAGCGACCACAACGCCCTGGGCGACCAGTTCCGCTACCGCCGGGTGGCCGTGGGGGCGCGTAACCCCGATTACGAAGCCGACGCCTTCGAGCGCGGCGTCATGGAACGTTTCGCCGCCGATCCGGACGTGACGCGCATTGAGGAAATCACCCAGCGAAACGGCGAGGAAGTGTTCGTGGCCGCCCGGCCGGTGCGCTTCGAACCTTCCTGCCTGCGCTGCCACGGCGACCCGGCCGACGCGCCAAAGGCCCTGTTGGAGCGCTACGGCGACACGCGCGGGTTCTGGCGGCATTCCGGGGAACTCGTCGGCCTGGACATGGTGACCATGCCCGTGGCCGGGGCGCTGGGGCAGATCAAGGGAACGACCATCAGCTTCCTGTCGCTTTTCGCCCTGGGGCTGGCCGCCTTCTATCTGACGTTGCAGGTCTTTTTCGACCGGCTGGTGGTGGTCAACCTGCGCCGGGCAACCGACGTGCTGCGCCGGTATTTTCCCAAGGAAGCCGGCGAAGCCCCCAAGGCCGCCGCCCCGGCCGCCGTGGAAGACGAGATCGAGGAAATCTACGCCGGCATCGACGCCATGGCCTCGCGCCTCAAGGAAGCCCGGGAGAACATCGAGGACCACGCCCAGAACCTGGAGCGCAAGGTGGCCGACCGCACCCTGGAGCTGGCCCGGGAAGCCGACGAGCGCCGCTCGGACGTGTCGCTTTTCGTGGAGCTTTTAAGCATCCTCAACTTCTCCCAGACCCGCTCCGAACTCTTAAGCGCCGCCCTGGCCCGGGTGGCCGGCCGGTTTAGCGCGTCCGAGGCCGCCTATGAGTGCGAATTTTCCGGCGGCGGCTCGGTCACCTGGCCCGAGGGCGCGGCCGTACCTCCGCCGCCCGACAACTGGCGCGCCCTGCTGGCCGTCGGCGAACTGGTCCTGGCCGATCATGTCGCGCTTATTCCCGTGCGCACCACCGACGTCAGCCGGGGACTGTTGCGCCTGTATTTCCCCAAGGACGGCCCCGGTCCCGATCCCCAGGCCGCGGAGCTCTACCGGGCCATCGGCCAGCAGCTCGGCATCGCGCTGGAAAACCTCGACGCCATCAATTCCCTGCTCGCCCAAAACTCCCTGCTCGCCTCCATCTTCGACGGCATCTCCGATCCCCTGGCCCTTATCGACAGCGCCTCGGGCATCATCCTGGCCAACGAACCGGCGAGAGAGCTGGCGAGGGCCCTGGAAGACCGCCCCGCCATGCCCGGCGAGACGCCGCGTCTGCCGGCCCGGCTGGTGGGCGATCCCATCCACGCCGCCGACGCCGGCCCGGACGCGCCCGTGGCCACCACCGTGGCCCTGGACGGCGGCCGGTCCTTTGCCGTGGCCCGCTATCCCCTGGCCTCGCCGTCGGGGCACTCCCGGCGCTTCGTGGTCTACGCCCGGGAAAACACCGCCGAACGGCGGATGCTCGAACAGCTGCGCCAGACCGAAAAGCTCGTGGCCGTGGGCAAGCTGGCCGCCGGGCTGGCCCATGAGATCAACAATCCGCTGGGGGTCATCGCCTGCTACGCCGAACTGCTGCGCCAATCCCTGGTCGATCCCCAGGCCCTGGACGATCTGGCCGTCATCGAACGCCACGCCGTCATGGCCAAGAAGGTGTTGCGCGATCTCCTCGACTTCGCCCGGCCCCGGCCGGCCAAGCCCGGCCCCTGCGATCTCGGGGCGCTGCTGTCCGGCTTGGCCCGCATCTTCGAGGTCCAGGCCCAGTCGCGCCATTCCACCCTCTGCCTGGACGTGCCCGAGGACATCCCCCTGGCCAAGGCCGACGCCGGCGCTTTGGAGCAGGTGCTCTCCAATCTGCTGTTAAACGCCCTGGACGCCGTGGAGCCGGGCCAGGGGCGCATCACCCTGGCCGCCGCCGCGTCCGTGGACGGCGAGCAGGTCAGCCTCACCGTGGCCGACAACGGCCCCGGCATCCCGGCCGTCGACCTGCCCCACATCTTCGATCCTTTTTTCACCACCAAGGAAGCCGGACGCGGCACGGGCCTGGGGCTGGCCGTGGCGTTTGGGCTCATGCGCGACATGGGCGGAACCATCGAAGCCCGAAACAACGGCGGCGCGGTCTTCACCCTGACCCTGCCCGCCTGCCACGGCCCCTGCCAGGAGGACGCTTCGTGAACGACACTCCCCGCGTGCTCATCGTTGACGACCAGCCCGACTTCGCCAAGGGACTGGTGCGGCTGCTTACTCCCAAGCTCCCCAAGGCCACCCTGTCCTACGTGCTCTCGGCCGAGGCCGCCCTGGACGATCTGGTCGGCGCGCCCTGCGACGTCATGGTCACGGACCTGCGGATGCCCGGGCTTTCCGGCCTGGAGCTGTTGCCCCGCGCCCTGGCCCTACAACCGTCCCTGGGCGTGGTGCTCTTGACGGCCCACGGGGACATCGATTCGGCCGTGCTGGCGCTCAAGGCCGGGGCTTACGACTTCCTCACCAAGCCGGTGGATTCCGACCATCTGGCCCGGGTCATCGCCAAGGGGTTGGAGCGGGCGGAACTTTTGCGCGAAAACCGCCGGCTCCGGGCCGCCGTGGCCGCCTGCGGCGCGCAGGCCGGGATGCTTGGGGAATCGGCGGCCATGCGCCAGGTGAAGCAGACCATCGCGGCGGTGGCCGCCTCGGACTACACCGTGCTCATCCGGGGCGAGTCCGGCACGGGCAAGGAGCTGGCCGCCCGGGCCGTCCACGCCCTGTCGCGCCGGGCCGGCGGACCGTTTCTCTCGGTCAACTGCCCGGCCATCCCGGACCAGATCCTGGAAAGCGAACTCTTCGGCCACGTGCGCGGAGCCTTCACCGGAGCCGAGCGCGACCGGCGCGGGCTTTTCGTGGCCGCCAGCGGGGGCATCCTCGTTCTGGATGAAATCGGCGACATCCCCATGAGCGTGCAGACCAAGCTCTTGCGCGTGCTCCAGGAACGCGAGGTGCGCCCGGTGGGGTCCAGCAAGTCCGTCCCGGTGGACGTGCGCATCCTGGCCTCCACCAACCAGGACCTGGAAGCCAAGATCGCGGACAAGACCTTTCGCGAAGACCTGTACTACCGCCTAAACGTCCTGACCGTGCGCCTGCCGCCCCTACGCGAGCGGCGCGACGACATCGCGCTTTTGGCCACGGCCTTTCTGGAGCGGGCCTGCCGGGAAATGGGCATCGGCGACAAGGAGTTCTCCCCCGAGGCCTTGGCCGCCCTGGCCGGGCGCGACTGGCCGGGCAATGTCCGGGAGCTGTTCAATTTCGTGCGGCGCCTCACGGTGTTCTCGCCCGGCGACGTCATCAGCGCCGCAGCCGTCACCGACGCCGACCCGGGCATGGGCGAGCAGCCTCCGGCCGAGGGCCTGGCCGAGAGCGTCGCGGCCGGGCCTTACCTTGAAGCCAAGGCGCAAGTGGTGGACGCGTTTACGCGGCGTTACGTCGAGCGGCTGCTCAAGCAGACGCGCGGCAATGTCTCGGAAGCGGCCCGGGTGTCGGGCCTGGAGCGGGTGTCGCTGCAGAAGATTCTCAAGCGCCTGGGCATCGCGGCCGACAATTTTCGTTAATGCCAAGTGGGGTTTCCAAAGGGGCTCAGCCCCTTTGGCCGCCGGAGGCACTCTTCCTCTTCTCTCCTATTCTCTCCCCTTCTCCCCCTACTGCCGCGCAGCCGCCGTCAGCAGGCCCGCGCCGACCATGACGCCGCCGCCAGTGACCTTGAGGCGGCGCATGAAGCGCGGGTTCTGGATGCGGCTGCCGGCCGTGCCGGCGAGGTAGCTAAAAAGGCTCACGTTTATGGCCGAGAGCAGGCAGAAGGTCGCGCCCAAAAGCAGCAGTTGCGGGCCGGCCGGGGCGTCGTGGCTGATAAACTGGGGCAGGAAGGCGACGAAAAAGAGAATGGGCTTGGGATTGACCGAGGTGACGGCCAGGGCGTGGAGGAATTTCTTGCGGCTGCTGACGATATTGAGCTTGGGCGTGGCCGTGGCCCCGGAGCGGATCATGCCGACGCCGAGGTAGATGAGGTAGAGCGCGCCGCAATATTTGAGGATGGTAAACGCCTGGGCCGAGGCGGCCAGCACCGCGCCGAGGCCGGCCACGGAGCAGGTGAGCGCCACGGCGTCGCCGAGCACCACGCCGGCCACCAGCGGCCAGTTCTTGCGGCGGCCTTCGGCCAGGCCGTAGCCCACGACCATAAGGACGGTGGGACCGGGGATGACGAGCAGCACCGAGGCGGCGGCGATGAAGGCGAGGTATAGCGGCCAAGTCATGGCGGACTCCTTTTGCCGCCTTTTTACGCGTCTCCCAGGGCGTCGTAAACACCGCAACGTTTGCAGCCGCCGCAGCCGGCCGGCGGGCATTTGGCCGTGGGCGCGGCTTGCTGGTAGCGCTGCCGTTCGCGCCAGAGGTAGTCGCGGGAGACGCCGTTGTCGATGAAATCCCAGGGAAAGACCTCGGCTTCGCCACGCTCCCGGTCGAGGAAGGCGGCCGGGTCGCCGTCCCAGCGCCTGAGCGCCCGGCGGAAGCTGCCGGCTTCGACGGCGGCGACGATGAGCGGAAAAAGCGTCTGGTCGCCCCGGGCCAGCAGCCCCTGGAGCCGGGCCTGGGACGGGGTTTCGGTTTCCACCCGAAAACCCTTGAGGCCTTTGACGGCGGCCCGCACCCGGGCATAGCCGGCCTCGATGGCCGCCTCGGAAGCCATGGGGGCCCACTGCATGGGGGTGAAGGGCTTGGGCACCAGCGGGTTCACCGACAAGGTGGCATGGGCCACGCCGCGCTTGCCCACGCCAATGGAGGCGGCGGCGGCCACTTTGTCGAGCAGCGGACGCAGGGCGTCGTAGTCGGCTTCGGTCTCGCCGGGCCAGCCGATGATCAGATAAAATTTGAGGTGGTTGACGCCGTGCTTGCCGGCCAGGGCCACGGCATGGAGCAACGCTTCCTCGGAGAGCTGCTTGTTGGCGGCGGCGCGAAGGCGCGGGCTTGGGGCTTCCAGGGCCAGGGTCAGGGTGCGCAGCCCGGCGGCGCGCAGGATGGTGAGCAGCTCGGGAGTGAGGCCGTCGGCCCGCACCGAGGACAGGGAAAACTTCGTGCCGCGCTCCCGAAGCCAGGTCAGAAACGGGATGAGTTCGGGCCAGTCGGTCAGCGCCGTGCCGACCAGGCCGATCTTTCGCGGCGAGACGGTCTCGATAAGCGCTTGCAGGTCGGCCAGACGCGACTGGCGCGGCGGACGGTAGACGTAGCCGGCGGCGCAGAAACGGCAACCGTAGGGGCAGCCGCGATTGATCTCGACCAAGAACATGTCGCGAAATTCGGCGTGGCCCGACACGAAGCAGGAATGGGCCGGGGCAGACAGGAGCGTGGGCGCGCCGTCGGCCAGGGCCGTGGCCCGGACGACGGGGCCGGTGGCGCGGCCGGGCAGGTAGACGCCGGGGAGGCCGGCCACGGCGTCCAAACAGGCGGCCTTGTCGCCGCCGGCCAGAGCCACGCGGGCCATGGCGGCGCAGACCTCGGCCAGCCCGGCCTCGGCCTCGCCCACGAAGAGCAGATCCAGGGCCGGCAGAAACGGCGCGGGGTTGAGAAAGGCCAACGGGCCGCCGGCCATGACGATGGGAAATTCGGGTCGCTCATCCCGACGAAGGGGGATTTCGGCGGCCACAAGGGCTTTGGCCGCGTCGAGGTATTCCTCTTCGTAGCACAGGGAAAAGGCGATGACTGGAAAATCGGCCAGGGCGCGGCCGGAATCCTCGGCCCGGGGCGGACTGGCGGCGCGGGTGAAGACGCGCTCCACGGCCAGGGCGGGATCGTCGGCCAGAAGCCGCCAGGCGGCCTGCCAGCCCAGGGCCGAAAGGGCCATGGCGGCGTCGCCGGGAACGGCCAGGGCCACGGGCAGCCGTCCGCCCCATTCGGGCGCGGCAGGCCTGTCCAGGCCGAAATAGACCTTGGTGGATTCGTTCAAGAGGTGTCCCGGCCTCCGTTAAAGGGGGCCGGGGGGAGCGCTGGCTCCCCCCGGCAGGGAGATCGGGGGAGAAGCGGGGAGGCTAGTCCGCCTGCATCCGGATGAAGGAGGGAATTTCGAACTCCTCCTCATCGAAGATGAATTCTTCCTCGCCCACGGGCTGGGTCTTGATCGGCGGCTGGGACAGGGCCGCTTCGGGGCCGCCTTTCTTGGTGCCTTTGCGCAGGTAGGCGGGGATGTTGTAGTCGTTGCCCTGGCTGTTGAGCACCCGCATGCTGCGCGGGCTTTGCACGCCGCCGGAGGAGCCGCCGTGGTGGTGATGGGCGGCGGCCGGCGCGGCGGCCGGGGCCATGGCCTTCTGGCGGGCCAGGGAGGTGATGACCTCCATGGGCTTTTGCTCGACCACGGCCTTTTGCTGCACCGGCATGCCGCGCTGGGAGGCGGACTCGATGCCGGTGGCGATGACGGTGATGCGCATCTCGTCGGTGGCGTCGGGGTCGAAGACCGTGCCGAAGAACACCTTGGCGTCTTCGTGGACGGCCTCGGTGATGGTGGAGGCGGCTTCGTCCACTTCCTCGATGGTGAGGTCCGGGCCGCAGGTGATGTTCATGAGCACGCCCTTGGCGCCGTCGATGGTGACGTCTTCCAAAAGCGGGCTGGTGATGGCCTTAAGCGCCGCCTCGCGGGCGCGGGATTCGCCGCGCGCGGTGCCAAAGCCCATCATGGCCAGTCCCATCTCGCTCATGACGGCCTTGACGTCGGCAAAGTCGAGGTTGATCAGGCCCGGCACCATGATGAGGTCGGAAATGCCCTTGACGGCATAATAGAGGACCTCGTCGGCCTTTTTGAGCATCTCGATGAAGGTGGCCTTCTTGGAGGCCAGGGACAGCAGGCGGTCGTTGGGGATGGTGATGATGGAGTCCACCACGTCCCGCAGGGCCTGCACGCCCTTCTCGGCCGAAAGCAGACGTTTTTTGCCTTCGAAATAAAAGGGTTTGGTGACCACGGCCACGGTGAGCGCGCCGGCTTCCTTGGCCACCTGGGCGACCACGGGAGCGGCGCCGGTGCCGGTGCCGCCGCCCATGCCGGCGGTGACGAAGACCATGTCGCAATCGCCGATGGCGGCGCGGATGGCGTCGATGCTCTCCAGGGCGGCGTCGCGGCCGACGTCGGGATTGGCCCCGGCCCCGAGGCCCTTGGTGAGCTTGTCGCCGAGCTGGATGCGGTATTCGGCCTGGGAGCGTTGCAAGGCCTGAATATCGGTGTTGGCGGTGATAAAGGTCACCCCGGACATTGACGAGGTGATCATGTTTTCCACGGCGTTGCCGCCGCCGCCGCCGCATCCGACCACCTTGATGCGGGCGTTCGAGCCCTGATCGAGTTCCAAGTATTCCATCTGTTCCCCCTAGCGAACTCCCTGTTTTCCCCCAACAAACAACAACTTACGCGGACGTTATTTCACGTCCACGAACCATTTCCGCATCCTCCCCAGAATGCGGTTGAACACGTTCTCATCCCGGATGCGGAAGCGCTGTTCCACGCCTTCTTTTTCCGCGCCGTACATGAGCAGCCCCACGGCGGTGGCGTACATGGGGCTGTTGACCACGTCTTTGAGGCCCCCGACCTTGTCGGGATAGCCGATGCGCGTGGGCAGGTTGAAAATCTGCTCGCCCAGTTCCTGGATGCCCTCAATAAGCGCGGTGCCGCCGGTGAGCACCACGCCCGCCCCGATCTGGTTTTTCATGCCGGAGCGGATGAGTTCCTGATCCACCAGGGCCAGCATTTCCTCCACGCGCGGCTCGCAGATCTCGGCCAGCACCTGACGCGATAGGCGGCGCGGCTCGCGCCCGCCCACGCTCATCACCTCGATGACTTCGTCCTTCGGGACCATCTCGGCCAAGGCGCAGCCGTACTTGATCTTGATCTTTTCGGCCGAGGCCATGGGGGTGCGCAACCCGAAGGCGATGTCGTTGGTGAGGTTGGTGCCGCCAAGGGCGAGCACGGCGGTGTGCTTGATGGAGTCGTTGGCGAAAATGGCCAGGTCGGTGGTCCCTCCCCCGAGGTCCACCAGGGCCACGCCGATTTCGCGTTCTTCCCCGGTCAGCACGGCCTTGGACGAAGCCAAGGATTCCAGAACAATGTCGGAAACGTCGAGCCCGGCCCGGTGACAGGAGCGGATGATGTTCTGGGCGCTGGTGACGGCTCCGGTGACGATGTGCACGCGCACTTCCAGGCGCACCCCGGCCATGCCGAGGGGGTCGGCGATGCCGCGCTGGTCATCGACGATAAATTCCTGGGGCAGGATGTGGATGACCTCCCGGTCAAGCGGAATGGCCACGGCCTTGGCCGCGTCGATGACCCGCTCGATGTCCCGGGGGCCGACCTCGCCGCCCTTGACGGCGATGACCCCGTGGCTGTTGAAGCCCTTGATGTGGCTGCCGGCAATGCCGGCATAGACCGAGCGGATTTCGCACCCGGCCATGAGTTCGGCTTCTTCCAGCGCTTTTTTGATCGATTGCACGGTCTGCTCGATATT
>DLGG01000094.1 GCA_002482565.1 Solidesulfovibrio magneticus
GTCCGTCCGCCTGACACCAGGCCGCGCCGTCCGCCGCGTCACGGAGTTATCCGCCCCAGGCCGCGCCGCCGGTGTCACGGCCTGAAGCGCCGACGGCCCATGCCGCGTCCGGCCCGGCCAACGGTTCGACTCCTCCGGCCCAGTATCCGGCCGCCGCGCCGGCTGCCGGCGGCTACGCCCCGTCGGAATCAGTCCAGTCTCCGTCTTTCGCCGCCTCGGGCCAGGACCACGGACCATCCGACCAGGACGCCGCGTCGCGTTCGTTCCCGGCCGCGCCGGCTGGCCCCCGCACCTGGGACGGCTTTTTGCGCCAGGCCGGCCGGGGCAGCGACATGGTGGCGCTCAAGCACGCCCAGGGCATGTTTTCGCCCGATCCGGCTCCGGGCGAACTGGTCGTCAGCTGCGCCAACGCCTTTCATCGCGGCCGTCTGGCCCATCCCGACAAGCTGCGTCAGCTGACCGAAGCCGCCGAAGCCTATTTCGGCCCCGGCGTGGCCGTGCGTCTGACCGAGGGCGAGGCGGCAACCGACCGCATGTCGCCCCATGACCTGCGGGACTACGTCGACAACCACCCGGAAGTGCGCCAGGCCGTCACGGCCTTTGACGCCGAAATCATCGAAAGAAAGCCCCGCTAGAGGAGGTATGCCCATGAAAGGAATGAACGAACTGGTGCGCCAGGCCCAGGTCATGCAAAAAAAGATGGCCAAGCTCCAGGAGGACCTGCAGGAACGCACCGTGGAAGGCACGGCCGGCGGCGGCATGGTCGTGGCTGTGGTGTCCGGTTCCAACGAACTGAAGTCCTTGACCATCGACAAGACGGCCGTGGACCCGAGTGACGTGGAAATGCTCCAGGATCTGGTCCTTTCCGCCGTCAACGACGGCATCAAGAAGGCCAAGGCCATGATGNNGCCATGATGGAAGCCGAGATGGGGCAAATCACCGGCGGCATCAAGGTTCCCGGCCTGTTCTAACCGACCGGCGGCGGGAAGGGGCGCTCCCTTTCCCGCCGTCCGCGCCCTTACGCGGAATCCCGAACATGGCATCCCAGACGACCCTGCCCGTTCCCCTGGCCGAACTCGTGGACCAGTTGGCCAAGTTGCCCGGCCTTGGCCCCAAGTCGGCGCTCAAGGTGGCCATGACGCTCTTGGAGTGGCCGCGTCCCCGGGCCGACGGCCTGGGCGAGGCCATCTTGCGCCTGCGCGAACGGCTGTGCCTGTGCGTCCACTGCGCCTCGCTGTCCGAGACGCCGGTGTGCCCGGTGTGCGCCGACCCCACCCGAAACGGCGAACAGCTCTGTCTCGTGGCCCAATGGGACGCCATCATGCAGATGGAGGAGACGGGACTCTATACCGGCCGCTATCTGGTCCTTGGCGGCCTGCTCGACCCGTTGGAAGGCGTGTCGCCCGGCCAGCTCCGCCTGGACGTCCTGCGGGCCAAGCTGGCCGAGGGCGTGGTCACGGAATGCATCCTGGCCCTTGGCGCGACCCTGGCCGCCGAAACCACCGCCTCCCACATCAAGAACTTGCTGGAGCGGGAGTTTCCGGCCGTGCGCCTGACGCGGCTGGCCCAGGGCATCCCCCTGGGGGCCGAGGTCAAGTACGTGGACAAGGAAACCCTGTCCCAGTCCCTGCGCTACCGGCAGGACCTCTAAACCCCGGACGCCGCCGCAAACGCCATGGCAGTCGAGCTCACGGTCGAAATCGAGACCGTCACCTTTTTCAACGAGGAAAACGGCTACCTCATCGCTCGGGTCAGCTCCAAGGCCGAGCCGGGGCCGTTTTCCATTGTCGGGCGGATGCAAAAGGTCACACCCGGGGAACTCTTGCGGGTCACCGGCGAATTCGCCACCCATCCCAAGTACGGCCGCCAGTTCCAGGTGACGACCTGCGTGGGCGAGATGCCGGCCTCCCTAAACGGCATCCGCCGCTATCTGGCCTCGGGCCAGATCAAGGGCGTGGGCGGCATCCTGGCCTCGCGCCTGGTGGACGCCTTTGGCGAGAAGGTTCTCGACATCCTGGACAAGGAGCCGGACAAGCTGCTGGCCGTGGAAGGGGTGGGCAAGAAAAAACTGGCCGAGATCAAGGCCTCCTGGGACGCCCAAAACGAGATCCGCTCGCTCATGCTCTTTCTCCAGACCCACGAGATCGCCACCACCCACGCCGCCAAGATCCAGCGGCTTTACGGCAACGCCGCCGAGGCCCGCATCCGGGCCAACCCCTACGAACTGGCCTACGAGATACGCGGCATCGCGTTTAAGACCGCCGACGCCATGGCCCTGCGCCTGGGCTTTGCCCCGGACAGCCCCGAGCGTGTCCAGGCCGCCCTGGCTTATGTGCTCTTTTCCATGGGCGAGCAGGGGCATCTGTTTTCGCCCAAGGACGTGCTCTTCGAGAAGACCGCCGCCCTGGTCGGCGACGTGGCCTCCGAGCGTCTGGAGGAGGGCCTGGGCGGCCTGGAAGAGCTCAAGCGCGTCAAGGTCGAGCCCCTGCCCGAGCAGGGGATCGAGGCCGCCGTCTACCTGCGCCACTTCTACGCCCTGGAAGCCGAAATCGCCCGGCGCATCCACGACCTGGCCGGCCATCCCGGCGCGCAGCTGCGCGGCAAGGTGGAAAAGCTCCTGCCCGCGCTCGAATCCGAAGCCCGCATCCAACTTTCCCCGGAGCAGCGGCAAGCCGTCATCGACGCTTGCTCCAACAAGGTCTTCGTCATTACCGGCGGTCCGGGCACCGGCAAGACCACCATCACCCGTATGGTGGTGGCCGCCCTTGACAAGCTGTCGCTAAAAGTCAAACTTGCCGCGCCCACGGGCCGGGCGGCCAAACGGCTTTCCGAAGCGACCGGGCATCCGGCCGCCACGCTCCACCGCCTGCTCCAGTCCACGCCCGACGGCTCGTTTGCCGTGTGCGAGGACAACAAGCTCAAGGCCGACGCGCTGCTGGTCGACGAGGTCAGCATGCTCGACGCCAGGCTTTGCGGGCACATGCTGCGGGCCTTGCCGTTCACCTCGCGGCTTATCCTTGTCGGCGACGCCGACCAGCTGCCGTCGGTGGGGGCGGGCAACGTCCTGGAGGACGTGCTGGGCAGCCAGTCCGTGGGCAGCGCGCGGCTCACGCACATTTTTCGCCAGGCCCGGGAAAGCATGATCGTGGTCAACGCCCACCGGGTCAACAACGGCCAATTTCCCCAGGCGGCCGAGAAAAAACCGCCCGAGGCCGATTTTTTTTGGGTCGAGCAGGACGATCCGGCCGCCGTGCGCGACCTGATCGCTACGCTTGTGGCCGAGCGCATCCCCCAGGTCTACGGCCTTGATCCCATGCGCGACGTCCAGGTGCTCTCGCCCATGCACAAGGGCGAGGCCGGCACCCAGGCGCTTAATGAAGCGCTGCGGGCGCGGCTTAATCCCTCGGGGCCGACGGTGGTTCGGGGCAACGCGATTTTTCGCCTGGGCGACCGGGTGTTGCAGACCAAAAACAATTACGAAAAGGACGTCTTCAACGGCGACCTCGGGCATGTCACGGCCGCCGATCCCGAAGAGGGTTCCCTTGTCGTCACCTTCGACGGACGGGACGTCCCCTATGACCGCACCGAACTCGACGAACTGGCGCCGGCCTACGCCGTGAGCATCCACAAGTCCCAGGGCAGCGAGTATCCGGCCGTGGTGGCTCCGTTTTTGACCCAGCATTACGTGATGCTGCGCCGCAACCTGATCTACACCGCGCTGACCCGGGCCAGAAAACTGGCCGTGCTCGTGGGCAGCCGCCGGGCCCTGACCCTGGGCCTCAAAAACGCCGGCGGCGAGCGGCGCTACACGCACCTCAACTACCGCCTGCGGGAACTTTTCAATGTCTGATCGCCCAAACGCCGGGACGGCCCCGGCTTCATGGAGGAATGGCCCGCGATGCTTGTAAAGAAAGCCGCCAGTTTGTTTGTGCGCCTGGCCCTGGTGGGGGGCTGTCTGGTCTATGCCTTCTGGGGACTCAATTTTTCTGAACTCTGGGACGCCATTGTCCGTTTCGACGACGTCGCCCTGTTTTGGACGGTGCTTTTTTCCTTTGTGGGCTACGGCGTCATGGCCCTTCGCCTCAATTTTTTGTCGGGCTTTTGCGCCGGCAACTGGGTGTGTTTCAAGGCCTTTCTTATGTCCATGGCCGTCAACAACATCGTGCCGGCCAAGCTTGGCGAGTTGGCCAAGGCCTTTTATCTACGCCGGGAATGCCGGTTCTCGCTCTCGCGCAGCATCACCATGGTCTTTTGGGAGCGCTTTTTCGATTTAAACGCCATCCTGGCCATGGGCTTGGTCGTTGCCTTCCACTTCAACCTCAAGATGGCTTTCGTGCCCCTGGCCGCGGCCGTGGGCGGCATCTGGGTCGGACTATGGGTGGTGCGCCAGTATCCGGATTTTGTCGGCCGCATCATTGAAAAACTACCTTCCAACCGGTTGGCCGAATTCCTGGCCGAGCTCAAGCTTCAGGTGCTCCACGGCGTGACCCCCAGCTTCATGACCGTGCTGGGGCTTTATACCCTGGTCTGCTGGGTTCTCTACGCCGGTTCCACTTTTTTGGTGCTTTTATGGGTGGCCGACCTGCCCTTGACTGTTGGCCAGGCGGCGGCGGTTTTCGTCATTTCGTCCCTTGGCATGGCCATGCCGTCCTCACCCGGGGCGCTGGGCGTTTTCGAGGCGGCGGTGGTTTTTTCCCTGGGCCTTTTTGGTGTGGACCGAGCCCAAGGGCTGGCCACTGGGCTGGTGCTCCACATGGTGCAGTACATTCCGGTTACCGTGGCCGGCCTGCTTGTGCTGGCCAAAAGCGGACTCAAGCTCAGCAAGATCCGGGAGAGCGACGAAGCGTTGGACGCCGCGCCCGAGGCCGGTAAATAGCGACCAAGCCAAGGAGGCGACATGGCCCATCCCTGCGCGCTGACCATCGCCGGTTCCGACTCCGGCGGCGGGGCCGGCATCCAGGCTGATCTCAAGACCTTCATGATGCAGGGCTGTTACGGCCTATCCGTCATCACCGCCCTGACCGCCCAGAACACATGCGCCGTTTCGGCCATCGAGGCCCCGACGCCGGGATTCGTGGCCGAGCAGTTGCGGGCCGTGCGGGCCGATTTTCCCATCCGGGCGGCCAAGACCGGGATGCTGTTTTCCGAGGCCATCATCGAGGCCGTGGCCAAGGGCCTGGCCGATAAGGATTTCCCCTTGGTGGTCGATCCGGTCTGCGTGGCCCAGTCCGGGGCGCGGCTGCTTATGCCCGAGGCCGTGGAGGCGATTTTGGCCCGCATGTTGCCTCTGGCCGATCTGCTGACGCCCAACCGCCTGGAGGCCGAACTGCTGGCCGGTCTGCCCATCGGCGGCAAGGCCGACGCCGACGAGGTTATCCGACGTCTTTTGGCCCGGGGAGCCAAGGCGGTACTGCTCAAGGGCGGCCATTTCGAGATCGGGCAGACTTCCGATAGCCTTGTGACAGACCGTCTGGTTCTGGCCGACGGCCGGGAATGGGAGCTGGTGCGGCCCTTTGTCGCCACCCGCAACACCCATGGCACGGGGTGCACTCTTTCGGCGGCCATCGCCGGCCATCTGGCCCTGGGCAAGGCTCTGCCCGAGGCGGTGGAGGCGGCCCGGGATTATCTGCAACTGGCCCTGGAAACCGCCTGGGATCTTGGCGACGGCGACGGGCCGGTCAACCACTTGGCTCCCTACGAGCGCCATCTGCGTGCATCGAACAAGCAGACGTCGTAACTAGCCCTCGAGACGGATTTTTTCTTTCCATACGCCTTGATGATTGTCTTGAGGCAATCTTTCGCGTAAGGAAAAACGCCCTGTCCGGGCATATGTGCGAGAGTGGCGGAACTGGGAGACGCACCAGACTTAGGATCTGGCGCCGCAAGGCATAGGGGTTCGAGCCCCCTCTCTCGCACCAAGTTGATATTATGGAGAAAATCTTCCAATTTCTCGGCTTTGAATTTTTCAGACTTCTGAATTTGCCCCAAGTCTGCCCCAAAAATCAGGGTAAATTTGGGGCTATTTTCATTTGGGGCAGGCCTTGTTCGGCCCTGTTTTTCGTCCCCGTCTAGTATGATTTCCCCTTGTAACAGGATACATCCAAATCCTCCGATGACACAGCCGAATAGTCTTGGCTGATTGATTCCCATCGATCAGATGGCATCGGGCAAGACGGAAAAGACAACAGTGATATCCTGATCGAGCTTCGACGTGTTCGATGATCGACTCCTTGGACTGGTTCGCCATGACCCAGGCGGAGCGCAATGACGCGGACAGCCTGTTGCGGATCCTCAGGAACCGGCTGGCCGAGGATGACCCTCGCATCACCGGCTGCAACATCGGCATGAACTCGGGAGCCTCGGCCGGGCAGACCGTGTTTCATGTCCATATCCATCTGATCCCTCGACGCGATGGGGATATGGAGAATCCGCGCGGCGGGGTTCGTAGTGTGAATCCTGGAAAGATGCACTATTAGCCAACGTGGTGTCCGTTTGTGGCCGGCGCTATTACAGGACATCTGTCGCCAAAATACAATCATTCACAGATTGGACCTGTCTCGCGTAGTGAAAGAGAGTATGGCTGAAACAACTTCGGCCATGCTCTTTTTTGTTTTGAATTTATCGATAAATCAGAGCCTTACTTGACGAGTGTTGTTGAGTTATTGCTGAAAAAACCCAAAGAAGGTAGCAAGGACGTGAAAGCGCCATAGCCCTAGGGTGCTTTCCGAACGCTAGTTGTGAACTTGCTGAAAATATAAAAACTTGTATACGTTGTCAAATTTTTTGGTCCGTAGTGATGATGAGGCTCATTCTGGCTTATTTCTGTGTTGTGTGCTGCGCGGTTTCGTTAGCATGTTACTATAAATGGGCTTCACATGGAACACAGTTCGTTCATAGGCTTGTTTCAGAATATTTCTCTCTTGTTGGCGGTCGCGCTGCTCTTTGAAGTGGCTGTCGTCCGCTTTAAAAAGAGCAATACATTTCTGACCCAGGTGGTCACTGGCATTGCGCTTGGGGGCATTGGCGTGGTCGTCATGCTGACGCCGTGGAAGCTGATGCCTGGGGTGGTTTTTGACACGCGCTCTGTCCTGGTGGGGATCTCAGGCCTGTTCTTCGGCCCGTTGTCCACGGCGATCGCTGTGCTCATGACTGCCGCCTTGCGGCTGGCCCAGGGCGGACTGGGGGCGTGGACGGGCGTTGGCGTCATAGCGGCTTCAGGCATTATCGGTTCGGTTTGGCGATGTTACAGGGGACGCCAACTGCATGAGATGACTTGGCGCGAGCTGTATCTGTTCGGTCTTGTCGTTCATATTGTCATGCTGGCGCTGATGCTGACCTTTCCCTGGGATGTCGCCATGAAGGTGTTGGACAATATCGCGCTGCCGGTCATTGTCATCTATCCCATCGGGACCGCGTTGTTAGGCTCGTTGTTGGTCAATTATCTCCAGCGCGAACGCACTGGCCGGCAATTGATTGAGAGCATGGAGCGCTACCGGCTGTTGGTTGATACGGCCAACGAAGGAATCTGGGCCATGGACCGAGAGCATGCGACGACATATGTCAACGCGGCCATGGCGGACATGATGGGTTATAGCCCGGATGAAATGATAGGCCAAAAAGTCGAGAATTACTTTTTTCCTGAAGATATGGAACTTCACGGCCAACGCATGGCCCGAAGACATGATGGAGAAGATGATGTTTATGAACGTCGTTTTCGCCGGAAGGATGGAAAAGAACTGTGGACGATGGTTTCAGCCAAGGCGTTAAAAGGCGATAGCAATGAATTTAATGGCTCTTTTGCCATGTTCACTGATATCACCTTGCGAAAAGAAGCTCAAAATGCCTTGGCAAAATCTGAACTATTGCTGCGGACGATCATAAACACCATCCCGGATCTTGTTTGGCTCAAGGATGTCGATGGACGGTATTTGCAATGCAATAAAAAGTTTGAGCGTTTCTTCGGAGCTGATGAGTCGGCCATAATCGGAAAGGATGATTACGCCTTCTTTAACAAGGAACTGGCTGATTTTTTTCGAGACAATGACCGCAAGGCCATTGAGGCGGGCGGCCCCAGGATTAACGAAGAGTGGCTGACTTTTGCCGAAGACGATTACACCGGCCTGTTTGAGACCGTCAAGTCCCCGATGTATGATGCAAACGGCCGTTTGATCGGCGTGTTGGGCATTGCCCGTGACATCACTGCCCGCAAAAGGGCAGAACAAGCGCTGCGGGAGAGCGAGGAACGCTTCAAGGCGCTGCATAATGCTTCCTTTGGCGGCATCGCCATCCATGACAAGGGGGTCATCCTGGAATGCAACCTGGGGCTGAGCGAAATGTTCGGCTATGCCCGGGATGAGCTGATCGGCATGGATGGCCTGCTCCTGGTGGCGGAACGGTCGCGCGATGTCGTCATGTCCCATATTCTGGCAGGGTATGAAAAACCCTATGAGGAATATGGCCGCCGGAAAAACGGGGAAGAGTTTCCCATGCGGCTGGAAGCGCGCAATCTCCCGTACAAGGGGAAAATGGTCCGCGCCGTGGAGTTCCGCGACATATCGGACTCGGTAAAAGCCGCCCAGGCGCTCCTGGCCGCCAAGGAGGCCGCCGAGAGCGCCACGCGGGCAAAGTCCGAGTTCCTGGCCAATATGAGCCATGAAGTTCGGACGCCCCTGAATGGCGTCCTGGGCATGCTCCAGCTGCTGCAAACAACCGATCAGACGGACGAGCAGAAAGAATACATCCTGGGGGCGATCAAGTCGACAAATCGGCTGACCCGGCTGCTTGCCGATATTCTGGATATTTCCAAGATCGAGGCCGGCAAGCTGCAGATCATCGAAGCGGCGTTTTCCACGGCCTGTCTCCAGGAATCCATCATGGAAATCTTCCGGCCCACGGCACGGGAAAAGAGCCTGGCTTTTGATTTTCATGTCGATGCCCACATGCCGCCCATGCTCATCGGCGACGAAACGCGCGTCCGGCAAATCCTGTTCAATCTTGTCGGGAATGCCCTCAAATTCACGGAAAGCGGTTCTGTCCTGGTCGACGCCATGACCCTTCCGGCGAAGGGTGGCGATGTTGTCCGGGTGTTGTTTGCCGTGAGCGACACCGGCATCGGCATTACCGATGAACAGCTCAAAGACATCTTCGAACCATTCGTCCAGGGCGAGCGGAGCTATACCCGCTGCTACCAGGGGGCAGGGCTGGGGCTGGCCATTGTCCGCAAGCTGGTCACAATCCTTGGCGGCGAGATGGTGATAGACAACACGGCTGGGAACGGCACCACGGTTTATGTTTCCCTGCCGTTCAAACTTCCTGTCCCGCATCAGGAACCGGCAGCCCAGCGGCCGCGTCAGGCTGACGAGCCGGCTGAAACCCCGTTGCGCATCCTGTTGGTAGAGGATGACGAATTCAGCTTGTTCGCCGGAAAGCGGATGCTGCACAAAATGGGCTATTCGGTGACGACCGCCCCGGATGGCCGGGAGGCCCTGGCCCTCCTGCACGAACAGGACTTTGACTTGGTGCTCATGGACATCCAGATGCCGGTGATGGATGGCGTCGAAGCGACAAAGGCCATCAGAGGGTCATCGGACCTTGGGGAGAAGGCCCATATACCCATCATCGCCATGACCGCTTACGCCATGACCGGCGACAAGGAGCGGTTTCTGGCGGCGGGAATGGATGGTTACATCTCAAAGCCGGTGGAGAGAGATGAACTTAAAGTCGTTGTTGAGAGGGCAATTGATAAGACCCCCTGATTGGCTGCTCAAGCTTCGGGCAGCAATGTCAGCAGGGAGCGGGGCGTGGGCGTGAGTTCCCTGCCGGCGGCAAAAGCTTGCGCTTGGTCCAGCGAAACAAATGCTGCCTCGGCGTATTTCTGCCGAGGGGCCAGGGCGACCATGGCAGACTAGATTCCGTAGGCCAGGGCGCGGTAGGTACATACGATGCCCGGCCGAAGGTCGGCCACACGTTGTTTCAAGCTCTGGGCCAAGTCCATAAGCGGCACCGTGTCCAGGCGGTTGTCGGGACAAGCCAAAAAAGTTTGGGAGGCAACTCCCAGCGCAGTTCCTGCACGGCCTGCGTCGGCTTTGAGGCCACCTCGCGCGCGACGGCTTCGCTGGCAATTCCTGCGGCATCATGCCGCGTAGAGGCTGGGGGCCTGGCCCCCCGGCCCGACGCGGTCAGGCGGGCTATGTGGTCCCGCACCCAAGCGTTTCGTTATCAGGATGGGCGGCAATGACCAAAACGGAGTCCCTTGCATCATGTACGAACATGACGTCTCCCGGGCTTTGTTACCAAACTGCTATCTCTCCCATGGCGACAAGGGTTCTGTACAGGCATTCGGCCAACGTCCAATCCTCGGGCGTATCGATGTCCGCAACGAGATGGCGCGGCAATCGCACCACGGAAGAACCGGAGTCGAACAGCGACAGGCGGGCAAACGCCTCGGGCGATCCCCAATAGAATTGGGCTGCGTCGTGGTAGGCTTCCTCCAGATCCTGGGTCCGGGTCGGCATGAACTCCGGATAAAATGCCGAGACTCGGCCCTGGGCATCAAGCCGCAAGGCCCGCTGGACCGCCGCAGGAAATGTCGTGACGGAGAAGACGAACGGACAGTGCCGTTTTTTAAGGATTTCAAAGCCTTTCGTGATATAAAGGGGCGTGGCCAGGGGGGCCGTGGCATATAAGCAGCAGACATGATCCACGGCTGTTCCCTGCTGCAGAAACCACTCGGCGGCATGAGCCGCCACGGCGTTGGTGCCGGCAAAATCGTCGGCCAATCCGGCCGGCCGGAGAAAGGGGGTTTCGCCTCCCCACTGCCGGGCCACTGCGGCAATTTCCTCGTCGTCCGTGGACACCACGATATGGTCGAACAGGCCGGTCGCCCGAGCCGCCGCGATGGAATAGGCAAGGATGGGCTTGCCGCAAAACGGTTTGATGTTTTTGCGAGGAATGCGTTTGCTGCCGCCCCTGGCGGGAATGACCGCGATAGTGTTGCCTCGGCGAGTCTGGCTGCAGGCATCCGGCATGGCGTGTTTCCTTGTTCGCTCGGCGGCGAGTTGCTTAAGGTCAATCCTGGTCTACACGGTTTTCCCGGGCCGTACGGACAGCAACCGCAGGTCCAGGGTGGCCAGCAGGATGCCCGAGACGATGAGCGCCCCGCCCAGCACGTGGGCGGCGGTCACGGCCTCGCCAAGCAGCCAGACCGACTCCACGGCCGTCACCACCGGCAGGAAATAATAGACAATGCCGGCCAGCACCGGTCCGATGGAGCCGATGGCCTTGGTCCACAGCGTGTAGGCGGCAAAGGAGCAGCCGATGCCGGCGTAGGCCACGCCGATCACGACCCGGGCGCTCCAGGAAGTGGCCGGTCCGGTGGCGGCCTCCACGGCCAGGGCCGGCAGCATGAGCACCAGTCCCCAGGCGAAGGTGGCGGCGTTGAAGCCTTCTACGGAAATGCCGGCCGGGCGTTTGCGCACGAAAAGCGAATACAGGGCGAAACAGGCCGCTCCGGCCAAGGCCCAGAGGTCGCCGGGCAGAAAGCGCAGGGAAGCGATATGCCCCCAGTCGCCGCGCGAGACCAGCTCTAAAACCCCCACCAGCACGATGGCCACGCCCCCCAGGCGGCGCGGCGTCAGCGGCTCGCCGTAAATGATGCGCGAAAGAATGATGATCATGACCGGGGCGGTGGGCACGAGCAAGGCCATGTTGAGGCTTTCGGTGGTCTGGCCGGCCTTGTAGACGAAGGCGTTGAGCAACGAGACGCCGACCAGGCCCATGGCGGCCAGATACCGCCAGTGGCGCTTCATGGCCGGCCAGTCGGCCCGCAGCTTGGGCCAGGCAAAGGGCAGGATGCAGGCAAGCGCCAAAAGCCAGCGCCAGAAATTGAGCTGCACCGGCGGGATTTCCTGGGCGATGCCCCGGGCGACGACGAAATTGCCCGCCCACAGCACGGTGGCGGCCAGAGCGGTGAGATAGCCGAGGAAACGGGTGTTCAAGACGATTGTTCCTTTTGCGGCGGGGTGCGAGGTCGGTGGCGGTGCACGGCCTTGGTCCCGCGTGTCGCGTCCATGAAAAAGCGCCTCGGGCGTTGGGCCGACAACAGGCCAAACAGTCTGTCTGTTGCAGGCACGACAACCCGGGAACGGAGTAACGACACCCGATGCGTGATAACGGGAGCGGGCCGGTCCGGCAAGGGAAAGGCCAAGGGCCGGCCAGCGATCAGCCCGCCTTGCGGGCCAGCCAGACGGTGTGGCCGCCGCAATCCGGGTCCTCGGCGACATGGCGCTCGACGACGAACCCGTGCAGGGCCAGCAGCCGGCGATATTCTTGGGGAGATAGGCTGCAATGCCGGAAGCCAACACCGTCCATGACGCCCAGGGCCTCGCCGTGATGGGGGCCGCTGGTGAACAGCAGCGCCCCGCCCGGCCGGAGGTGGGCGCTAAAGACCGCGAACATGGCCCGCTGGTCGTCGTGGGACAGATGGAAAAAACTGTCCCAGGCCATGACCGCGCCAAAGGTCCGGCCAAGGTCCAGGCCGCGCATGTCGCCCACGATCCAGTCCATGGCCGGGAAGCGCTCCCGGCAGGCGGCGATCATGGCCGGTGCGCCGTCGATGCCGGTCACCGGATGGCCGGCGCGCAGGCAAAAGCCGGCCAGGGGTTCGCCCGTGCCGCAGCCAAGGTCAAGGATGGCCTCGCCCGGGGCGAGATGAGCCAGCATGGCCCGAAGCCATGCCGCTTCCATGGGCGGCTCGGTCGCCGTGCGGGCGGCCGCGTACCACGGCGCGATGCGCTGGTAGGCGGCGCAAATATCCGTCGGCAGGACGGGCAGGTCGGGCGGGATCATGGCTTCCCCGGGGCCTTGCCCTGTTCCATGGCCTCGATGTCCTTGCGGATGCGGGCCACGCGCTTATCGTCCGTGGGGTGGGTGGAGAGGAAGGCGAGCACGGGTTTTGCCCCGCCGGCCCGGCGCATCCCTTCCCAGAAGGTCACGGCGGCCTGGGGATCGTAGCCGGCCTTGGCCATGAGCGCCAAGCCGATGGCGTCGGCCTCGTATTCGTGTTTGCGGCTGTAGGGGAGCATGAGCCCGAGGTTGGCCCCGTAGCCCCAGACCCGGCCGGCGATGTCGGCGATGCGCGGGTCTTCGTCCCCAAGGGCGAGCTGCAGCAGCGCGCCGCCCAGGCGAGCCCCCATCTCCAGGGTGGCCCGCTCCGCGCCGTGGCGGGCCAGGGCGTGGGCCACTTCGTGGGCCATGACCACGGCCAGCTCGTCTTCGTTTTTGACCTGCTTGAGCAGGCCGCTGTAGACGAAGATCTTGCCGCCGGGCAGGCAGAAAGCGTTTATGGCCCGGTCGTTGTCGATGACGTGGAATTCCCAGTCGTAGTCCGGCTGGCCGGACACGGCGGCGATGCGCCGGCCCACGCGTTTCACCAGCTCCTGGGCGGCCGGATCGCGCAAAAGCGGCTCGGTGCGCAGGATCTGGCGGGCGGCGTTGTAGCCCATGGTCCGTTCCTGGGACTCGGAGATAAGCACGAACTGCTTGCGTTCGGTGACGGGCACGCGGTCGCAGGCGGCAAGCCAGGCGACAAACAGCAGGGAGCAGGCGATGCAGCGGCGCATGGGGGATCTCCGTCAGCCCGAAAACAGGGTCAGGACGAGCAGTTGACCGGTAACGATGCGCAGGATCATGGCCAGGGGGTAGACCGTGGCGTAGACCGAGGCCGGGGCGTCGCCGCCGAGCATCTGGGAGGCGAAGGCCAGAGCCGGCGGATCGGTCATGGCCCCGGCGAGCAAGCCGCAGGACGAGGCGTAGTTGCACTTGAGAAACACCCGGCCGAAAACGCCGGCGGCTAAAAGCGGCACAAACGTGATGGCCGCGCCGGCCGCCAGCCAGACCAGCCCCTGGCCGGAACCCACGGCGGCCACGAACCGGCTGCCGGCGGCCAGCCCCACGCAGGACAAAAACAGGCAGATGCCGATCTCGCGCAACAGCAGGTTGGCGCTTTGGGGCAGATACCAGACCAGTCCGCCGAAGTGGTGGAGGCGGGAAAGCAGGATGGAGGCCAGAAGCGGACCGCCGGCCACGCCCAGGCGCACGCCGGTGGGCAATCCCGGCAGCGGCACGGCAATGCCGCCCAGGACCGCCCCGGCCAGGATGCCGATGAAGATGGGCAGGACATGGGGCGTGGCCAGCTCCCGGGCGGAGTTGCCCAGGCGCGCCTCGGCAAAGGCCAGGGCCTCGGCCGTGCCCACGCAGCGCACCGTGTCGCCGAAATGGAGCCCCACGCCAGGACCCGGCGAGAATTCCGTGCCGGCCCGGGTGATGCGGGTGACGGCCACGTCACGGTCCGGGCCAAGGCCCAGGGCTTCGACGGTGCGGCCCACGGCGGCGGCCCGGGTGACCCGAAACGCGCGCACTTCCACCGGCCCGGGCAGGGCGGGCAGGTCCTGGTCGCTGTCGTGGCCGATTTCCCGGCCAAGCGCGTCGAGGGCCTCGGCGCGGCCCACGGCGTGGACGAGCATCCCCGGGGCCAGCACCGTGTCGAGGTTGACCGGACGCACCACGCCGCCGGCCATGACCCGCGACGCCACCGCCCCGCCCTCGGCGATGGAGGGGAGTTCGGTGAGGCGGCGGCCGAAGGCGGCGGGCAGGGTCGCCTCGATAGTGCGCGAAGTCAGCGGCGGGGCGTTTTCGGCCAAAAGCGTTTCGAGCTGGCGGGTTTCGGCCGCCGGATCGATGCGAAACAGGCGGCGCACGGCCAGCATGGCCAGGATGATGCCGAAGATGCCGAAAGGGTAGGCCACGGCGTAGCCCAGGCCGGCCTGGCCGACCAGGGCTTCGGCCTGAGCCGGAGCCAGTTCGGCAAAGGCCTGGGAGGCGGCGGCCAGGGACGGCGTGTTGGTGACGGCTCCGCTGTAGACGCCCACGGCCACCGGCAGGGGGAAAAGCCCGAGCAGATGGAAGGCGGCGGCCAGGGCGGCCCCGAACACCACGATGCCCCCGGCCACGAGATTGAGCCGCAGCCCCCGGCGGCGCAGGGAATCGACAAATCCCGGCCCCACCTGCATCCCGATGGCGTAGACAAAGAGGATCAGGCCGAATTCGCGGACGAATTCCAGGACGTGGCGATCCAGGGCCAGGCCGAAATGGCCGGCGGCAAGACCCGTGAAAAGCACGCCTCCCACGCCCAGGCGCACCCCGGCCACGGGCAGGCGTCCCAGGGCCAGGCCGGCGGCGGCGACCAAGCCGATGACCACCACGGCCTGCAGCGCCGAAGGAGCGAGAAAGAGCTGGGTCCAAAGGGCCATGCGTCCTCCGCGAGATGGGTTGCGACCTCGGCCTTGACAGCCCGGGCCGCGCCGGGCATCGGCCATGCCGATACCAAAAACATTGGGCACAGTGCGGACGATCCAGGGCGGCGTCAAGGCCGGTTGGGACTCCTGTCGGAGCGCCGCTTCTTGCCAAGTCCTGCCTGCGTCACCATAATGCCGCAAAGGCCCTGGCGAAAGCCCCGGGCCATCCAAGGAGACACCATGTCCTTTGATTATGATAAGGCTTCCAAAGTGCTTGAGAAAAAGCTGGATTCCCTGGCGCGCAAAACCGTGTTGCCGGCTTCCCTGCTGGCCCTTGTGGCGGCGACCTCCCGGGTCCAGCTCGCGGCCCGGGCCAAGGAGGACGTGACCGTGGATGCGGCTGTCCTGGCCGATGTGGAGCGCAACCTGCGCGGCGCGCCGCGTTTGCCCCGGGACGCCTTCCCCGTGGACATGGACCGGTTCGAGGCGCTGTTGGCCGAAATTTCCGGGCTGGTGCGCCAGGGCGACGACCATCTTGCCCAGGCCCTGGCCGTGCTCGAAGCCGACCGGGCGGCCGGAACCCTCGACATGGGCAAGGCCGTGGGCCGGCATCTGGCCGGCGACGACGCTTTTTTCGCCGCCTACGGCGAGCGCACCCCCGGCGCGCCACGCCTGCTTGCCTTTCTGGTCCAGGCCGCCCTGGCCCCACGTCTGGCCGCGGTCGGCGAGGCGGTCATGGCCCAGTTTCCCAAGGACCGTTCCTGGGCTTTTGGCCACTGTCCGGTCTGCGCCAGCCCGCCGCTCATCGGCCGGCTGATCGGCAAGGAAGGGGCCAGGCATCTGACCTGCTCCTTTTGCCAGGTCGAATACCGGGCCAAGCGCCTCATGTGCCCGCACTGCGGCGAGGAAGACGCCAAGCAGCTGGAAACCTTCACCGCCGCCGAGGAGCCGGGCTATCTTGTCAATGTCTGCCTGCGCTGCAAGAATTACATCAAGACCGTCGATTTTCGGGAGTTCGACCGGCCAAGCGTGCCGGTCCTGGACGACCTGGAATCCCTGACCCTGGACATGGCCGCCCGGGGCCAGGGCTACAACCGGCCGGTGCTGTCGGCCTGGGGGTTTTGATGGAACTGCCGGAGCTCACCCGCGCTGTCCCCTGCCGCCGCTACCGGGACGGCTTTTTCACCGACATCCTCGACGACGTGGCCACCGAGATCCGGGTCACCCTGGACCTTCACGGCGTGGGGCGAAAGACGCTCTACGCCGCGCCCCTTGATCCCGAGGCGCTGGTTCTGGGCCATGCCGCCCTGGACATGCTCGGGCCGGGCGAGATTCCGGCGTTGACCGAGGCCCAGGGGTTGAGTTTTTCCCTGAACGCCGTCCCGGACGCCCGGCCGGCTCCTGATCCGACCCGGCCGGGAATGCTTCCGGCCGCCGAACTGTTGGCCCTGGTCCGGCGCTTCATCGCCGAACCGGGCCTGTGGGACGGCACGGGCTGTTTTCACCGGGCGGCGCTCTACGATCCTCTGGCCGGCAATTTCATCGCCCGGGCCGAGGACATCGGCCGCCACAACTGCCTGGACCGCCTGGCCGGGCAGGGCCTGCGCCAGGGGCTTTGCCTGCCCGAATTGATCCTTTTTCTGTCCTGTCGGGTGACGGCCAGCATGATGCAAAAGGCCTTGCGGGCCGGGCTTCGCATGGTGGTCAGCCGTTCGGCCGTGACCGGGGCGGCCCTCGGCGCGGCCAGGGACGCCGGCGTCACCCTGGTCGGCTTTGCCCGGGACGCCGAGGAGCGCTTCACCGTCTTTACCGACGCCGCCGGCCGGGTGGGGGCGTGAAGGCGGGCGGGGAACTGCCGCTTGGCGTGGTGCTGGCCGGGGGACTGAGCAGCCGCATGGGCCGTGACAAGGCCTGGCTCACCTTTTTCGGCCAGCCGCTGCTGCGCCGGGTGGCCGAGGTGCTGGCCGGGGTCACGGGCGAGATCATGGTTTCCGGGCGCGATCCCGCCCCGTTCGGTTTTGTCTGCCCCTGGCTCCCCGACGACACGCCGCGCCTGGGGCCGGCCGGCGGGGTCATGACCGTCCTGGCCGCGACGGGCCGGCCATGTCTGGTCGTTTCCTGCGATCTGCCGTTTCTGGAACCCGAAACCCTGGTCCGTCTGGTCGCGGCCTGGCGCGACCGGCCGGAAACGGCGCTCATGACCACCTACCGCATCGTCGAAACCGGCTTTGTGGAATCGTTGGTGGCCATCTACGACCCGGCCGGGCTGCCGCTTTTGCGGGAGAACCTGGAGCAGGGCCAGCGCCGGCTTTCGGCCATCTTTCCCGAGGCCAGGCGTTGCCATTTGGACTACAGCCGCGACGATCCGGCCGTGGCCCGGGCTTTTTTCAACGTCAATTCGCCGCCGGACCTCATTCGGGCACGCGGCATGGAGGAGGGGGCATGACCGGTGCATCGGGCAAGGCCCTTCGCGACGGACGCGGCCGCGCCGTCAGTTATCTGCGTCTTTCCGTCACCGACCGCTGCAACCTGGCCTGCATGTACTGCCGGCCCAAGGAAAGCTTCACTTTCATTGGCCACGACAAGATCCTGCGCTATGAGGAGATGCTCGACCTCGTCGGCCTGGCCCGGGACATGGGCATCACCAAGCTGCGCCTGACCGGCGGAGAACCCTTTGCCCGGCGCGATTTCATGAGTTTCGTCGCCTCCATCCGGGAGCGCTACTCGGAAATGGACCTGCGCATCACCACCAACGCCACCCTGCTGGCCGGCCGCCCGGCTATGCTGGCCAAGCTCGGGGTCAGCGCCGTCAACATTTCCCTGGACAGCCTGGATCAGGCCACTTTCGCCCGCATCACCGGCCATGACCGCTTGTCCGCCGTGCTCCAGGGCATCGACGAGTGCCTGGAGGCCGGGATTCGGGTCAAGATCAACGCCGTGGCCCTTCGCGGCATCAACACGCTGGAAATTCCGGCTTTTGTCGCCATGGCCGAGAAGTCGCCCATCGACGTGCGGTTCATTGAATTCATGCCTGTGGGCGACGGCAACCTCTGGCGGCCGGAAAATTACATTTCGGCCCAGGACGTGGTGGAGCTGGCTTCGCGCTCCGCCGAGCTTGTCCCGGACAGCAGCGACCGCGCCACCGGCGGCCCGGCCCGGATGTACCGCATCGCCGACGGGGCCGGGCGATTCGGCGTCATTTCCCCCTTAAGCGAACACTTCTGCGACACCTGCAACCGGCTGCGCATTACGGCCGACGGCAAGCTGCGCACCTGCCTTTTTTCCACCAAGGAATACCGGCTGCGGGCCATGCTGCGAAACCCGGCCCTGGGCCTTGCCGCCGTTCGTCGGGTCATCGCCCTGGCCCTTCGCACCAAACCGCTGGGCTACGAGGTGCTTAATCCCGCGGCGGCCGGCAAGACGCGCGGCATGTCGGCCATCGGCGGCTAGCGGCGCGTCCCTGAAAAATACGAAGTATTTTTTAAGAAAAATAAATGGTTTTGGCTCGTTGACTACAAAACACCATATGCGCTTTTCACGGACGCGACACTAGCGGCGCGTCGTCGCCGGAGCGTTTAAAGGCCAACGCACGACATGCACGTACGAACTGCGCGGATGCGGCCTTAGGGGCAGGCGTTCATGTCCCTGGACCTGACCCGTCACCTGCGTAGCGAGGAGGGAGCGCGCAAGTTTCTGGAGCGCCGGGCCTGGCCTGGCGGCCAGCCCGTTTGTCCGCGCTGCGCCGGGACCAAGGCCTATGCCCTGGCCGAGGGCCGGGTGCGCTGCGCCGGCTGCCGCTACACCTTTCATGCCCTGTCCGGCCGTTTCGCCGGGCTGGCCGGGCTCACCCCGCGCCAATGGCTGCGCCTGCTGACCCTTTTCGCCGCCGAGGAGACCGCCCACGCCATGGCCGCCGCCCTGGGGCTGGCCTACAACACCGTCTACAAGGCCGCCACCGTGGCCCGGCTGTCCATCCTGGCCGCCAGCCTCGACGGCCGCGACATCCTCCGAAGCCCCCTTGGCGCGGAACTGGGCTCGGCCGCCCGGAGCATGCGGCCGGCCGGCCCGGACGAACAACTCGCCGCCGTGCCCGTTTTCGGCATCCTGGAGCGCGGCGGTCTGGTCTTTATCGACTATCTGCCAAACCTCGGCCCGGAAGATTTGCTCCATTTCAACCGCAACTTCTCCCTGCCCCTTTCCCGCCTGGGTTCCATCGTCTATTCCGACCGCTACCTGCGCTACGACGCTCTGGTGGCCTGCGGCTCGGAGATCCTGACCCGGCGTCTGGTGGAGGTCACGGGCCGCGCCCCAGCCGTCGATCCCCGCCAGGCGGGCTTCTGGCCCTACGCCCGGGAACGCCTCATCCGGTTCCATGGGGTCACGGCGGGGAAATTTCCGCTGTATCTCAAGGAACTGGAGTTCCGCTACAACCATCGAGATCAAGATATCCTGCCTATTTTGCTGGATTATATTGTCTCTTTGGTGCCAGACCTTAACTAATTCTTTTTTCTTTGACCCGTTTTGTCCCGCTTTCTACAGAGAAAGTGACTCTTCGCATTTATGTCTATGTTATTTTTAACTTATGCTAATTTTAGCATAACGTAACGGGTCAAAGCCCGACGCCGCAAGCCTGGCGGCGGGATTGGTGAGAACGCTTAGCGGCAAGGAGACGGACCATGGAATGGAACCGGCGAGAGTTCCTCAAAATCGCAGGCGCGACCACGGCCGTGACCGCCTTTGGCGGCCTCGGCTTCGATCTGCGCCCGGCCTACGCCGAGGGGCAGGCGGCCAAGCTCAAGTTCACCAAGCAGAGCACCTCGGTGTGCTGCTACTGTTCGGTGGGCTGCGGGCTGATCTGCAGCACGGACAAGGACGGCAAGGGCAGGGTGGTCAACATCGAGGGCGATCCGGATCATCCGATCAACGAAGGCGCGTTGTGCCCCAAGGGCGCGTCCCACTACCAGCTCGGCAACAACGATCGCCGCATCCAGAAGGTGCTCTACCGCGCTCCGTACAGCGAGAACTGGGAAGAAAAATCCTGGGATTGGGCGCTGGACCGCATCGCCCGCAAGGTCAAGGAAGCCCGTGACGGCAGCTTTGTGACCAAGGACGCCAAGGGCCGGGTGGTCAACCGCTGCGAAGGCATCGCCTCGGTCGGCTCCGCCGCCATGGACAATGAAGAATGCTGGATCTACCAGGCCATGCTCCGGGCCATGGGATTAAGCTACATCGAGCATCAGGCCCGTATCTGACACAGCGCTACTGTAGCGGCTCTGGCAGAGTCGTTCGGACGCGGGGCGATGACCAATCACTGGATCGACATCGCCAATTCTGATTGCATTTTCATTATCGGCAGCAACGCCGCCGAGAACCATCCCATCTCGTTTAAATGGGCCCTGCGGGCCAAGGACAAGGGCGCGACCATCATCCACGTGGACCCGCGCTACACCCGCACTTCCCAGCACGCCGACGTGTTCGCCCGGTTGCGCTCGGGTTCGGACATCCCCTTCTTCGGGGGGCTTATCCGGTACATCCTGACCAACAACCTGTATTTCAAGGACTACGTCGTCAATTACACCAACGCGTCGTTTATCGTGGGCGACAAGTACGACTTCAAGGACGGCCTTTTCAGCGGCTATGACGCCGAGAAGCGGGCCTACGACAAGTCGAGCTGGTCCTTTGCCCGCGACGACGCCGGCCAGATCAAGAAAGATCCGACCCTCAAAGACCCGCGCTGCGTCTTCCAGATCTTAAAAGCCCACTACGACCGTTACGACATGAAGTCGGTCTCCTCCGTCACCGGCACGCCGGTGGCCGATCTGCAGAAGGTCTACCAGACCTACGCAGCCACCGGCAAACCCGAGAAGTCCGGCACCATGCTCTACGCCATGGGCCAGACCCAGCACACCGTGGGCGTGCAGAACATCCGCGCCATGTCCATCATCCAGCTGCTTCTGGGCAACATGGGCGTGGCCGGCGGCGGCATCAACGCCCTGCGCGGCGAAGCCAACGTCCAGGGTTCCACCGACCAGGGCCTGCTCTTCCACATTCTGCCCGGCTACATCCCCACCCCCTCGGCGGCGATGCAGACCCTGGCCGAGTACAACGAGAAGAACACCCCGGTGACCAAGGACCCGCAAAGCGCCAACTGGTGGGGCAACCGGCCCAAGTACATGGCGAGCTTCATCAAGTCCATGTACCCCGAGCAGGATCTCGACACCGGCTATACCTATCTGCCCAAGCTCGAACCGGGCAAGGACTACTCCTGGCTGTCGCTTTTCGACGCCATGTACGGCGGGGCCTTCAAGGGCTTTTTCGCCTGGGGCCAGAATCCGGCCGCCAGCACCGCCAACGCCAACAAGACCCGCGAGGCCATGACCAAACTCGACTGGATGGTCACGGTCAACATGTTCGAGACGGAAACCGGCTCTTTCTGGAAGGGCCCGGGCATGGACCCCAAGAAGGTCAAGACCGAGGTCTTCTATCTGCCCTGCGCCGTGTCCTTTGAAAAGGAAGGCTCCATCTCCAACTCCGGCCGCTGGATGCAGTGGCGCTATCCGGCCCAGGCCCCCTTGGGCGACTCCAAGCCCGACGGCGACATCATCTACGAACTCTTCGAGAAGATTCGCGGCCTGTACGCCAAGGAAGGCGGCGCCTACCCCGATCCCATCAAGAACCTCAACTGGGACGTGGCCACCAACCACATCTTCGATCCCCACAAGGTCGCCAAGCGCATCAACGGCTACTTCCTCAAGGAAAAGACCCTGAAGGTGGGCGACGCGGAAAAGACCTTCAAGCCCGGCGATCCGGTGCCGGCCTTCGCCCTGCTGCAGACCGACGGCTCCACCTGCTCGGGCAACTGGATCTACGCAGCCTCCTACACCGACAAGAACATGGCCGCCCGCCGCGACAAGACCCAGACCGCCATGCAGGCCAAGATCGGCCTCTATCCGGGGTGGACTTGGTGTTGGCCGGTCAACCGCCGGGTGCTCTATAACCGCGCCTCGGTGGACCCCCAGGGCAAGCCCTACCAGCCGGAAAAGGCGGTCATCGCCTGGCAGGACGGCAAGTGGGTGGGCGACGTGCCCGACGGTCCCTGGCCGCCCATGGCCGACCAGAAAAACGGCAAGTCGCCGTTTATCATGACCACCGAGGGCATGGGCCTCATCTTCGGCCCGGGCCGCAACGACGGCCCCTTGCCCGAACACTACGAGCCCCTGGAATGCCCGGTGGGCGACAACCCGTTCTCCAAGCAGCTGCACAACCCCACGGCGCTGAAGTTCACCGGCCCGACCGAAGTGCACGCTTCCTGCGATCCGCGCTTCCCGTTCGTGTGCTCCACCTACCGGGTCACCGAGCACTGGCAGACCGGCGTCATGACCCGCAACTCCCCCTGGCTGCTGGAGGCCGAACCGCAGATGTTCTGCGAGATGAGCCCCGAGCTGGCCAAGATGCGCGGCATCAAAAACGGCGAAAAGGTGATCCTCGAAAGCACCCGCGGCTCGCTTTGGGCCAAGGCCATTGTCACCGAACGCATCACGCCCTTTACCGTGCTTGGCCAGACCATCCACCAGGTGGGCATTCCCTGGCACTACGGCTGGACCTGGCCCAAGCAGGGCGGCGACTCGGCCAACATCCTGTGTCCCTCGGTCGGCGACCCCAATACGGGCATCCCCGAGACCAAGGCCTTCATGGTTAACGTGCGCAAGGCCTAGGGAGGACCGACGCCATGACTGGAAAGAGCTTCTTTGTCGACCTGTCGCGCTGCACCGGCTGTCGGGGCTGCCAGATCGCCTGCAAGCAGTGGAAGAACAAACCCGTGGAACCCACGGAAAACACTGGCTCCCACCAGAATCCGCCGGATCTGTCCTGGCAGACGCTGAAAGTGCTGCGGTTTTCCGAGAAAACCATTGACGGCAAGTTCCAGTGGCTGTTTTTCCCGGACCAGTGCCGTCACTGCCTGGACGCCCCGTGCAAGATGGTGGGCGACTCCGAAGTGCCCGACGCCATCGTCCAGGACCCCCAGACCGGGGCCGTGGTCTTTACGGAAAAGTGCAAGGGGTTGTCCGCCGGCGGCGTGCGTGAGGCCTGTCCTTACGACATTCCCCGGGTCGATCCGGCCACCAAGCTCATGTACAAGTGCGACCTGTGCAACGACCGCATTCATGCCGGCCTTTTGCCCTCGTGCGTGCAGACCTGTCCCACCGGGACCATGAACTTCGGCGACCGCGACGAAATGCTGGCCCTGGCCAAGGACCGTCTGGCCAAACTCAAACCCAAGTTCCCCAAGGCCGAACTGGTGGACGCCGATTCGGTGCGGGTCATCTTCCTGACCCCGTTCCCGCCCAGCGCCTACTATAAATACGTCCAGTTCGGAGACGCCAGCCCACGGCCCCTGAGCCGCAAGGCCTTCCTGGCCAAGGTCATGCGCCCGCTTCGGGCCTTCGGTTAGGTTCCCGCAACCGTCCGCTTCGGGAGGCCGCTGCCACGGCCTCCCGGATGCGGCGGATTGCCCGCGCCGGACCTGTCCGGGCAGGGCTTGTGCGACACTGGCCTTCGTTGCCAGCCCCCGCCCTGCCGCTTCGGGAAAATGAGCTTGGCCATCCAGGCCAGGGGGAGGCTCTCCCCAGTTGACCAACCCCGCCCCCTGTCTGCTATCAACCGCCATGCGCATCCCGCTTATTCCGCTGCGGCCAAGGCGTTTTTTGTGGCTTGCCGCCGTCCTTGCCGCCGCCGTGCTCCTGGCCGGCTGTTCGGGACCGTCCTCGCCCGACGCCGGATCGGCCGCCTCGCCGGGCGTCACCGGCAACACCGTGGTCGTGGGCTGTTCCCTGCCGCTCACCGGACACGCCAGCTACCTCGGCAAGCAGACCCTCTACGGCGCGTTGGCCTATTTAAACGCCGTCAACGAAGCCGGCGGCGTGGCCGGCAGGACCATCAAGCTCATCACCCTGGACGACGGCTACGATCCGCCGCGTTGCGTGGCCAACACCCAGCAGCTCATTGTCGAGGATCAGGTCTTTTGCCTTTTCAGCTATGTCGGCACGCCCACCACGGCCAAGATCATTCCGCTTTTGGAGGAAGCCCGCGTGCCCCTGGTCGGCAGCTTCACCGGAGCCGACGCCCTGCGTTTTCCCTTCCGCCGCTACATCGTCAACATCCGCGCCTCCTACTACCAGGAAACCGCTGCGGCCGTGGAACATCTTGTCCAGGATCTTCGCCTGGAGCGGGTGGGCGTGTTCTACCAGTACGACGCTTACGGTTTCGACGGTCTCAAGGGCACGGAAATGGCGCTCAAGGATCGTGGCCTGGCCCCGGTGGCGCGCGGTTCCTACATCCGGGGTTCCATGGACGTGGAGGAAGGCGTGGGCCGCATCCTGGAGGCCAAGCCCCAGGCCATCGTCATGATCGGGGCCTACGGTCCCTGCGCCAAGGCCATCAAGCTGGCCCGGTCCAGGGGCTACAAAGGGCTTTTCTACGCCGTGTCCTTTGTCGGCGCCGACGAGATCGCCCGTATCCTGGGTCCCGGAGACGACACGCCGCTGGTCATGTCCCAGGTCGTGCCGCCGCCGGATCTGCCCGAGGCCGCCTCGCTTTTGACCGGCGTCATGGACTACGCCAGGCTGCTGGCCCGTTCCTTTCCCGACGAGCGGCCAAACGTCGTCGGCCTGGAAGGCTTCATCAACGCCCGGGTGCTGGTCGAGGGCTTGCGGCGTTGCGGCCGGGAACTGACCCGGGAACGGTTCCTTGACGCCATCGAATCCATCCAGGAATTTTCCGTGGGCATCGCCAGCCCCGTGAGCTACGGCAAGGATCGACGCCAAGGCCTGGACCGGGTGTATTTCACCCGCTTCGACCGGGGCCGTTTCCACATGGTCACGGACTGGGCCGGCATCAAGGAGGCCCTGGAAGCCGGGCGCGCCGTCAAGGCCGTGCCCAACGAGCAGGACGGGCGCGAGATTGCCCCGTCTCCGACGCCGGGCGGCTGATCCCATGCCGTTTTTGCCCCAGCGCGTCAGCCTCAAGCTCAAGATGTTCGGCGGCACCATGGCCGTGGTGCTCTTGGTCAGCGCCGTCATCGCCATTCTGGCCCGCTGGATTCTGGTCACCAGCCTCAACCGGGAACTCGAACAGCGCGGCGTGGCCATCGGCCAGAGCATCGCCGAACGGGCCAGCGGGTTCATCCTTGACAAGGACCGGCCAAACCTCGTCAGCCTCGTCTTCGACGCCGCCCAGCTCGGCGAACGCAAGGTCCTGGTCTCCTACATCTTTATCAGCGACAACGACGGGCGCATCCTGGCCAACACCTTCATCCGCCCCTTTCCGGCCGACCTGCGCGGCATCAACCCCCTGCCTGAGAACAAGGATTACAGCATTGATCTGGTCGATTTCGACCAGTCCCAGGCCATCGACATCGCCGTGCCCGTGCGCGAGGGCATCTACACCCTGGGCGCGGTCCATGTGGGTCTGTCCAAGACCCACATCGACTCCCTGGTCGGCAAGCTGCGCACCACCTTTCTGGGCTTCATCACGGCCGTCACCGTGGTCATGTTCCTCATTGTGCTGCGCCTGTCCAACGCCGTGGCCCGGCCGCTGTCGCGCCTGACCCAGGCCGCCGACGCCATCAGCCGGGGAAGCCTCGACGCCCCCGAGGCCATGCTGGGGCTTTCCGACGACGCCATCAAGCACTGCCAGGCCTACGCCGACACCGATCTGCCCTGCTGGCACTTCGACCAGAACCGGGGCGAGGGCGAGCCGACCAGCCAAGCCGCCTCGCGCACCTGCCGGGAGTGCCGGTTCTACCGCAAGGAGGGCGGCGGCGACGAGGTGGCCCAGCTCGCCGAGTCCTTCAGCAACATGATCTGGAGCATCCGGCTCTACCGCCGCCGGCTGCGCGAGTCCGAGGAAAAATACCGTTCGCTTTTCGACAGCAACCCCGACCCGGTCTTCGTGGTCGAAGCGGCCACCGGCCGCATCCTCGACGCAAACTCCCAGGCCGAGGCAGTCTACGGCTACGGCCGCAAGGAATTGGTCGGCCGCGATCTGGCCGAGCTGGAACCCGACGCCGACGGCGGCGTGGCCGCCTATCTGGCCGACCGCGACGCCCCCGAGCGGGTGCTGTTTCCCAAACTGCGCCATGTGCGCAAGGACGGCGAACCGCTCTACGTCAACGTCCACGCCTGCCGCATCGCCTACCGGGCCAGGGACGCGGTCATCGTCTCGGCCACCGACATCACCGAACTGGTGGAGAAAGACGCCCAGCTCATTCAGGCGAGCAAGATGAAGACCCTTGGCGAAATGTCCGCCGGCATCGCCCATGAGCTCAACCAGCCCTTAAACGCCATCAAGATGGGCAGCGACTATCTCAAGATGGTGGCCGAGACCGGCGGACTGCCGTCGCCCGACGCCCTGGCCGCCGTCACCGGCCAGGTCAGCGAGCAGGTGGACCGGGCCGCCGCCATCATCGGCCATCTGCGCGATTTTGGCCGCAAGTCCGAGCCCAAACTTGAATACGTGGACATCAACGAACCCATTAAGGGCGTATTTACCATCATCGGCCACGAACTGGCCCTGCAAGGCATCGAAGTGGTCCTGCGTCTGGCTGCGAACGCGCCCATCAAGGCCCACGCCAACCGCCTGGAGCAGGTGTTTTTCAACCTCGTGGTCAACGCCCGCGACGCCATGACCGACAAGGCCTGCCAGAGCGAACGGCCCCGCCGCCTGACCATCGTCTCGGCAAGCGCCGCCGGCCGGGTCACCGTGTCCGTGGCCGATACCGGCTGCGGCATTCCCGAGGCCGCCCGGCGCAAGATTTTCGAGCCCTTTTTCACCACCAAGCAAACCGGCCAGGGCATGGGCCTGGGGCTGGCCATCACCTACGGCATCGTCAAGGACTATGGCGGCGAGATCGAGATGGAAAGCGCTCCGGACCGGGGGAGCGTTTTTCGCCTCACCTTTCCCGCCGCCCGCGACAAGATCGAGCGCAGTCCTTGACGCCGCGCGAGCGAGCCAGCAAAACGCCTGAACCGAGTGTTCCAGGGAGTCTTCATGCGCACCATTTTGGTCATCGACGACGAACGGCCGACCCTGCAGATGTTCGAGCTCTATCTCGGGGCTTACGGCTACAAAACCCTGACCGCCGCCAGCGGCGAGGAAGGGTTGGCCGTTTTTGACGCCCATACCCCGCCCATCGTGCTCACCGACATCAAGATGCCCGGCATGGACGGCTTGCAAGTGCTGGAGGCGATCAAGGCCCGGCGGCCCGAAACCGAGGTCATCGTCATCACCGGCCACGGCGACACCGAGCTGGCCCTGGCCGCCCTGGGGCTTCGGGCCACGGATTTCATCGACAAGCCCATCCGCCGCGAGACCCTGGAAGCCGCTCTGGGCCGGGCCAACGGCCGCCTGGACATGGCCGAGGCCGCCGGCAGCGGCGGCGACGTGGCTCCCGCTTGTGAAGGGACCGTTGGCGTCATCCACATCCGAGGCAGCCTTTGCGGCGAAAGCGAACCCTATCTGGCCAAGGCCTTTCGGGAACTCGACGACGCCGTGGGGGTGCTTTTCGACTTCACCCCCAACGCTTCGGTCAACGGGGCGGGGCTGGACGTGTTGTCCAGCGTGGCCGAAACCTGCCGGGCCACGGGCCGTCGGGCCGCCGTGTACGGCCTGGCCGAGAACTTCGTGCGCATCCTCGACCGCTTGGGTATTACCGACGTAGCCCCGCGCTTTACGGACCGGGACGAGGCCCTGGCCTATTTGACCGCGACAGCCGCGTGACGCGCCCCTTGAAAAGGGCGATTCTATTTCAAGAAAACAGTTGGTTTCAGCTGTTGCCCGGGTCTCCCCGACCCTTTTGCCGGCGCGGCGCAACCGGTCCGGTCGCCTCGAAGCGCCATGGCGGGCCGATCTTCGGCCGGAGCATGGTTGCGGTTTAAGGCGGCCGGTAACGCTTGATATTCCGGCCTGTTCCTGGCTTGTCGCGGAGGGTCCGCCTGGCGTCGGTTTTTCCGGCGAGCCCGGGGCGCGAACAGACGTTTACAGGCCGGCGCGCCGCCAGTATACTGACGGCCACCGAAACGGAGGCAAGGCGGCGTGCGACATCCTGGCGACGCACTTGGCCGGGGCTGCCTGCTGGTCAGCCTGGCGGCGCTTTGGGCCATGCTCGCCATGCGGCTCTATGTCGTGTGGCGCGATGGGATGTGGCTGGCCTGGCCCATGGGCGACGTGCTGCCCGACGGCTTGGTGCGGCGGATATTCGCCTTGCCGGACGGGGGGCCGCGAGACGCCCTGGTCTGGCTCCTGCGCCAGGACGCCCTGTACTGGGTCGCGGCTGTCTGTCTCGTGCTGTGGCTGCTTGCCGCCCCGGGCCGGTCCGCGCCCGGCGGCGATGACGACGAATTATCCCGGTAACGACCGATTGCCGACGTCGCGTCAAGGAGGTTTGATTGATGCGCGCGTTTTTGCTGCTGCTTATGCTCACGGCTTTCGCCGCTTCCGCCCTGGCCGCCGAGACTGTGTCCCTGACCGGACGGGTGACGGGCGTGAAGCAATATCCGCAAAAGGAAACCATCTGCCTGGCCTTTGAAGCCAAGGACAAAAAGACCTACCTCATCTGCGACGACGTGACTTCCAAGGACGTCATCGAGAAGCTTTTCGACCTGGGCAAGAAAGACGCCGACTGCCGCATCGACGGCACGGTGGCCAAGAAGGCCGACGAGGTCTATCTCAACATCACCGGCGTGGGGCAGGGGGGCTAGCGTCGCTGTCCCGTTGCTGCTGTCGCGGACGCCTCGTCGAGGCTGGTCAAATAGGCCGCATCGGTCGGGCCTGTCAGGAGCAGATAGGACGTGACCTGCAGCCGGATGAGGGCGATTTCCGGTCGCGCCAACAGGCCGGCCAGATGCGGGTGGCGGCGGCCCAATGCCTCGAACCCGGCCTGACGTTGCGCCTGGGTTCCCGGCTCGTGGCGGCCGGCCAACGTCAGGGCGCGCACGCTTCCCCGGTCCAGGGCCGTTTCCCGGTCGTCGATCAGCAGCGAAATCCTGGGGTCCGCAAGGATGTTGCGCCACTTGCGCGTGTCGGGCAAAGTGGCCATGACCAAGCACGACGGGCTTTCGACGGCAAAGGCCATAAGCGAGGTCAGCGGCCCTTCGGGGCCAGCGGTGGCCAAAACGCCCAGGGAGGCGTCGGCCAGCAGTTGCCGGATGGCGGCTGCGGCGTTCATGTCTGGTAAGCTCCTTGACTCGTGCGGCTGCCGGGGCGACATGTCCGGCCAAACCCGGATCAACTCTTAACCCAAACTCCCCATGCAAGAAACCCTGCCTCTTTCGCCGCGTCGCCGGACCCGGACCGTACGCGTCGGCGCGGTCGGCGTCGGCGGCGACAATCCCGTGCGTGTCCAGAGCATGACCAACACCGACACCCGGGACGTGGACGCCACCCTGGCCCAAATCCAGGCCTTGACCGCGGCCGGCTGCGAGATCGTGCGCCTGGCCGTCCTCGACGAGGCCGCCGCCAAGGCCCTTGCCGCCATCCGCGCCGCCACCAAAGTCCCGCTCGTGGCCGACATCCATTTCGACCACCGCCTGGCCGTGGCCGCCCTGGAAGCCGGGGTGGACGCGCTGCGCATCAATCCCGGCAACATCGGCTCCGAGGCCGCCGTGGATACGGTGGTGGCGGCGGCCAAGGCCCATGGCGCGCCCATTCGCATCGGCGTCAACTCCGGCTCCGTGGCCAAGCATCTGCTCAAGAAATACGGCGGCCCGACCGCCCAGGCCATGGTGGAAAGCGCCCTGGAGCACATCGCCCTGCTTAACGCCCGGGATTTTCACGACATCAAGGTGTCGCTCAAGTCCTCGTCGGTGCTGCGCACCATCGCCGCTTACCGTCTGCTGGCCGACAAGGTCGATTATCCGCTGCACATCGGCGTCACCGAGGCCGGAACCCCCATGCGCGGCGCGGTCAAATCCGCCGTTGGCCTGGGCGTGCTTCTGGCCGAGGGCATCGGCGACACCCTGCGCGTGTCGCTGACCGGCGATCCGGTGACGGAAATCGGCGTGGCCTACGAGATCCTGCGCTCCCTTGAACTGCGCGCGCGCGGCCCGGAAATCATCTCCTGCCCGACTTGCGGGCGCACCGAGATCGATCTCGTCGGCCTGGCCGAGGCCGTGGAGGAGCGCTTGCGCGGCGTGCCCGAAATATTCACCGTCGCCGTCATGGGCTGCGTGGTCAACGGCCCGGGCGAGGCCCGCGAGGCCGACATCGGCATCGCCGGCGGCCGCGATTGCGGCATCATCTTCCGCAAAGGCGAGATCCTCGGCAAGGTGCGCGGCGCGGACAAGCTTATTCCCGCCTTCATGGACGAACTGGAACGCTTCATTACCGAAAAAAAGGAATCCCCATGCGACTGAGCCGCTACTACGCCCCCACCCTGAAAGAGACTCCGGCCGAAGCCGAGGTCATAAGCCACAAGCTGCTGCTGCGCGCCGGCATGATCCGCAAACTCACGGCCGGCATCTATACCTACCTTCCCCTGGGGCTTAAGGCGCTCAACAACGTCGCCAAGATCGTGCGCGAGGAAATGGACCGGGCCGGGGCGCTGGAAATCCTCATGCCCGCCGTGCAGCCCGCCGACCTCTGGAAGGAATCCGGCCGCTGGGACTTCTACGGCCGGGAGCTGCTGCGCTTCGTCGACCGCCACGACCGGGAATCGTGCCTGGGACCCACCCACGAGGAAGTCGTCACCGACCTCGTGCGCCACGAGATCCGTTCCTACCGCCAGCTGCCGGTCAATCTCTACCAGATTCAGACCAAGTTCCGCGACGAAATCCGCCCCCGCTTTGGCCTCATGCGCGGCCGCGAGTTCGTCATGAAGGACGCCTACTCCTTTGACAAGGACGACGCCGGGGCCGACGCCAGCTACTGGGGCATGTACGAAGCCTATGCCCGTATTTTTAAGCGCCTGGGTCTCAAGTTCCGGGCCGTGGCCGCCGACTCCGGGGCCATCGGCGGTTCGTTCTCCCACGAATTCATGGTGCTGGCCGACACCGGCGAGGACACCATCGTGGCCTGCCCGGCCTGCGACTACGGGGCCAACGTCGAAAAGGCCGAGGCCATCTGTCCGCCGGCCGGCGACGTCGCCCCTTGCCCCGCCGCCGAGAAGATCGCCACCCCGGGCCAGCACACCGTCGAGGAAGTGGCCGCTTTCCTAAAGGTCCCGGCCGCTTCCGTCATCAAGACGCTGCTCTACGTGGCCGACGGCAAGACCGTGGCCGCCCTGGTGCGCGGCGACCGCGAACTCAATGAAGTGAAATTCAAAAACCTCCTGGACGCCAAGGAAGACCTCCGCCTGGCCACCCCCGAGGAAGTCACGGCCGCCACCGGCGCGCCCGTGGGCTTTGCCGGCCCTGTCGGGCTGTCCCTGCCTGTCTACGCCGACCGCGAACTGGCCTTGGCCAATGACTGGGTGGTCGGGGCCAACGCCGCCGACGCCCACCTGATCCATGTGGATCTCGGCCGCGACGCCAAAATCGTCTCGTTTACCGACCTGCGCGAGGTCGCCCCGGGCGATCCCTGCCCCAAGTGCGGCGCGCTGCTCGATTTCACCAAGGGCATCGAGGTCGGCCACGTCTTCAAGCTGGGCCTGAAATACTCCAAGGCCCTAAACGCCACCTTCCTGGATGAAGCCGGCAAGGAACAGTTCATGATCATGGGCTGCTACGGCATCGGCGTGTCGCGCATCGTGGCCTCGGCCATCGAACAAAATCACGACGACGGCGGCATCGTCTTCCCGCCCACCATCGCTCCCTTCGAAGCGGCGCTTATCAACTTGAGCCCCAAGGACGAAACCGCCTGCGCCAAGGCCGACGAAATCTACGCCGCCCTGACCGCCGCCGGCATCGAGACGCTGCTCGACGACCGCGACGAACGCCCGGGCGTCAAGTTCAAGGACGCCGACCTCATGGGACACCCCATCCAGCTGACCCTGGGCGGCAAGGGGCTGGCTCGGGGCATCGTCGAGACCAAGGACCGTCGCACCGGCGAGAAGGGTGAACTGCCCCTGGAAGGCTTTTTCGAAGCCTTCACGGCCTGGCGCGCCGGCGTGCGTGAAGGCTGGGGCCTGGAGTAGGGGCGTAGAGGGAGTAGAGAGAACGGGGAAGAGGGACGCGAAGGCGAAGGCGAAGACTGGGGCGCTGCCCCAGGCCCCGCCGGGGGGCTCAGCCCCCCGGACCCCCGACTTGGGGGCGGTCAGGCGCATGGGGCGGCGGAAGACAGCGGCAGGGTTGCGCGCGCTGCCGCGCGAAGATGGGGTCGGAATTTTGGCCGGGAATCTCGGCGCGGGAGCGCCGTTATCCCCGGCCAAAATCCCGACCCCAACCGGCCCTCGGCCCCGAAGCGGGGCCGAATGGGTGGAGAAAGAACAACCAGATATTAATGGCATGATCATGGCCTCTGGAATCCCTTGATTGGGGGCGCTGTCGCGGCGCGGGCTTCCCGCGCCGCGACAGCGCCCCCAGGCAAGGGGGTCCGGGGGGGATTATCCCCCCCGGCGGGCGCGGGCAGAGCCCGCTTGCTTACCATGGAGCATCTATGTCGGACTGGATGGAAATCGATTTGGTGCGGGTATACTGCGGCGAGTCGGATCGGGTGGACGGGCGGCCGGCTTATGAGCTGGTGGTGGAGGAAGCCCGGCGGCACGGTGCAGCCGGGGCCACAGTGTTTCGCGGCGTGCTGGGCTTTGGAGCCGGGAGCCTCGTGCATACGGCGAAAATTTTGCGGTTGTCGGAAGATTTGCCCATGGTGGTGGAGATCGCCGACCGGCCCGAGCGCATCGACGCCTTGCTGCCCCGGATCGAAAAGCTTGCCAAGGGCGGCGTGGTGACGCGCCAGCGCATGGCGGCCCTTTTCCGGTGTCCGGTGCGGGTGCGCGACGTCATGGCGGCGGACGTGGCATCGGTTGGGCCGGACACGGATCTTGGCGAGGTGGTGGAGCTGCTGGTGGCCCGCCACGTCAAGGCCGTGCCGGTGGTGGACGCCGGGCGCAAGGTTCTGGGCGTGGTCACGGGCGGCGATCTGCTGACGCGCGGCGGGCTGTCGGCCCGGTTGTCGCTGTTCGGGCTGTTGCCGGCCGACGCCCGGGAAGAGGCGGCGGCGGCCCTGTCCGGGCACAACGCCCGGGAGGTTATGACCACGCCGGCCGAGACCATTGGCGAGCGGGCGAGCCTTCGGGAAGCCTCCGAGCGCATGGTGAAAAAGGGCCTCAAGCGGCTGCCGGTGGTGGACGAGGCCGGGGAGCTGATCGGCATCGTCAGCCGCACGGACATTTTGCGGGCCGCAGCCAAGGTGCCGGCGGCTTCGACCGAAGCCATGCCGCGTTTCACGGCCGGGCTCATGCAGCAGGCCCGGGACGTGCTCATCACCGACGTGCCCACGGCCCGGCCCGACGAATCGCTTTTGGACGTGGCGGCCCGGCTGGTGGCCTCGCCGTTGCGGCGGGTGGTGGTTCTGGACGCCGCCGGCAAGGTGGCCGGCATCGTCCACGACGGCGACCTGCTGGCCCGGTGCGGTCCGGCCAAGCGTCCGGGCATTTTGCGGGCGCTTTTCGGGAAAAAGGACGACAATGAGGACGCCGGCGTATGTTCCACGGGTACGGCCGGCGAGGCCATGCAGACCACGGTCTACAGCGTGGCCGAGGACGCGGCGCTCACCGATGTGTTGCAAAAGATGATCGTCCACGGGGTGAAGCGTCTGGTGGTCACCGACGACGACGGCAAGCTTCGCGGCATGGTGGACCGGGAAGCCGTGCTGCGCGCCATCGCCGGCCGCGCGTAACCACCGTTAAACCTTTCTTTAGATGGGGGGTCTGGGGGCCTCAGGCCCCCAGCCGCCGGAGGCATCCCCCTCCCCTTCCGCATCTCCCCGCCCCCGGCATTTGCCTTGGCGGCGGATTCGCGGTAAGGGCCGCACGCCGGGCTTTGTCCCGAAGCTAAAACCATCAAGGAGCACATCCATGGAACGCACGCTTTCCATCATCAAACCCGACGCCGTTGAACGCAACCTGTCCGGAGCCATCCTCAAAATGATTCAGGATTCCGGCCTCAAGGTCGTGGCCATGAAGATGATCCAGCTGTCCACCGCCGAGGCCGAGGGCTTTTACGCCGTGCACAAGGAGCGTCCGTTCTTCCGCAGCCTGGTCGATTTCATGACTTCCGGCCCGGTGGTCGTGTCCATCCTGGAAGGCGACGACGCCATCGCCAAGTACCGCAAGCTCATGGGCGCCACCAACCCGGCCAACGCCGAGGAAGGCACCATCCGCAAGTGCTACGCGCTCGACATCGAGAAGAACTCGGTCCACGGCTCCGACGCTCCGGAAACGGCCGCCGTCGAGACCGGCTACTTCTTCAGCGCCCTGGAAATGGTGGGCTAAGGCCATGGCCGCCGTCATCGGATTTCTCGGCGCGGGCAACATGGGCGCGGCCATCATCAAGGGGCTCGCCGCCGTTCCCGACGTCTCGGCCCTGGCCTACGACGTGGACGCCGCCAAGGTGGCGGCCCTGGCCGCCGACAAGCTGGCCAAGCCGGCCGCGACTCCCGAGGATCTGGCGGCCGGCAGCGATTATCTGATCCTTTGCGTCAAGCCGCAGTATCTGGCTTCGGCCATGGCCGAGCTGGCCCCGACCCTGGGGCCGGAGACGGTGCTCGTGTCCATCGTGGCCGGGGTCACCGTGGAGAAGCTGCGGGAGCTCTCGGCCGGCAAGTGTCCGGTGGTGCGGGTGATGCCCAACACCCCGGCCCTGGTCGGCGCGGGCCAGTTCGCCCTGTGCCTGGACGACCCAGCCCTGGACGCCGAACGCAAGGCCTTTGTCGAGACGCTTTTCGCCGCCCTGGGGCGCACCTATGTGCTGGAAGAGAAGTTCTTCGACGCCTTCACGGGCCTTGCCGGCTCCGGCCCGGCCTACGTGCTCCATTTCATGGAGGCGCTGATCGAATCCGGCGTGCTCATGGGCTTTCCCCGCGACAAGGCGACGGACATCGTCATCGGCCTTTTCGCCGGCACGTCCAAGCTGGCGGCGGAGACGAACATCCATCCGAGCATCCTGCGCGAGATGGTGACCTCGCCGGCCGGCACCACCATCGAGGCGCTCATGCACCTGGACCGCCAGGCCGTGCGGGCGGCCATCATCGACGCCGCCGTGGCTTCCCGGGACCGCTCCAAGGCTCTGGGCGCGTAAAACGACGCCCCATTTGGCGCACAAACGTCACAAAGCCCCCGCCGGAGAGGTCCGACGGGGGCTTTATCTTGTGCAATGGAACAATGCAGCTAGGCGGGCCGCACCACGTTAGAAGCTTTGGGGCCACGTTCGCCCTGAAGAATCTCAAACGTTACTTGCTCACCCTCGCGAAGCGTGCGAAAGCCATCCCCTTCAATGGAAGAGTAATGGACAAAGACGTCGTCTTCACCTTCGCGCATGATGAAACCATAGCCTTTCTTGTCACTGAACCACTTGACGGTACCTTCAAAAGCCATGAGTCTGCCCTCCTGAAAAAATCGTACTTTATCGCCTACCATCGGGAACGGAATCTCGTCAACAAAAAATCATTTTTTTGTGCCGTCATCGATATTACAGACTGGACAAATAAAGATCAGATGATTCACTTCGACGGCAACAACGACACAACAGATTATGCCCCTATGCTACACAAGGCAACTGTTCCCACCGCAACAATACACCCCGCAAACAATACCATGTCGCTCAGCAATTTGTAACGCGCCGCATCCCAGGGGCAGCCAGGCGGCCCCAGCCGCGGCTTGTCGACCAGCGCCCCATGGTAGCTCGCCGGCCCGCCCATACTGCCGCCGCACAGCCAGGCCGCGGCGGCCATGGGCCAGCCGGCGTTGGGACTG
>DLGG01000072.1 GCA_002482565.1 Solidesulfovibrio magneticus
GCCGATGCTTGCCCCAATAGTCGCCGTCGCCGCCGCCACGCCCCTGGCCTGCGCTCCCGAGGCCGGGGCCGAAACCCTGGCCGTATTGCCGCCGGGACGCCGCGTCGCCCTGGGGCCGGCCCGCGACGGCTTCGTGCGCCTGGAAACCGACGACGACGTGGTGGGCTGGGTTCCCCGCGATACGATCGTCACCATCCTGCCGTAGGTTTCGCCCCGGCGGCGCGCCCTTGCCAATTGGCGTCAGTCTGGTATCGATTGTCCACATCGCCGCCACAATCAACGATGCAGGTTGTTTCGCATGAACGATTCCCTGGCGCCCGTCATCCAGGCCACCCTGGATTTGCATTTCGGTCGTCTTGACCCCCTGGTCAGCGAGCCTCGGGCCCGTCCTGAACTCATTCGGGCCGCCGCCACGCTCATGCGGCGCATCGCCGAAAACATTCTGGCCGTGCCCGCCGACTCCCCCGTGGAAACCCTGGTCCAACGGCATGTTTTCGCCAAGGACAAGGCCCTGCCGGTCTGGCTCGTCAACCGGGGGCTGGCGACCTGCGACAACGACCGGCAACAGCTCGAAGCCTCGGTGCGAAAACTCCTGAGCCATCCGTTCAATCGTCGGCGATTTCTGGATTTTCTCAGCAACGAGCTGCTCTACCACCGCTGGCTGTGGGCTCGCGAGGACGACAAGCGCCATTTTCCCATCCGCTGCGCCAACGAACTGCGGGAAAACGGCTACTGCCTGGAACTCAACACTTTCGACCACGTCATCAAGCTCGGCGACAACATCATCGCGCCTCCCGGCAAGGTAGACGACGCCGTCCACTGGCGGCTGCGCTCCATCGGCACGGTCTGCCTGGTCGATCTGGCGGCCAGGCCGGTCTTCGACTACACCGCCCGGCTTTTGGAAGCGAAATACAAGACCACGTTTATCCTCGACACCTTCAAGGCCCTTTTCGCCGCCGCCGCCCGGACCCCGGGCAGCCCGGAGCGACAGGCCGCCCTGGTCATGGGCGAGATTCCCAAGGTCTTCACCCTGGCCGACCATGCCAAGTCCCTGGGCGTGACGGGCGAGGCCAGCTCCCTGGAACTGCTGCGCCGGCTGCTGGCCGCCTTTGACCGCCAAACCAGCCGCAACTGCCCGGAATCGCGCCTGCGACTGGGAGCCGAACCGCCCCAAGGCGTGGCCAACCGGGTGGCGGCCATGATCTGGCTGCGCCGCACCCTGGCCCGGGTCAAGGAGGCGCAGCAAAAAAAAACCGTCCCCGCCCGGGGGCACAAGGTGGCCGAGCGCACCATGCTGCTGGCCGCCGCCGACCAGAAAAGCATCCTCTATTTCAACCTGTTCGCCGATCCCGCCGACACGGCCATCAACCCCTGCCACATCCGCAGCGTGGACGAAGAATCCATGACCGTGGTCTCCCCGCGCGGCAACCGCTTAAACGACGCCGCCCCGGGCCAGGAAGTCAGCGGCTACTTCGCCGTGGTCGGAGCCAACAAGAAAAGCACCTACTGCGATTTCCGCAGCACGGTGGAGTCCGTGACCTGCCCGGACGAGAGCCACTGCCTGGTGGAACTGTCCATCCCGGCCACCTTCGAGCTCACCCGCCGCAACCACAAGCGCCTGCCCGTGGCCCCCAGCGCCGTGGTCCTGTTCGAAATGGCCGCCCCGGCCCCGGCCGCTGAATGGAACCTGTTCAACTCCCTGGAGAAATGGCCGCGGCCATTTTGCATCATCCCCGACGGCCTGGGGCATTGCCGCATCAAGGACCTCTCGGCCGGGGGGATGTTGCTGGAAATCCACCACGACGCGCCAGCCTGCCCCTATTTCACCGAGGACAGCCGCGACCACCCCCTGCTCGTCCAGGTCAAGCTGGCCGGCAAGCCCAATGCCGCCCCCCTGTGGCTGGGCATCCGGGCCGAGGCCAAGCGCATCCGGGATTTCCCGCCGCTGCGCAAAAAATACGTGGGCTTTCAGTTCGTGGAGGCCGGCGAGGTGCGCAACGAACGCTCGGTGCGCTTTGCGCCGGTGGGCAAGGACGGGCTGTATCTCATCAACGACTGGATCTTTCGCAACGGCTTGGGAAAATAGGCCCCAAAAGCAAACCGGCCCCGAAGCTCACGCTTCGGGGCCGGCCGCCTTCAGCTCCCGGCGCGGGCCGGGAGGGGCTCGGGCAGACCGCCCGCGTCGGGAGCCGGGTGGGGAACGTTACGCAATCGATCGGCGAACCGGCCGGCCATGATGGAGCACACGAAGAGCTGGAGCTGGTGGTAGAACATGATGGGCAGCACGATAAGCCCCAGGGCCGGATGCGCCCCGAACAGCAGCCGGGCCATGGGCACGCCGGAAGCCAAGGTCTTTTTGGAGCCGCAGAAAATCGCCGTGATCCGATCCTCTTCCGAAAATCCGCACCACTTTGCCACCCGGGACGAGATCGTAAGCGCTGCCGCCAAAAACACCGCCGCGCCGGCCAGGGTCAGGACGATGACGCCCAGGCCGTTGTCGCGCCACAGCCCCGAAGCCGTGGAGTCGCAAAACGAGCTGTAGACGAGCATCAGGATCACGAGCTTATCGAACGTATTGATGCACTTCTTGTGGCGCGAGGCCAGATTGCCGACCATCGGCCGTGCCGCCTGCCCGAGCACGAAGGGCAGAAACAACAGCGTGGCGATGTTGAGCATGGCCTGCCCCAGCGACAGCCCGCCCGTGGCCCCGCCTTCCATGGCCAGACCGATGATGGCCGGGGTGAGCACGATGCCGAGCAAGCTCGACAGCGTGGCGTTGAAAATCGCCGCCGGCACGTTGCCCTTGGCGATGGCCGTCATGGCCACCGACGAAGAAATGGTGGACGGCAGGGCGCACAAATAGAGAAACCCGAGCATCAGCCCCTCGGGAATCAGCCCGCCAAAGGCGAATTTGAACGGGATATAGAGCAGCGGAAAAACAACGAAGGTCAGGGCCTGCACCAGCAGATGCAGCCGGACGTTGGCCAGCCCGGCCACAAGCGACCGGGTGGAAAGAGCCAGGCCATGCAGGAAAAAAACCGCGAAAATGCCGACGTCGCTGGCCACATCGGCGTGCATGGCCCCGCCGGCGGCCCCGAATTTCGGAAAAGCGGCCGCCAGAAGCACCGCCGTGAGCATCCCCGCCAAAAACCAGTCCGACGCCATCTTGCGCAACAGTTTGCCGACCATCTTGCCGCTCCTTGCTTGGGGTGATGGTCTTGTAGCCCTGGACGTTTGGTCCGTCTTGCGCCAAAATGACAACTCATAGCGAGAAACGGACATGCCGCGCGAACGCACCCCCCCGCCGCTCACCCAACTGCCCCGGCTCGTTTTCGGGCGCAGCGAAGCCCTGCCGGCTGCCTCCCTGGCCCGGGCCCACAGCCATCCCTTTGGCCAGCTCTCCTACGCCGGAGAGGGCGTCATCGAGGTGACCACCCCGGTCAGCAGCCACGTGGCCCCGCCCCGCCGGGCCGTGTGGGCGCCGCCGGGGCTGCTCCACGAAGTGACCACCACCCGGCCGGCCGCCATGCGCAGCCTCTACATCCGGGCCGACCAGACCATTTTTTGCCCGCCGCGCTGCCTGGTGCTGCGGGTAACACCCCTTGCCCGGGAACTCATCCTGGCCGCCGCCGCCCTGCCGCCGGACTACGACGAGGACGGCCCGGCCGGCCGGCTGGCCCGGGTGCTCCTCGACCAGCTGGCCGCCCTGCCCGAAGCGGACTTGAGCCTCCCCTGGCCGGCCGACCCCGCCCTGGCCGCCCTGTGCCGCGCGCTTCGCGACGCTCCCGACGACGACCGCGACATGGACGCCCTGGGCAAGCAGGCCGGCATGAGCGGCCGCACCCTGGCCCGCCGGTTCGAGGCCCAAACCGGCCTGCGCTTCGGAGCCTGGCGACGCCGCCAACGCCTGCTCGCCGCCCTGGGCCGGCTGGAAGCCGGCGACACCGTCACCACCGCCGCCCTGGAAAGCGGCTACGCCTCGGTGTCGGCCTTCGTGGCGGCGTTTCGGGACATGTTCGGGGCAACGCCCGGGATGTTTTTACGAAAGCGCAAACAGGAGGGAGGAATCCCATGAAGGACATCCGCTTTTGCGACGGCGGCGCGGAACTGCTCGATGCCATCGAACCGCTGTGGCGGGCGCTCTCCGAGCACCACGCAACCATCAACCCCGATTTCGCGGCGTTGTTCCGGCAACGGCCCTTTGCCGAACGCAAGCGGGCCATCCTGGACAAGTGGCCGGCCGCCCTGCTCGTCCGGCTGGCCTTGGCCGACGACACCCCCGTGGGTTACTGCGTCGCCGCCCTGGGGCCCGACGGGGCCGGAGAGATCGACTCCATTTTCATCGCCGCGGCCCATCGGAGTCAGGGGCTTGGCGAATCGCTCCTGCGCCATGCCCTTGACTGGCTCGACGCCCGAGGCGCGACCGCCGTCAGCGTGGCCGTCGTCCCCGGCAACGACCGGGCCCTGGCCTGGTACGGCCGGTTCGGGTTCGCGCCGAGGCTTACGACCCTGACGCGACTGGCGGATCGGGCAGGACTTTGATGGCGACCAGCGTCACGTCGTCCTCGGGCTCGACCTCGCCAAGAAATTCCCGCAGCCCGGCCAGCACGGCGGTCACGATGTCGGCGGCGGGCTTGCCGCTGTGCCGGGCAAGCAGTTCCCGCACCCGGTCCTTGCCGAACATCTCGCCCTTGTCGTTTCGCGCTTCCCACAGACCATCGGTGGCCAAAAGGGCCACCTGGCCCGGAATGAGCCCGGCGGCGCTGTTTTCGGCGTAGCGGGCCTCGGTGACGATGCCCAAGGGCGGCCCGCCCTTGTCCGGGATGTCGCCGGTCAGGCCCGTGGCCGCGTCGTAGAGCATGATCGGGTCGTGGCCGGCCCGCACCCAGTGCAGGCGTTTTTTCTCGATGTCGATGGCCAGGTAAAAAAGCGTCATGAACCGGCCGGAATCGGCCAGATCGGCGCACATGAGGCGGTTGACGTCGTCGATGACCGCAGCCAGGGACCCGGGCTGGAAGGAGCGCATCCGCAAAAACGCCCGGGCCGTGGTCATGAGCAACGCGGCGGCGATGCCATGGCCGGTGACGTCGCCGATGATGACCCCGAAGCGGCCTTCCTGCTCATTGGGCGCGTGGATGAAGTCGTAGTAATCGCCGCCGGTTTCGTCGCTATATAAGCTCGTGCCGGCGATGTCGAAACCGGGCAGGCCCGGGGCGGCCTGGGGCAGCAGGTTTCGCTGCACCTCCTCGGCCAGGGCCAGGGCCTGTCGCAACAGCTCGTTTTTGCGCTGAATCTCCAGCTTGGCTTCGCTAATTTCCTGATTGATGGAGCGCATGAGCGCCTGGGAACGCTCCTTCTGGGCTTCCAGCCGCGAGCGGGCCTGGGTGGCCCGGTCCAGGGCGCGTGTGAGCGAGCGGACTTCCCGGGCCAGGGCCTCGGCCTCGCCGGCCGGACAGGGCAGCTCCTCCAAGGGCGCGCCGGCGGCCGCTTCGGGGCGGTCGCCGCCCAGCAGCACGGCGACCAACGAACCGTTTTGCAGATGCAACGGCAGCCCCGGGGCCGAAGGCGCGATCTCGCCGTGGCAGGAGAAACCGGCCACGGGCGTGCCCGGCGGCAGGGCGGCGGTCAGGCGGTCGATTTCCTCCGACGCCTTGGTGCCCAGGATGTCCTTGCGGGTGGAGCAGGAAAAAAGGAGCACGCCGGCCGGTCCGGGCCGCATGGCCCGGCCGTCGGCGGCAAAGCCCTTGGCCATGGCCCCAAGGTCGGCCAGCATGTCGCCGCGCGTAGCTTCGGCCAGCTGCACCATAGCTCCCTCGGCCACGCCGGCCGGGAACTGGATGCTGCCGTCGCCTTCGCTGTAAAAGGCCGGGGCGCGCAAAATAAACGTGTCGGATTTTTCGCAGGTGACGGCCAGGGGCAGCTCCACCGCCGGCTCGGCATGGGGGCCGAGGTAGCGGCGGTAAAAATCAAGCGCCGTGCGCTCGCCGATACGGCGCACGACATTGCCGGACACGCCGGTGATGCGCGCCCGGTCGCCGATGGGCCGCCAGCCCTTGGACACCCGCATGGCCAGGGGGATGTCGCCGGCCAGGAGCAGGAAAGGCGCGTCGTGGAGCAGGGTTTCCCGACCGAAAAACTGGCGCACCGGCCGCCGGTCGGCCAGCTGCCGGCCGGCCACGCCACCGACCACCAGACAGTCCGGCCCAAGAGCCTGGCCCAGGGCGCGGCTTAGATCCTCCACCCCGCCCCGGCCGCCGTCGGGAAAGACCAGGCACAGCACGGGGTCGGCCCCGCCAAGCTCGGCCAAGGCCTCGCCCGCCGCCCGGGCGGCCGCCGCGCCGAGATCCGTGCCGGGAACGGCGAAATCCCGGACCAGGCCGGCCGAGGCCCGGACGTTCTCGCCGCCAAAGGCGATCAGCAGCACGGCGTCGTCGGTGACGCCGCCGACCGAGGACAGCTCGCCGCAGGAGGTTCCCCCGGCCAGGGGGACGCCCGGAAAGGCGGCTTCCACGCCGCGCAGCAACTCGCCGTGGTCGTAGCCCACCCCGGCGAAAAGCAGCAACCCCACGGGCTCGGCCCCGCCAAGGCCCCGCCGGCAGGCCTCTACCGCGCCGCGTACGGCGCAGGCGGCGTCCAGACAATTGGCGTGTCCAACAGCCATACGCAGCATGGAAACCTCCTGAACCGACCGGCGAAACGCCACCGGCCGACTTAGCCCTTGTCGTCGAGGCGGCGGTAAAAGGCAAGACGCGGTCCGTTGGCGGCCTCGCCGGCCCCGACCGGTCAAGACAGGCAGATAAGTCGCCTGCCGGCCCTGGCAACGTTAGCGTCGCGTCCGCGAAAAGCGCATACGGTGTTTTGCAGTCAAAGAGTTAAAAACATTTTTTTTCTCAAAAAATACTCTCGTATTTTTTAGGGACGCGACGCTAGACGGTGAGCACTTTCCAGCCGGACTTGAGATAGCTGGTCAACGCCTCCCCGGTATAGATCACGGTCAGCCCCAGGGCTTCCAGGCGTTCGGCCAGGCCGTAGCGGTCGGCGCAGGCCCGGCAGGCGTAGCCCTCAACCCCGGCTTCCAGGCAGGCGGCCAGCTCCCCGGCCAGCTCGGCGTCATGGGCCAGGGCATCGGCCGAGGGACCCCAGATGAGCAGATGGACGTCGTGCCACCAGCCCTTGAGGCGGCTGTTCTTGGCGTACATAAGGGCCATATTGAGGGCGGCTTCCCGGTCGCGGGTGATCCACACGACCACGAGTCCGGGTTCGGTATCCTGGGGAGCGGTCATGACGTGTCTCCTTGGGGGACTCTTCGTGCCTGGGCGCGAAAGGCAGGCGTGGCGAGGCGGGAGGTCCGCCCGCCGCCCCGCCGCGCCGGGTGGGCGACGGGCGGGACGGCAGGCGAAGCGGGTAAGCGCCAGGACGCCTGGAAGGAACCCTCGGCGTCCGCTAGGCGCGCCAGGGCTCGGAAGGCACTGGCTGCCAACGGCCCCGGGCGACGGGCCGTTCCACAGGCGCGCCCGTTTTTAGGCGTGGAGCTTGCCCAGCACCCAAGCCATGTTCTTGCCCAGGTTTTCCATGGTGGTCATGCCCTCCTCGTCCGAGGACACGTCGCCGGGGGCCAGGCCCCGCCCGAGGTTCCAGTAGCTCGAACCGGCCACCACCACCTGGTTGATGAGGTAGAAGTGATTGATGGCGTCGAACACGGCGATGGCACCGCCCCGGCGCACGGCCACGGCCGATCCGCCGACCTTGCGGGCGAAAAAGCCGCCGTTGGCCAGGGCCACCATGCCGGCCCGGTCGATGATGGATTTGATGTTGGTGGAGACGTTGGCGAAATAGGTCGGCGACCCCAGGATGAGGCCGTCGGCGGCCCGCATCTTGTCGATGAGGTCGTTGAGGCCGTCTTTTTTGATGGCGCAGTGGCCGTCTTGCCTCTCCCAGCATTTCATGCAGGCGATGCAGCCGAGATAATTAATGCCGTGCAGCTCCACCAGTTCGGTCTCGATGCCGGCGGCGGCGATGGGCTCCAGGGCCTTTTGCAGCATGAGAAACGTGTTGCCGCCCTTGCGCGGGCTGCCGTTTATGGCCAGAACTTTCACTTCGTTTCTCCTTTCTTCAGGGCCTTGCCCACGCTCCAGGCGTCGGCCACGTGGTCGCCCAAGGTCCAATAGCGGTTGTCGGGCATGGTCAGCAGCAGGGGATTCCATTTCTCCACGGCGATCCTGCCGTCCGCCACAATGGCGTCGTCGGCCCAGACCGTCTTGATCTCGCCGATGAAAAAGGTGTGGGTGGCCAAGTCCACGGCCTGATCGAGGACCACTTCGAAACACAGCGGGCATTCCCGGATCAGGGGCGCGCCGGGCGTGTCGCCGTAATAGACGTCGAAGACCGCCGACTTGTCGGCGTTGCGGCCCGAGGCCAGGCCGCAGTAGTCGGTTTTCTCCACCAGCTCCGGTCCGGGGAAGCACAGGGAAAAGGCCCCGGTTTCCTGGATGCGGCCGTGGGTCCACTGGCGATGGTTGATGCCCACGCCGATGCGGGGCGGCTTGATGGTGAGGCGGGTGATCCAGGCGGCGGCCATGAAATTGACCCGGCCTTCCGCCAGCGTCCCGACCAGGGCCACGGGCATGGGCGGCAGCTGGTTGGGGTCAAGGCGCACTTTGGCCATGGTTATTTCAGCTCCTTGCCGATGGAGAACCCCAGGCCCAGGTTGGCCCCCAGGCCGTAGTAGTGCCGGTCTTCCGGGGCGTAGACGATGGGGTCGATCAAAAGCGGATCGGGCTTGCCGTCCTTCATGGCCGCCTCGTCCACCTTCACGTCCATGACCTCGCCCACGAACATGGTGTGCATCCCCAGGTCTTCGATGCGGATGACCTTGCATTCGAGCACCAGCGGACATTCGGCCACGTAGGGCGCGTCCACCAGTTCGCTGGCAACGGCCGTGAAGCCGCAGGCCGCGAACTTGTCGGCGTTTTTGCCCGAGACGATGCCGCAGTAGTCCACCTTGGCCACGTCCTTGGCCGAGGCCACGTTAATGGTATAGGCCTTGCGCTCCATGATGGCGGCGTAGCTGTGACGGGGCTTTTGCAGCGAAACCGTGACGCACACCGGCTTGGAACAGCAGATGCCGCCCCAGGCGGCGGTCATGAGATTGGGCTTGCCCTCGGCGTCATAGGTGCCGACCAGCCAGGCCGGGGTGGGCAGGGCCATGGTCTTGGAACCGATGGAAACTTTCATGCAAAACTCCTTTGTCGGCCTACCAGCCGTTGCGATGGATGCGTTCGGGCTTGAAACGGTCGATTTTCTTGAATTCCTGGGCCGGATGGCCAAGGACCACCAACGCATGGGGCGCGACGCCCTCGGGGAGCCGCAGCAGACCGGCCATGGCCGTCATGCGTTCCTGCTGCGGATACAGCCCGCACCACACCGACCCGATGCCCAGCCCCCGGGCGGCCAACATGAGGTTTTGCGTGGCCGCGGCGCAGTCGAGCACCCAGTTGCCGGGGTATTTTTCCAAGGCAAGCTCGGCGCACACGATCACGGCCGCCTGGGCGGTCTTGCACATGGCGGCGTAGGGATGGATGCCGGGGATGGCGTCGAGCACGGCGCGCTCGGTCACCACCACGAAATGCCAGGGCTGGCCGTTGCCGGCGCTGGGAGCGGCCATGGCCGCGCGCAGCAGGGTTTCCAGATCGGCTTCGGCCACGGCCGCGTCGGTGAACGACCGGATGCTGCGCCGGGTGTAGAGCGCTTCGAACAGGTCCATGGGGCCTCCTTGTCGGTTTCCGCTTTACGCTAGGGGGAAATTCTGCCAGTATACCCAAAAAGGCAAGTAGGCACATTTAAGTTCAGTAGTATCCTTTTGGATACCATGAAAATGGGAGGCGTCATGGGCGAACCGGGAACCATCTGCGGCCGGCGGCGCTGCCGGGGCAAGGAATATTCGTGCAGCATGGAGCTGTCCCTGGCCGTTATCGGCGGCAAGTGGAAGCCGCTTATCTTGTGGCATCTGCGCGAAACGCCCACCCTGCGGTTTTCGGCCTTGCGCCGCACCATGCCGGCCATCACCCAGAAGATGCTGACCCAGCAGCTGCGCGAACTGGAATCCGACGGCCTGCTCACCCGCACGGTCTTCGCCGAGGTGCCGCCCCGGGTGGAGTATGCGCTCACCGATCTGGGCCGGGGCATCATTCCCATCTTGGAGGCCTTGTGCCGTTTCGGCAAGGAGTTCGAGGCCCGTTTCGGCGTGGAGGCGACCGACGCCACGACGGCGGTTGCGACGGCCCAACGCTAGCGGTGCGCCCATCGCCCAGGCGATGCTGCTATTGCATAAGAACCAAGGCGGTTAGGACAGCTCTCCCCCAAAACGCTCCCGGCGGTTTTCAGGAACCCGACACAAGGGACGGCGCAGCGGCAGTCTGACGCCGCTTTTTCATGTCGCCGGCTTCCCCTTTTGCCTGCACCCCTTGGGCGTTTTGGCGACAGCCGTATGCTTTTTGCCCACATTTCACACCGTAGTTGTATATTTTATTGTCGCCCAGCACAGTCTGGAATTATTCTTAAAACATAACAATCTGTATTTCCACATCAATTCCAACCGCCCGTGGCTGGCACGGCCTATGCACAAGGGGGACCATCGCATCAAGGAGGTCCACCGTATGCGCACCGTCTTTTTCGTTCCGGCCGCCCTGGCCGCCGCCCTGATCCTCTCCCTGCCCGTCGCTTCCCGCGCCGCCCAGGAACACGCCGGCCATGTCGCCGACCCTGCCAAGCCCGCCGCCCCCGCCCCTGCCGTGGACCCGGACAAGGCCTATCTGCTCAAGCAGGAATTCACGGCCAAAACCGCCGAACTGCGCGGCAAGATCAAGGCCCGGGAGGCGGACCTGGAAATCCTGCTGGCCACCAAGCCCGGCGACGAAGCGGCCGTCAAGAAGCTCGCCGGCGACATCGCCGCCCTGCGCGGCCAGCTGGCCGAACAGACCGTGCTCTTCCGCCTGCGCTACGCCAAGGAAACCGGCACGCCCATCCGCCAGACCCTGCACCTCGGCGGCGGCCATGACGGCATGATGGCCGGCATGGGCCAAGGCGGCATGGACTGCATGATGATGGGCAAGGGCAAGGGCCAAGGCATGATGATGGGCGGCATGGGCGGCATGGATCACGGGGCCATGGAGCATGGGCCCGCCAACGCCCCCGCGCCGGCCGCGCCGACGCCGCCGGCTGCCAAGCCATAGTTCAACGCGACGCTCCTCCCCCGACACGCCGTCGCCCCTACCCCGGGGCGGCGGCCTTTTGGCGTCAGCCGGCCCCTGTTTCCTTTCCCCGTGACACCCCTCGCCCCTTGGTTGCCTCGCCACGGGCCGGCTGCTACCCTGCCCCGGACCATGCACGCGCCACCTGTCATTCCTGCCGCGACCAGCGCCGAACCGTCCCGGCGCATGTTCTGGACGCTGCTTGTCGCCATCCTGGCCCTGGCCGCCGGGCTGCGGCTGTGGCAGCTCGACACGCCCCAACTGTGGGAAGACGACTACCTGAACTTAAGCCGGGCCGCCCTGCCGGCCTCGACCATCATCGCCGTCCAGCAGAAACTCGGGCCGGCCGACACCATCTACGATCTCCAGCCACCGCTCCAATTTCTGCTCGTGCGCGCCGCCCTGGCCGTCCACGACAGCGTGCTGGCCGTCCGGCTGCCCTCCCTGGCCGCCGGCCTGGCCTCCATCCTGGGGCTGGCCCTTCTCGGCGCGGCCTGCGCCGGCCGCCGGGCCGGCCTTTTCGCCGCCCTGCTGTGCGCCGGGGCGCTGTTTCACATCGACATCTCCCGGGCCATCAAGCTCTATGCGCCGTTTTTGGGCTTTTTCGTCTTTTCCATGCTGCTGCTGACCCGGGCGCTTGCGGCCCCGCGCCGCCGGCTTTTGCTGCTGGCCGGCTATGCGGCGGTCACGGCGGCCATGCTCTGGGCCGGCTACCAGGGCGCGCCCATCCTGGCCGCCCAAGGCCTGTGGGTCGCCGCCCTCTTCCTTGGCCGCAAGACGCCCTTTGACGGCCCGGACCGGACGATCCGGCTGCTGCCCGTGGCCCTGGCCATGGCCGTGGCCACGGCCGCCTGGCTGCCCATCGCCCGAGGACCGTTTATTTTACAGGGCTTTCTGGCCAATCCTCAGGCCTCTCTCGGCAGCGGGCTGACTCCCGGCTTTTTCGCCGACATCCTGGGCGGCTTTTTCCATATCAGCTACCCCATCTCGTCCGTCACCGTGGCGAGCGTCGCCATTCTGGCCGCCCTGGGCCTTGTCACGTGCCGCAGCGCCACGACGCTGCTGGTCGTTTTATGCGCCGCCGTCCCGGCGGCAGCCATCCTCACGAGCAAATCCGACCTGCGCGAGCTGGTCAATTGGCGCCACCTCATCGCCGCCCTACCGGCCGTGACCATCCTGGCCGGAGCCGGGGCCTCGCGTCTGGGCGGGCTTGCCGCCCGCGCCCTGCCCGCCCGCCTGGCCCCG
>DLGG01000214.1 GCA_002482565.1 Solidesulfovibrio magneticus
GGGCTCACGGCGCTGGCGCCGGGCGCGGGCGCGTCCTCGGCCGGAAAATCGCCGGCGGCGACGGCCGGCGTCTCGGGCGTAGGCAGGGGGCCGCCTTCGAGGAGGGCGGCGATGCGGGCGATGGTGGGCGCGGTTTCCACGTCGCCCTCGGCCCCGGTCTGTTCGAGGTTCTCAATCATGGTGCGCAGGATGTCCGTGGCCGAGAGGATGACGTCCATGATCTCGGGAGTGACCGGGATGTTGCCCTTGCGCAGTTCGTCGAGAATGTTCTCGGCTTTGTGGGCCAGCCCGTTGATGGCGTTTAAGCCCAGAAAGCCCGAGGCCCCCTTGAGGGAGTGCATGGGCCGGAAGATGTCGTTTAAAAGGCTCAAGTTGCCGGGATTTCGTTCCAGCTCAAGGAGATTGGGCTCGATGGTTTCGAGGTGCTCCCGGGCTTCGACGATGAAGTCGGCAAACAGTTCCGGATCCATGAAATCCTGGCTCATCAAGGCACCTCGCGACGTTATTTGGTCGTGTCGCCGTCTTAACCCAAAAGCATCTTGACGTTGCGCACCATGATCTCGGGCTGGGCGGGCTTGACCATATAGAGGTTGGCCCCGATGGACAGCCCGGCATGGATGTCGCGTTCCTCGCCTTCGGTGGACAACACCACGATGGGAATGTCGCGGTAGATGTCCTGCTCACGGACGGTCTTGATAAAGGTGATGCCATCCATGCGCGGCATATTGATGTCGGTAATGATGAGATCCACCTGCTGGTCGGTGTAGAGCTTCTCCAGGCCGTCGAGGCCGTCCTCGGCCGCCGTGACCTTGAAGCCTTCCTTGCGCATGATAAACGCCACCAGGTTGCGCACGGTCTTGGAATCGTCCACGATCAGGATATGCTTCGGCATTTCTGCCCTCCTCAACTCTTCAAAACCTTTTGAAACAGGCTGTCAACGGAGAGGATTTTCACCAGGCGCTCGCCGACCTTCAGCAAGCCGAGCACCATGTCCGAGGCCACGCCCACACGGGCCTCGACGCCCCACTCCACATCATCCCCCGAGGCCTGATGCATGGTGCTGATGGCTTCCACCAACAGCCCCACGAGCATTCCCCGGCAGCGGCAGACGATGACGAACCGCTGCTCGGCGCAATTGCCGCACAGATCCATGATGCGGGCCAGATCGACCATGGGGGCCACCCGGCCCCGCAGGTTGGTCACGCCGACGATATGGGCCGGCGCGGCCGGCAGGCGGGTCAGCGGCATGGCCCGCAACACTTCCTGGACCTGGGCGATGGGCACGGCCAGTTCCTGGCCGGCCACGGTGAATCCCACGAGCTTGAGTTCCCGGGCCTCGGCCAGGGCGGCTTCCAGGGCGGCGGCGTCCTCGACGTCGGCCGACTCCCGGGCCGGGGCCGGCACCGGGTCAGGCGCGGGCTCGCCGGTGACGGTCACCACCGCCGCCGGCCGGGACAGCCCGGACCGGGCCAGGGCGGCCTCGAAATCGTCTCCCATGTAGCGGGAGAGAAAGGCCCGTTCGGCCTCGGAAAACGTGCCGCCGCCCTGCTCCGGCAACAGCACGGACTGCTCGAAATACTGCTCCAGGCTCGGACTCACAGGGCCGCGACCTCCTCGGCAAGACGGGCGTATTCGCCCGCGCCCCGGCAATCCGGGGCCAGTTCCTGGACCACCTTGCCGGCGGCGCTGGCCTCCCGGAACTTGGTGTCGAGGCCGATGACCGTTTGAAACATGCGATCTCCAAATTTGTCGCGAAGTAGCGCCAGCACCCGCAGGCAGGCCTTGGCCCGCCGGTCGAACATGGTGGCCAGGGCCCGGTAGGCGATGGGCCTGGGCAGCACCCGGTTGAGCGCCCGCATGGTGTCGAACAGGTGACGCACGCCGTGCAGGGCCAAAAAATCCGTCTGGATCGGGATGATGAGCAAATCGGCCGCCACCAGGGCATTGACCAGCACCACGCCGGTGTGCGGCGGACAGTCCAGCAGCACGTGGTCGTAGCCCGGTCCCGATTCCAGCGCTTGTCGCAGCACGATGCCCTTGCCCTTGCGATCCTTGAGATCCAGATCCAGGTCCGCCAGCCGGGGGCAGCTCGGGGCCAGATCGAACAGGCCGCTGCCCGGTTGCCGGATCACCTTGTCCCAGGGAGCCTGCCCGGCCTCCTGGGCCAGGAACAGGTCCGCCGCCGAAGCGGCCAGACCCTCGGGAAAAACGCCCAGGTGGGCCGAGGCGCAGCCATGCGGGTCCAGGTCCATGACCAGCACCCGCCGACCGGCCAAGGCCAGGGCCCCGGCCAGGGACAAGGCCGTGGTGGTCTTGCCGACCCCGCCCTTCTGGTTGGCTACCGCCAGTATCCGGGCCACCGCGACTCCCGCGACCGCGCGGCCGCCCAAAACGTCATGTGCCCACTACTCCTCTTTGCTGTAGATGATGGCCCCGGGATAATGCTTGGGACGAAACGCCCGGGAGATGTTGTGCAGCGACTCGGAATGGCCGATGAGCAGCTGGCCGCCGGGCAGTAGATTGTCATAAAAAGCGTTGATGACGTTTTTCTTCATCTCGTCATCGAAGTAGATGATGACGTTGCGGCAAAAAACGATGTGGGAACGCTCCACGCGCTTGAGCTGCACCCGGTCGCTCAGGTTGATCTGTCCGAAGCTTACCAGCCGCTTGACCTCGGGCTTCAGCTTGAAGTTCGCGCCGTCCGGGGTGAAATAGCGGGCCACGATCTCTTTTGGCGTGGTGCGCAGGCTGTAGTCGCTGTAGACGGCCTCCCGGGCCTGGGCCAGCACGGCTTCGGACAGGTCGTTGGCCGTGATGCGGATGTCCCAGGCGGGCAGCTCGGCGCGCAACACCTCATGGAGGATGATGGCGATGGTATAGGGCTCCTCGCCGGTGGAGCAGCCGGCCGACCAGATGCGCAGGCGCTTTTGGCGCTGGGCCTTGAGCTTGTCCAGCACATCCTTGAGCACCATGTCCTGAAAGACCTTGAGCTGGGGCGGGTTGCGGTAAAAGCTCGTCTCGTTGGTGGTGATCACCTCGAAGAGCCGGTTGAGCTCCTGACGCCGTCCCGCGTCGTACTGGAGAAAGGCATGGTACTCGGCGAAGCTCTTGAGGTTGAGCTCCTTTATCCGGGTGGCCAGGCGGTTTTCCACCAGGTACTTGCGGTTGTCGGCGACATAAATGCCGGACTGGGCGTAGATGAAATCCCGCAGCTGGGCGAACTCCGCGTCGGAGATCTTGAGTTCCTTGCGCAGGGAAATCGTCTTGGAAAAAAGCGAGGTCATGGACTAGCGCTCCCCTTGCTCGTCCTGGAGGCGGGCTATGGCCGCTTCCGCCGCCCCGGCCAGTTCCGGGTCGTCGCCGCCGACAAGGCCGAGCAAGGCCTGAAAGGCCTCGGGGCCGCCGATCTCGCCGAGGGTTTCCACGGCTTTCATGGCTACAAGCTTGCTTGGCTCTCCGGCCAGTTCGAGCAGGCGCGGCACGGCCTCGCGCTCGCCCCGCGTTCCCAGGGCCTCCACGGCCCGGATGCGCACCCAGTCGTCCGCATCGTCCAAGGCCTGTTCCAGATACGTGTAGACCTTGTCGCTGTCGCAGCCGCCGAGCACTTCCACCACGGCCAGCCGCACGTCCCGGCTTTCGTCGGTCAGGCGGCTGACGATAAGCGACAGGCTGCCCTCTTCGTGGCCGCAGGAATCGGCCAGGGCCTCCAGGGCGATCTTGCGGATGTCGGGAATCTCGTCGGCCAGGGCTTCCCGGATGATGTCCATGTGCTCGCCCACGCCCATGCGGCCCAGGGCATAGACGGCCATGAGCCGGTCCATGGGCTCGTCGCTGCGGGCAAGCTCCCGGAAGCGGGCGTCGAGTTCGGTCCCGCCGATGGCCACGCAGGCGTCCAGGGCGGCTTCCTTGACGGCGTCGGATGGATGGCCGAGCAGGGCGAAAAGCGCCGGGCCGGCCGAGGCCACCCGCATCCCGCCGCCCAGGAAGGCCACGGCCTCCAGCAGCACGGCCTCGTTGTCGGCATTAAGCTGACCCAGGAAAAATTCCACCGCCCCCTCGCCGCCGATGGCGGCCAGGGCCTTGGCCGCAGCCGGCTGGAACGAGGCCGGCAGTTCAGCGAAGGCGTCCATGAGCAGGGCCGGGCACTGGGGACAAGGCAAGACGGCCAGCACGTCCAGGGCCACGGCCCGCTGCGCCTCCTCGCCCTGGCGCAGGGCCTCGCCCAGGGCTTCGGTGAGCCCCATGTCGCGCAGGGCCGTTATGGCGTGTTCGTAGCGCTCCGGCAAATGGTCGCGGTCCAGGCGGGCGGCATGGGCCAGCACAGCCTGGGCCGCTTCCTCGCCGCCGACGGACCCCAGACCCGACACGGCGGCGTCCTGGATGTCGTCCTCGTCGTCGGACAACGCCCCGAGCAGGTAGCCGCGAAAACGGTCGCGCTCGGCCGGGGAGAGAAGCGACAGGGCCTTGCCGCCAAGGATGCGCACCACCGCCTTGACGATCTTGTTGCGCAGCACCTCGGGCGAGGCGTCCATGCGCTTAAGCAGCATGGTCACGGCCTTGATGTTGCCGATCTCGCCCAGGGCGTCGACGATCATGGAAGCCACCAGATCGGTGCTCCGGTCCAGGGCCTTGACCAGGGCGCCGACCGAGGAAGCGTCGCGGATCTTGGACAGGGCCTCGATGACCGCGAACTGCACCCATTCGTCGTCGCCCAGGGCCTGGCCCAGGCTCGGCGCGGCCTCGGCAAAGGCCAACTCGCCCAGGCTCACCGCGGCCTGGTAGCGCACGTTGACCTCGGGGTCCTTGAGCAGGGCCTCGCACAGCGGCCCCACGGCCAGCCGGCTGTCGGTGGACCCGAGGATGTCCGAGGCGAAAATGCGGATGTCGGGGTCGCCGTCATGGAGCAGTTCGAGCAGGGTCGGAAAATCCTGGCCGCCCACGTCGCGCAGGATGTCCATGGCGGCGTTGCGGGCCGGGGCGTCGTCGGAACGCAAAAGCGGCTTGACCGCGGCCACCACGTCCTTGCCGCCGATGCGCCGCAGCGCCCGGTCGGCCGCTTCCTGCACGCCGAGGTTATGCGAGCACAGCAAATGGGCCAGAAGCGGAACAGCCGCAAGGCACCCGCTCTCGCCGGCATCATAGGCGGCGTCCCGAAGCACGTCGGGATCGTCGCCGCCAAGCCGCTGGCAAAGCTCGTTGCAGTCCACCATGCCGGTTCCTTGGCCGCCCCGCGCCGGGACGGTCATTTGTAAAGGTTTTGCAGGATCGCTTCGCCCATCTCGTCGATGTCCACGATCTCGTCGGCCAACCCCGCGTCCACGATGGCCTTGGGCATGCCGTAGACCACGCAGGTGGAGTCGGACTGGGCCAGGGCGCGGCCGCCCTTGGCCTTGAGCGTCTTCATGCCGTCCAGGCCGTCGGAACCCATGCCGGTCAGGACCACCCCAAGCCCGCGCCGGCCGACCCCGGCCGCCACGGAATCGAACAGCACCGTGGCTGAAGGTTTGTACAAGGCCTCGCGCGGCTCTTCCACCACCCGCACGTCGATGCGGCT
>DLGG01000045.1 GCA_002482565.1 Solidesulfovibrio magneticus
CCCCCGGCCGCCGGAGGCTTCCCCCCATGAATACCACTACAGCTACAGCCGCCCCCGATCAGTTCGACTATCTGGCCCTCTCGGACGCCGTGGCCGACGTGTTGCGGGCTAGGAAGGCCGGCGAGGCCTTCGCGCCCGAGCGTCTGGCCGTGCCTGTGCCCGGCGGGGTGCTGTTGTGCATGCCGGCGGCGGACGGGGCCATGGCCGTGGTCAAGACCATCACCGTGCATCCCGGCAACCGGGAGCGGCCGGTGATCCAGGGCGAGGTGACGGTGCTGGACGCGGCCACGGGCGAGCGGCTGGGAAGCCTGGACGGTCCCACGGTCACGGCCCGACGCACGGCGGCGGTGAGCCTGCTGGCCGCGCGGCGGTTGGCCAGGGAGCCGGGCGGGCCGCTGGTCATCATCGGCAGCGGGGTGCAGGCGCGTGGACACGCGGCGGCTTTCTGGCAGGGCCTTGGGGTGCGGGAGATCGTGCTGTGCGGCCGCGACCCGGCGCGACTCAATGCTGCGGCCAAGGAACTGGCGGCCCTGGGCGTTGCGGTGGCCGTCACGGCCGATCCGGCCGAGCGCGACCGGCTGACGGCCCGGGCCGGGCTTATCGTCACGGCGACGACGAGTTCCGAGTCGGTCCTTGCCGACAATGTGCGGGACGGGGCGTTTGTCGCGGCGGTGGGGTCGTTTACGCCNNGCCGGCCTCGCTGGTGGAGCGGGCGTCGCTTTTTGTCGATGATTTGGCTGCGGCCAAGGTCGAGGCCGGGGATTATCTACGGGCCGGCGTGGAGTGGGGGCGGGTGACGCCTCTGGAAGACGTGCTGGACGGCGTGCCGCCGCGCCCGGCCGGGCCAATCGTTTTCAAGAGCGTGGGCCACGCGCTGTTCGATCTGGCGGCAGCCCGCCAAGCCTTCAGCAACCGGCGTTAACCCCGGCTTCCCAGGTGGGGTTTCCAAAGGGGCTCAGCCCCTTTGGCCGCCGGAGGCCTCTTCTTTCATCTCTGCTCTCAAGCCCCCCGAAAAAGCCCCGCGCCCTTTTTCAAGGCCTCGGCCGTGCCCATGACGTAGAGCCGGTCGCCGGGCGACAGCACGAAGGGTCCGTCGGGGTTGGGCACGAACTCTTCGCCGCGCCGGGCGGCGGCCACGGTCAGGTCGTGTTCGCGGCGCAGGTGCACGTCCATGAGCGACCGCCCGGCCAGGGGCGAGGCCCCGTCCACGGTGAACACAGCCACGTGCAGCCCGGCCAGGGACTTGTCCGGCACATGGACGGCCAGCTCGTCGAAGCTGCCCGGCAGCATGGATTTGTAGCCCTCGCGCCGGATGTCGGCCACCATCCGCTCGATGTCGTCGCGCGGGATCATGAACTTGTCCATGACCCGGGTGAAGACGCCAAGGGAGGCTTCGAATTCCTCGGCGATGACGTCGTTGGCTCCGAGGTCGAGCAGGGCGGTGATTTCGGTGTTGAACCGCGTGCGGGCCACGATGTAGAGGGCCGGGTTTTCCTGGCGGGCGATTTCCACGGCCCGGCGCGAGGCGGCCGCGTCGGAGATGACCACGGCCAGGGCCTTGGCCTCCTGGACGCAGATATGGGACAGCACCCCGGGTTTGGAGGCGTCGCCAAAAAGGATCGGTTCGCCCTTTTTCGCTTCGTTTCGCACCGTGTCCGGGTTCATTTCCAGGATGACGTAGGGGATCTCGGCGTTTTTGGCCGCCCGGGCCAGTTGGCGGCCGCCGGCCCCGAAGCCCAGGATGATGAGGTGGTTGCTGTAGTGGGCGGCGGGCAATTCGTCTGGCGCGTCGCACACCCGCAGCCAGCGGCAGACCAGGGCGGCGATGCGCGGGGCGAGCGTGATGCAAAACGGGGCCAGCACCATGGTCAGGATGCTGGCGGCCAGGAATTTCTGGTAGAAATGCTCGGAGATGACCTCCTTATCAAAGCCGGTCTTGGCCAGGATGAAGGAGAATTCACCGACCTGGCACAGGGCCATGCCGACCAGCACGGCGGTGCGGGTCGGGTAGCCCAGGATGCGGGCGGCGGCGCCGGCCAGGGCGGCCTTGGTGACAAGCAGCAGGAGAGCCGCCACGATCACCTCGACGAGATGGGCCGAGGCCGACCCGACGTTGAGCAACATGCCGATGGAAATGAAAAACAGCGAGGTGAAGACATCCTTGAAGGGCAGCACGGCTTCGTGGAGGTTTTCGCGGTAGTCCGAGCCGGACAGCAACAACCCGGCCAGGAAGGCCCCCAGGGACAGGGACAGGCCGATGGAGGCGGTGAGCAGGCTGACGGCCATGCAGATGGCCAGGGCGGTCATGAGGAAAAGCTCGCGGCTGCGGGTGCGCACAATGGACAGCAGCAACCCGGGCATGATCTTTTTGGCGAAAAAGACCAGCAGCACGAGGATCAGCGCGCCCTTGCCCACGGTGTAGATGATGGAATTGGTGAAGCCGAAGGTGCGCCCGGCCAGCAACGGCACGGCAAGCATCATGGGCACGGCCAGCAAATCCTGGAAGATGAGGATGCCCAGGCTCACCCGACCGTGGGGAGCCTCCATTTGCGAGCATTCTTGCAGGGTCTTGAGCACGATGGCCGTGCTGGACAAGGCGGCCAACATGCCGATGAGCACCGAGGAGCCGCCGGAAAAATCCAGCAGATAGTAAGGAACGGCGAAAAACACGGCCCAGGTGAGCGCCATCTGGGCCGAACCGCCGATGAAGACCGGACGTTTGAGGCGCGACAGGTCGGCCAGGGAGAGTTCCAGGCCGATGGTGAAAAGCAGCATGATGACGCCGATTTCCGAAAGGATTTCGACGTCGTGGGCTGAGCTGACCAGGCCCAGGCCATGAGGGCCGCAGAGCATTCCGGTCAGCAACATGCCGACGATGGCCGGCACCTTCAGGCGGTGGCAGACCAGGATGACCACCACGGCCAGGCCGAAAACGACGGTGACGTCGGGCAAAACGGGGATTTCCATGGGCCGCACTATGAACCAAAGGGGCAATGCTGTGAAGTGGCTCCCAAGGGGCGGGGCCAATAAAGGACAAAGAGCAAGGGCGAGCGGCGGTTAACCGGTGATGTCGGCGCGCACGACGTCCATGCAGCGGCGCAGCATGTCCAGGGAAGCGAGCAGGGCTTCGCGCTGGGCCGGGTCCACCTGGCCGAGCATGGCGGCGAACAGGCCGGCCAGGAATTCCCTGACCTCCTCGCGTACGCGCTTGCCGGCCGGGGTGAGGCTTAAAAGCGTCACCCGGGCGTCGGCCGGGTCGGTGCGGCGTTCGATGAGGCCCCGGCGGGTGAGGTCGGCGGTCAGCGCCGTGACGCGGCTTTTGGTGACGCCAAGACGCCGGCCGAGTTCGCCGGGCGCCAGATAGCGGGTTTCGCCCAAGGCAATGAGCGCCCGCATGGCGGCCGGCGGCAGATCGAATCGTTCGCTTTGCAGGGCGATGCGGGTCTGGCAGCAGGCAAAAAGGCTCTCCACCGCCTCTTGCAGGCGCTTGGCCTGGCCGGCGGCGAGTTCGGCCTCGGAAGAGGGCGGCGCGTCGTGCATGGTTAGGGCCTACCGGAGGCCGGGCTGGGGTGTCAATGCGCCGGTGCGCGGCAAAAGTGGCGGCGGCTTGGCTTTTGGCGACAACTTTGTTTAGGGTGGAACCCATACGGCGCTGTCGCGCCGCGAAATCCCGCCAGGAGGCCAGCCATGTCCGACCCGCGCGTTCCATGGACCTGTCCCAAGTGTCAGGCCGACAATGATCCGGATTTCACCCATTGCCGGCTGTGCGGCGAAAAGCATCCCGAAGGCGCGGACGTGGAGGTGGCCTGCGCCTCCTGCGGCACGAAACATCCGGGCGGAACCTGCTGTCCGCTGTGCGGCAGCAAGGAATTTCTGCAGCTCTGATCGATAACCGGGCGGGCTGGGCCAGCCCCGGCCCGCCATGAACATGCAGCATGATGCGCGGGATGCCGGCGGAGCCGGCCCCGGAGAGGATTGTTGCGGCAAGGAGGCTTGATGCCGCACGACATGGACCTGATCGTGACCCTGGCCGCCGGTCTGGTGGCCGCCCTGGGCCTGGGGCTCGTGGCCAAGCGGCTATCGCTGTCGCCCATCGTCGGCTATCTCGTGGCCGGCTACTGCATCGGCCCGTTCTCACCGGGATTTGTGGCCGACGGCTCCATCGCCAACCAGTTCGCCGAGCTTGGCGTCATCCTGCTCATGTTCGGGGTGGGACTGCATTTCCATTTAAAAGACCTCGTGGCCGTGCGCGGCGTGGCCGTGCCCGGGGCCGTGGCCCAGATCGCGGCCTCGGCGGTGCTGGGGACCGTGGTCACCCATGCCCTGGGCTGGTCCTGGACGGCCGGGGCGGTCTTCGGCACGGCTATTTCGGTTGCCAGCACGGTGGTGCTGACCCGCGTCCTGGCCGACAACAAGGCCCTGCACACGCCCACCGGGCATATCGCCGTGGGCTGGCTCATTGTCGAGGATCTGTTCACCATCGTGGTGCTGGTGCTTCTGCCCACGCTCTACGGCCCCGGGGCGGGCGAGGCCGGCCTGGGCCGGACCCTGGCCGTGGCCGGCGGCAAGCTTCTCGCCCTGGTCGCCGTGGCGGCCGTGGCCGGTCGCTACGTGTTGCCGCGCTTTTTCGGGCACATCGCCCGCACGGGGTCGCGCGAGCTGTTCACCCTGGCCGTGCTGGCCTCGGCCTTGGGACTGGCCGTGGGCGCGGCGGTCTTTTTCGGGGCGTCCATGGCCCTGGGAGCCTTCTTGGCCGGCATGATCGTGGGACAGTCGGAATTCGGGGCCAGGGCGGCCTCGGACGCCATGCCCATGCGCGACGCCTTTGCGGTGCTGTTTTTCGTGTCCGTGGGCATGTTGCTCGACCCGGCCGCGTTGGTCACGCAATGGCCGTTGGCTCTGGCGACGCTGGGCATCGTTCTTGTGGGCAAACCGCTGGCCGCCCTGGCCGTGGTGCTGGCCCTGGGCCGGCCCTTGGCCGTGGCCTTGGCGGTTTCGGCGGCCCTGGCCCAGATCGGCGAATTTTCGTTTATCCTGGCCACGCTGGCCACGAGCCTGGGCATCCTGCCCAAGGAGGCCGGCACGGCCCTGGTGGCCGCCTCGGTGGTGTCCATCATCCTCAATCCCTGGCTCTATCAGGGCGTGGCCCCCCTGGCCGCGCGCCTGACCCGGGGAAGGGGCCGGCTGTCCCGTCCGGCGGTCAAGGACGCAACCGATGCGGCTGGCGACGGCCTGACCGCCGTCGTGGTCGGCTATGGGCCGGTGGGCAGCACGCTGTGCCGCATCCTGGCCGACAACGGCATCGAGCCGGTGGTGGTGGAGCTCAACATCGACACCGTGCGCGCCCTGGCCGGGGTCGGCAAGCGGGTGGTGCACGGCGACGCGGCCAGCCGGGAGATTTTGCTCCACGCCGGCATCGAGACGGCGACGAGCCTGTTCATCACGGCTTCTGGCCTGCCGGCGCGGGAGATCGTGGAGGCCGCCTTGGAACTGCGGCCGGAGATCCGTATCGTCAGCCGGGCCGACTACTTGCGGGAGGCCGAAACGCTTCGCCGGGAGGGGGCGCAGGCGGTCTTTTCGGGCGAGGGCGAGGTGGCGCTGGCCATGTCCAGCTATCTGTTGCGTGAACTGGGGGCCAGCGCCGAACAGATCGACCGGGAGCGCGACCGGGTGCGGCGGGAGTTGTTCGAGCCGGCCGGCAAGGCCGCCGACACCACTCCAGCCTGACATCCCCTTTCGGGGGTCCGGGGGGCTGGGGCCCCCGGCCGCCGGCTTCTTGATTTCCGCTATTCGCCGTGGGCCAGGCGTTCCCAGGCCAGGGCGCGGGCTTTTTCGGCGAGCTGGAGCATTTCGGGCTTGGAAACCTGATCGTCGGCCCCCACGGCCTCGCCCTTGTGGCGCAGGCTGTCGGTGATGAGCGAGGAAAAAAGGATCACCGGCAGGCGTTTGAGGACAGGATCCTCCTTGACCTTGCGGGTGAGGCTATGACCGTCCATGGCCGGCATTTCGATATCGGACACGAGGATGTGGCAAAAGTCGGTGATGGGGCGGTTTTCCTTGGCGGCGGCGTCCTTCCAGTCCACGAGCTGGTCCCAGGCGATGCGGCCGTTGATGGTGCGGGTGACCTCGAAGCCGGCTTTTTCCAGCGACGTGCCGATCATGCGGCGGATGGTGGTGGAATCGTCGGCGATAAGCGCCTTGAAGACCATGTCCTTGTCCGGCAGTTCCTTCTGGCGCTCGACGAAGACGACTTCGTCGAGTTCCTTGAGGGCCAGCTCCGGGTTGAGGTCGGCCACGATCTTTTCCATATCGAGGATAAAGACCACGCGCGTGTCGAGCTGGACCACGCCGGTGACCGAGTTGCCGGAATAGGTCTGCACCTGGATGCTTGGGGGTTCGATCTGTTCCCAGCTGAGGCGATGGATGCGGGTGACGCCGGAGACGCGAAAGGCGCTGACCACCCGGTTGAACTCCGTCACCACCACCTTGTCCGAGGCGTTGTGGGAGCGGTCCTTGCCAAGCCACAGGCTCAGATCCACCAGCGGCACGACCTTGTCGCGCAGATTGAACGTGCCAAGTACGCAGGGGTGCGGCGTTTGCGGCATCTCCGTGACTTTGGGGAGGCGGATGATCTCCAGCACCTTGGCCACGTTGACCCCGTAATAACCGGTGTAGGTCTTGCCGGACGGGGTGGGTTCCTCCAGATAAAATTCAACGATTTCGAGTTCGTTGGTGCCGGATTCCAGGAGGATGTTGGTATTGCTCATGCTGGCGTCGCTCCCCTAAGCGCGGCGGGCCGTCATATGGACGGGATAATGGCTTGACTGTTTATCTATGCACTAGGTCGGGCAAAATGCAAGCAGGTATTGACGGAGAATCGCCCTTTGACATGAGCCGTTTTTTTCGCGACAAAAGGGTATATGCAATCTTTGCCGCCAAAGACTGTAAAGCGGTTGTTCCCGAACAAAACCAAGGCGCGACGTCTGTTATGTGCCGTTTTGGCGGCGCTGGCCATGCTGGCTCAAACCCTGACGCCGGCGTCGGGACAGGCCCAGGAGCCGTTGTCGCTGCTCGTTTTTGATCGCCCTCCCTATTATCAGCTCCAGCATGGACAGCCTTCGGGCGGGTTCCTGCTCACCACGGCCCTGACCGTCTTTGCCCAGGCCGGCATTCCCGTGTCGGTGCGGGAGATGCCGCCGGGCCGCGTGGTGGCCATGCTGCGGGAAGGCCCAAGCCGGGCCTGCGCCGTGGGCTGGTACAAGACCGCGGAGCGCGAGGCCTTTGCCCGCTTCAGCGAGCCCCTCTACCGAAACCAGCCAACGACCGTGGCCATGCGCGCCACGTTGCCCGTGCCCGAGACTTGCAGCCCCTTCCTGGCCGACCTGCTGGCCGCGGGATGGCACTGGGGCCTGCGCGAAGGCTTCTCCTACGGCGCGGAATACGACCAGCTCCTGGCCGCGTATCCGGCGACAAAGCGTTTTGCCGACACGGCCCACATGGTCGAACTGCTGGCCAAGGACCGGCTGGACGCCATGCTGGTCGAACCCGAGGAACTGGCCTGGATATTTGCCTCCAAGCCCGCCTTGCGCAAGCACGTACGGATGGTGCGGCTGGCCGATTCCCCCCTTGGCGGCAAGCGACACATCATGTGCGGCCTGGGCGTCAGTCCCGGGGAAATGGCCCGCCTCGACGCCGCCATTGAAAATTTTCGAGCCACGCCTCAGTACCAGGGGCTTATCGACGATCTGCGCCTCATGCCATAAGCGGAAGACGCGAGGGAAAAGGCGCTAGAATTTGCGGTCCAGCAGCAGATGGGAAAAATAGCCCAGCACCGTGGCCGCGTAGTAGGGCAAAAAGGGCTTCCATGGCAGGCCCAAAAGCAACATGGGCGCGAGCAGCACGGAACTGGGTATAAGCAGGGCCGCCCACCATGAATGGGTCCAGCCCCGGTGGGAGCCGATGGCCGGCAGCAGGGCGCAAAAGCCCAGCACCGCCGCATAGCGGTACTGCTCCCGGAAGATGAGGAAGGCGTCCACCACCAGGGCCGCGCCGTAGAAGATACGCCGCCCCTTGGAATCGGTGTCCACATCCGGAAACAGCCCGCCCAACACGGAAAAGAGCCCCAGACAGACCATGGTCTCGAACCCGGGCCGATACACCCCCAGCCACGACGTGGCGGCCAGCGCCCCGCCGGTCACCGCCGCCGCGCCGACGATATGCGTCTTGTATCCCGGCATGGGCGCCTCCCTCGTATCGCGTCCGCGAAAAGCGCACAGGGCTTTTCGCAGGCAACACAGTAAAACCATACGTTTTCTTAAAAAATACTGTCGTGTTTTTTAAGGGCCGCGACACTAGCACCTGCCGCGCCGCCCCGGCAACCGTCGCCGTGGCCGCCGACCGGCTTGACGCGGCCCGCTCCCCCCGGCTACCACCAGTGATTGCCAACCCCCAACCGGAAGCACGCCATGCCCCGCATCGTTTTCCCGGCCCTCGGCCGACTTGCCGCCGCCTGCCTCGTCCTGGCCGTCCTCGCGGCTGCCGCGCCGGCCCGCGCCGCCGGGCCGACCGTCGAACTGTACGTTACGAGCTGGTGCCCCTACTGCACCAAGGCCAAGGCCTATTTTGACGGCAAGGGCATTGCCTACACGGTCTATGACATCGACAAGGACGCCACCGCCAACATGCGCTTCAAGCGCTACGGCGGACGCGGCGTGCCCCTGGTCATGATCAACGGCCGGGCCGTTTCCGGCTATTCCGTGGCCGAATTCGAAAAGGCCCTGGCCGCGCCGCCCCTGGCCCCGGCCCCGGCCCCGTCCCATCCCAAGATCGCCGTGCCGTAGTAGGGCGGCCCAGGCCGCCCCGCACGGGCCGTGTATTCGCCGCCGGGCGGCTTTGCCGGGTTGCCCGTTTTCCTTGGCAACGACACCATCTGCCGTTGTTTACCCCGGCCATGCGCCGTTTTTCCCCGGGCCGCCGACAAACCCGGGCATGTCGTAGGGAGCCGTCGTGACAAGTCTTTCCCACCGCTTCAGCCAGCGCGCCAAAAACATCAAGATTTCCGCCACCAAGCTCATGCCCATGCTGGCCAGCGAAGTCGGCGGCTGCGCCTCCCTGGGCCAGGGCGTGCCGTCGTTCGCCACTCCGCCCCATGTGGCCGAGGCCGTCTGCCGGGCTCTGGCCGAACAGCCTAGCGCCGGCAAGTATTCCCTCCAGCCCGGCATGCCCGAGCTGCGCCGGGCCGTGGCCGATCTGCTGGCCGCCGAGAAACGCCTCATCGCCGACCCGGACCGGGAGATCGCCATCACCGTGGGCGGCATGGAGGCGCTGTTGTGCGCCGTCCTTTGCCTGTGCGATCGCGGCGATGAAGTCATCGTGCCCGAACCGTTCTATCCCTCCCACGTGGAACAGGTGCTCCTGGCCGAAGCCCAGCCCGTCCTTGTGCCCCTGCGCCGGCAGGACTGGAGCCTGGACGCCGAGGCCGTGGCCGCCGCCGTGACGCAGCGCACCCGGGCGATCATCATCAATTCGCCCCACAACCCCACGGGCGCGGTCTTTGCCAAGGACGACCTGCTGGCCGTGGCCGAGATCGCCCTGCGTCATGGACTGACCATCATCTGCGACGACACCTACGACGCCCTGGCCTACGACGCGCCGGCCTTTTCCCTGGCCAGCCTGCCGGAGCTGCGCGACAACCTCGTGGCCGTGGGCAGCTTTTCCAAGCGCTTCGCCCTGACCGGCTGGCGCGTGGGCTTTGCCTTCGCCCCGGAACCTATCATGGGGCAGATGCTCAAGGTCCACGACTGCACCGCCATCTGCGCCCCGACCCCTTCCCAGATCGCCGCACTGGCCTCGCTCACCGGCCCTCAGTCGGTCTACGCCGGCTTCATCGACGCCCTGCGGGAGCGCCGGGCGCGCATCATGGCCCGCCTGGACGCCATGGACGGCCTCACCTACAACGCGCCGGCCGGAGCCTTTTACATCATGGCCCGCTATCCGGTCCCGGGCGCGCCCATGGACGTGGCCACGCGGCTTATCCGCGAGGCCCGGGTCATCACCATCCCGGGCGACAGCTTCGGCCCGGGCGGCGAGGGGAGCTTGCGCCTGTCCTACGGTGGCGAGCCGGCCGAGATCGACACCGCCTGCGACCGCCTGGCCGAATGGTTCGCCCGGCAATAGCCGCGACAAGGACGGACCCGTGGCCGACGACGAAAAAGACCTCCAGGACCAGCCAAAGGCTTCGGATGACGGGCGGCCCGTGGCCTACAGCGACGGTTCGGAAGCCTGGCTGTTGCGGTTTTTTCGCGACCACAAGGTCAACGAATACGAGCTTTATCCCAAGGACGCGCCCTGGGCCGTGCGCTACCATCTCTCGCCGCGACGCAAGACATTGCTTTCCTGGCTGGATTTCGGCCCGAGCGGCCGCATCCTGGAACTCGGGGCCGGTTGCGGCGCGCTGACCGCCCATCTGGCGAGCCTGCCGCATATGGTCACTGCCGTGGAGGGCGCGCCGCAGCGGGCCGCCGTCATCAAGGCCCGCCTGCCCGACGCCGCCAACCTGGAGGTGGTCACGGCCAACGCCGTGGGCCTGCCCTATGACGGCTGTTTCGACGTGGTCACGCTCATCGGCGTCCTGGAATACGCCGGGGCCTTCGTGGACGGCCCCGAGCCCTACCACAAGCTGCTCACCGAGGCCCGGCGCTATCTCGCCCCAAACGGCTGCCTGGTGCTGGCTATTGAAAACCGCATGGGCCACAAATACTTGGCCGGTCTGCCTGAAGACCACACCGGCCGGCCCTACGACGGCCTAAACGGCTACCCCGGCAACCCGGGGGTGCGCACCTTCGACCGGCCAACCCTGGCCGCCATGCTGGCCCGGGCCGGCTTTGCCGCCACAAGCTGGCACTATCCATCCCCGGACTACAAGATGCCCGACAGCGTCCTGTCCGAGCGGGCGCTTACCCTGCCCGGCTTTGCCGCCTTGCCCCTGCTGGAGTTGCCCACGGCCGATCCCGGCGGCCGGGCCGTCCCGGCATTCGCCGAACGGACCTTTGTGCGCTCGGCCCTGGCCGGGGGCGTGGCCGGGCATTTCATGAATTCCTTTCTCGTCCTGGCCGCGCCAAGTCCCGCCGCGCCCTTGCTTGCGGCCAACGCGTCCACCCTGGCCGTGGCTGTCAACGCCGACTCCTGCCCGCCGCATTTCCAGACCATGACACGGTTCGTTGACGCCGGCGGGGGCGGGGTCACGGTCACCCGGCGAAACCTCCACGGCCTGCCGCCGGCCGTCTTTGCCGCCGGCCGTCAGAGCGTCAAGCCGTCCGAGCCGTACCGCCTGGGCTACGCCAGCTATCTGGAGCTGGCCCTTGACGCCGTGGAAGACGGCGACCCGGTCGGGGCCGGCCGGTTGGTCGCCGAGTGGATGGAGCTGGCCGCCTCCAGGGCCAGACCGGCCATGCCCGGGGCGGCCGAGGCCTTTGCCGCCTTTTGCCGCGACCATCTGGGCCGGGAGCTTTACCCCGCCGCCCTGGCCGGGCCGTGGCTGCCCGGCAGCCTGCTCGACGCCCATCCCGGCAATGTCCTGCGCCATCCGGCCACCGGCGACGTGCGCTTTATTGATCTTGAATGGCAGCTGGCCTGCCCCATCCCGCTGCAACTGCTCCTGGACCGGGGCGTCAATCTCGTCGGGCAAAAGCTCGCCGCCCATGCTCGGCAACCGGGCGAGGCGGGGCCGGCCGTCCTGCCGCCGGCCATGGACCGACTGCTCGCCCGCCATCCCCTGTCCCGGGGCAGCGACCCGGACAGTCTGGCCCGCTTCACCCATTGGCTTTTTGCCGCCGTCACGAGCGGCGCCCTCGACCATCGCCTGCCGACCGCCGGATAATCCGCTTCCCCGCCGCCGCCCGTTGGGGTACACGGCGGCATCGACCAGCCAAGGAAGTCTGTTTTCATGCAAGACCATATCGCCCAAGCCGGCCATGTCCCGACCCCGCGCCCGGCCCTGGCCATGATCGGGGTCAATCTCATGGTGTTCATGGCGACGCTGGACATGAGCATCGTCAACGTGGCCCTGCCCACCCTGACGGAAAGTCTGGCCACGGACTTCGCCACCATCCAGTGGGTCATTTTAAGCTACGTGCTGGTCATCGCCAGCCTGCTGCTCCTGGTTTCCCGTCTGGGCGACATGTACGACAAAAAACGAATATTTGCCGCCGGGCTCGTGCTGTTCATCGCGGCCTCGCTATGCTGCGGCCTGGCCCCGTCGGTGTCCTGGCTCATCGGCTTTCGGGCCATGCAGGGCATCGGCGCGGCCATGAGCCAGGCGCTGGGCATGGCCATCGTCACCCAGATCGCTCCGCCATCCGGCCGTGGCCGGGCGCTGGGCTTTATCGGCGCCACCGTGGCCATGGGCCTCATGCTCGGCCCGCCCCTGGGCGGGGTGCTCATCGGCCTGCTCGGCTGGCGCGCGCTTTTTCTGCTCAACATCCCGCTGGGCTTGCTCGCGCTTTTCGCGGTCGTCCGCTTCATGCCGTCGCTGCCGCCCCAACGCCGGGGCGAGCGCTTCGATCTGCCCGGCGCGGCCATCGCCTGCCTGACCCTGGCCTGCTACTGCCTGGGCATGACCTTCATGCAGCGCCATGGCCCGACCGACGCCACGGCCTTGAGCCTCCTGGCGGCCAGCGCCCTGGGGCTTGCCGCCTTCATCAAAGTGGAGCGCCAAAGCCCGGCCCCCATGCTCGACCTGACCCTTTTCGCCAACCCGCTCATTTCCCTGCCCCTGGCCATGGCCACCCTGGTCTTCGTCACCGGAGCCAGCGGTTTTATCATGCCGTTTTTCCTGCAAGCCGGCCAAGGCTACAGCGTCACCCAGGTGGGGCTTTTGCTCATGATCCTGCCGGCCTCCATGGCCGTGACCGCTCCGGTGTCCGGCAGCCTGGCCGACCGCTACGGCGCACGGGGCATGGGGCTGCTTGGGCTTGTGGTCCTGACCGGCGGCTGCCTGGCCCTGGGCACGCTCACCGAGCACACGCCGTGGTGGGGCTATCTGCTGCGCACCATGCCGGTGGGCCTGGGCATCGGCATCTTCCAGGCCCCCAACAACACGTCCATCATGGGGCAGATGCCGCCGCACCGCCTGGGCGTCGGTTCGGGGCTGGCCAACTACGCCCGAGTGTTCGGGCAATCCACCGGCCTGCCGCTGGTGGCCACGATTTTCTCCGGCATCGTCCACGCCTCCGGCTCCATCGCCGACCACGCCGATTTCGCCAGCGCTCCGCCGGCCGCCCTGGCCGCCGGTATCGCCGGGGTGTTCCATGCCCTGGCCGGGCTGCTCTGCGTGGCCATCGCCATGGCCGTATGGGCCTGGAAGATCGAAGACGCCCGCAAGGCGAAGGGAAAATAAGGAAAAGGGGGGGGATGCCTCCGGCGGCCGTGAGGGGGTAACCCCCTCCCGGACCCTCCCTGCCTGGGGGCGCGCTTTCCGCCAGGAGGAACCTGGCGGAAAGCGCGCCCCCAAACAGGAAGCTTCCAGGAAGAGCAAGCAGGATCGTTAATAACTCTCCGGCGAAGCCGCCCCCCTTTTCCCATATGGGGGGGCCGGAGGCCTCTTTTTCTTCATTGTCACATGGCAATAACGCGACAACGCGTCACGTAAACGTCGTTTGTCGGGGCGGGGCGGCGGCGGTAGACGGCGGGCATGAATCTTACTGTGTCACGGCGTCTGGGCGACGCTTTTTTCCGTTTTGTTCATGGCAACCGCCTTGTCTACAACACCTGCTGGGAAGACCCGCGCCTGGACCGGCGTCTGTTGGCGCTTGGGGCCGACTCGCGGGTGGTGGTCATCACCTCGGCCGGTGACAACGCGTTGGACTATTTGCTGGACGATCCGGCCGAGGTCGCCTGCGTGGACCTCAACTTCCGCCAGAACGCCTTGCTGGAGCTCAAACGGGCGCTGTTTTGCCGGGCATCCTTCAAGGAACTCTTCACCTTTTTCGGTGAAGGCGGGGGGCCGTCCTGCGCCGCGACCTACGCCCGGCTACGGGGCCATCTTCCGGCCTACGCGGCGGCCTATTGGGACAAAAATATCCAGTATTTCAAGGGCGGCCGGTTGTCGCGCTCCTTTTACCACCACGGCGCTTCCGGGGCGGCGGCCTTTTTGTTCACGCGGCTTTTGGGGCTGCTCAAGCCCGGGCTGCGGCGCGAATTGCCACGTTTGCTGGCTGCCCGCGACGCCGAGGAGCAGCGCCGGGCATTTACGGTGGTGGAGCCGATGTTTTGGGACCGGCTGAGCCGGTGGCTGGTGGCCCGGCCGGCGCTTATGGCTCTATTGGGGGTGCCGCGCCCGCAAATCACGCTTATCCGCGATTCCCATCCGGGCGGGTTGGAAGGCTTCGTGCGCGAGAAGGTGCGGCGGGTCTTCACGGAAACCGCCATGGCCGAGAACTATTTCTGGCGGGTGTACCTCACCGGCCGCTACGCCCCGGAGTGCTGCCCGGAGTATTTGAAGGAACAGCATTTCGAGACGATCCGGGCGCGTCTGGACCGGCTGACGACCCACACGGATTCCCTCAGCGGCTTCCTGGCCCGCCATCCCGGCCCCTACAGCCATTTCGTGCTGCTTGACCATCAGGACTGGCTGGCCAACCACGATCCGGTCGCCCTGGCCGAGGAGTGGGAGCGCATATTCGCCGCCGCCGCGCCCGGGGCCAGGGTGCTCATGCGTTCAGCCGGGCTGGACGTTTCGTTTGTGCCCGAGGCGGTCCGGCGGCGTTTAACCTTTTTCCCGGAGGTGACCGAGGCGCTGCACGCCGCCGACCGGGTCGGCACCTACGGCAGCCAGCATCTGGCGGTGGTGGCTTGATGACGGCCGACGCCTCGCCCTTGCCCGGCTATTACCGGTTTCACGCCCGTATCTACGACGCCACGCGCTGGAGTTTTCTTTTCGGTCGCGACCGGCTGGTGCGTCTGGCCGCCGAAACCGTGGCCCGGGACGGCCTGGAGCGGCCGGTGCGGGCGGCCGAGATCGGCTGCGGCACCGGACGCAATCTCCTGTCCCTGTCCCGGGCTCTGCCCGGGGCGTCGATCACCGGCGTGGACTTGTGCCGGCCCATGCTGGAGCGCGCCCGCCGGGCCGTGGCCCGCACGGCCTGTCAGGCACAGTTGCATTGCGCGGCTTACGGCCCAGGCACGTTCGCGCCGGGTTCCCTGGACCTCATCGTCTTTTCCTATGCCCTGACCATGTTCAATCCCGGCTGGGACGCGGCCCTGGACACGGCCCGGGAGCATTTGGCCCCGGGGGGCCGCATTGCCGTGGTCGATTTCCACGATACGCCGGCCGGCTGGTTCCGGACCTGGATGGGCGTCAACCACGTGCGCTTCGACGGCCATCTGGCCCCCGAACTCCAGGCCCGATTCGCGGTCTGCCGACAGGAGCTGCGGCCGGCTTACGGCGGCCTGTGGCGCTATTTCCTTTTTCTGGGACGCAAATAAAAAGCGCGGCGGCCGGTAGTCCGGTCCGCCGCGCCTTGGCGTCGGCAGGAAAGCGGCGTCTTACGCCGGTGAGGCGGCCTCGGCCGCTTCGTAGCCTTCGACCAATTCCTTGAACAGTTCCGCCACCGACATGATGCGGTCCACCCGCCAGGCGTTTTGCCCGGCGAAGGCGAAGCCGTGGCGCAGCCGGCCCTTTTTGGCGTTGGCCAGGGCCAGGGTGATGCAGTAGGGGGCCTTGGTGTAGTCGCAGGTATGGATGCAGCGGTAGGGGCAGCGGGCCGGTGTCTTGGAACCCTCGGCGGCAAGGTCGAGGAATTCGTTGTGGATGGCCCGGCCGGGCATGCCCACGGGGCTTTTGATGATGACCACGTCTTTTTCCGTGGCTTCGACGTAGCTTTGCTTGAAGCGGTCGTCGGCGTCGCATTCGTCGGTGGCGACGAACCGGGTGCCCATCTGGACGCCGGCCGCGCCAAGCTCGATGAAGCGGCGGATGTCGGCCCCGGTGTAGACGCCGCCGGCGGCGATGACCGGAATGGGCGCGCCGTTGGGGGCGGTGTAGGGGGCGACCCCGGCCACCACTTCGCTGACGAGTTTTTCCAAAATAAAGTCAGGGTCGTCGATCTGTTCGGCCTTGAATCCCAGATGGCCGCCGGCCATGGGGCCTTCGACCACGAAGGCGTCCGGGGTGCGGCCGAAGCGCGACAGCCATTTTTTGCACAGGATCACGGCGGCCCGGGCCGAGGACACGATGGGCACGAGCTTGGTGCGCGCGCCTTCGGGCAGGTGTCCCGGCAGGTCCAGCGGCAGGCCGGCCCCGGAAAAGATGGCGTCCACGTTTTCGCGGATGGCGGTTTTGACCAGCTCTGCGAAGTTGGCCATGGCCATCATGATGTTGACGCCGATGGCGCCGCCTGGCGCGGCTTCCTTGGCGGCCCGGATTTCCCTGGCCAGCACTCGGTTGTTGGCTTCGATGTAGTTGGAGCCGAAATCCGGCTCGTTCATGCCGATGCCGGCCGCCGAGATGACGCCGAAGCCCCCGGCCGCGGCCACGGCCGAAGCCAAACCGGAAAGGGAGATGCCTACGCCCATCCCGCCCTGGATGATGGCCCTGGGGATGGTAAGGTCACCGATGGTTAAGGAAGGAAACGACAAAGGGGCTCCGAAGGTTGCGGGTGGAGGCGATAGTGCCTGTCCTTCCTTGGGAAGGGGCTTAAGTCCATGGCGTCACGGTCCTTGGCGGTTGCAACCGCAGTCGCGAGACGCTTTTTGTTTCAATTCACGCCGACGAACGCACCATTGCCCACTTCCCGTCCACGGGAAGGGCAGCGGCGTAAATGCCAAGCGCCTGGCGGGTGCGCCGAAACGCCGGGCCACGCCCCGGATCGGGGCGATGGTCCCGGTGGTTGGGCCGGGCGACCGGCCGGGCCGGAGAGTCCGCCGAAGCGCCCCTATACCGTTAGGACCGCCCTTCTGGCAATGAGGTGTTGGGGCCTTTCGTGCTTGTCGTCAGACGTTTTTTTGTGAAGTCGCGTATTTTAGCCTTGGCGGCGTTGCCCCGCGCGGGGGGGGGCGACGACGTCGTTACGCGCTTTGCGGGGTGCGGCGCGGTGGCCGGCATATTGCTTGGCGACCGGAGATGTTTTGGAGGCGGGCAAGGCGTTTGGTATTTTCGACCATGCTGCTACGGTTGATTGTGAAGGAATTATCATACGACGAACTTTTTGGCGTCGTCATGTTGCATAAAATCGTGAAGCAATTCCTGAATCCGTCTGGGGGAGCGTCCTGGTCGTAGCGGCGTGATTTTTTAATAAAAAAAATAAATTCATTTAGTTAGGTGTTTATTCTGGGAGCGAGGGCGGCGAGCGGCGAACTTTTCCCCGGGCTCATACTGGCGGATACCGGAAGTATCTGCTACGATTATGACAAATTATTGTCTCTTGACGACGGCCGAAGTTCGACGATATAAGCAATCCGCCTCGCGTGTTACCGTTCTTTGAAAGTTTCGCACGTCGTGCGCGGATAGGTGTTCCAGAAGCAACGTGTGATACAAAGTCAGACAGCAGTTTTATGGAAAAGTTATTATTGTGTGTGTCGTTCTTCTGGTCATGTAGACAAATAGTCTTGTACTGAGCTTGTGAAATTTGTGAATATCAATGTAGTATGAGAAAAATATCACATGCCACGATAGTTTTTGCGGCGTTTTAACGTATTTTTTGCTGACAATATCGCTCTTGGTTTTGGGTTAATCTGATGTGATGCGTTAATGAAACAAATTGAATGAGTAAATAAAAATCAAATAGCGTCGGATTAATGCCTTGAAAACCGTGTTTGATTTTTAAAATTATATTTTATTTCTAATTTTTATGCCGCTACATCAGTTCAAGTTTGCAACATCGACTGGGGGGTGTTCGGTATGGTCAGTTTGAAGAAGTCCAGAAGCCTTACGAGGAGAACAGCGGGGCGCTTATGAATGAAATGTACCTTGGGCAGGCCGCCTTTGCCTTCTACAGCCTGATCGCCCTTGCCGGCGGCGTCCTCGCCGTGTCCGCGGCAAGCCTCGTTCGGGCCATGCTCGGCTTGGTCGTATCCCTTTTCGGCGTCGCCGGACTCTATCTGCTGCTCCTGGCCGACTTCGTCGCCCTCATGCAGATCCTGATCTACGTCGGCGCCGTCACCGTGCTCATCTTCTTCGCCATCATGCTCACCCGGGCTTCGGCCGACGGCGGCGAAGGCCAGGGGCCGGGGCTTCGCGGCAGCCTGCGCGGCGTGTTCGGGGCGCTGCTCCCGGCCGGCATCCTCGTGCCCTGCCTGGCCGTCTACGGCGTGGCCGGATTCCCCACGCCCAAAAACGTCAGCCCGGCCGAACTCGGCGCCGGACTGCTCGGTCCCTACACCATGGCCTTCGAGCTCATTTCGGTGGTGCTCCTGGCCGCCATGGCCGGCGCGGTGCTGCTGGCCTTTGAAAAGCGAGGAGCCGCCAAATGAATCCGCTTGTCTTCTACCAGACCGTGGCCCTGCTCCTGCTCGGCCTTGGCCTCTACGCCCTGGTCGCCCGGCGAACGCTGGTCGGCATGCTCATCGGCGTGGAGCTGATGTTAAACGGCGCGGGCCTGTCCATCGTGGCCGCCGCCCAGCTGACCTCGGCCGACGCCGTGCTCGGACAGCTCGGGGCGCTTTTGGTCATGGGACTGGCCGCCGCCGAAGCCACGTTGGTCCTGGCCATTGTCTTGGTTGTTTCCAAACGGTTCGGGGACGCCTCGGCGGACGCCCCCAGCGAACTCAAGGGGTAGTCCATGGCCGCCAACGTCCAAACCGTCGAAAGCGCCCGGGTGCTCCTGCCCCTGGTCGTCACGTTCCTGGCCCCCATCGTCTTGTGGCGACTGCGTAAAAACATCAACGTCCGGGAAGGCGTCTCCTTTGCCGCCGCCGCCCTGGCCTTTTTCTCGGTCCTGTCCATGGTCCCGGGCGTCCTGGACGGCGTCATCTGGACCTATCATCTCGTCACCTTCTTCCCCGGCGTCTCCATCACCTTCGCCGTGGACGGCCTGTCGCTCATCTTCGCCATCGTCGCCACGTTCTTGTGGTTTTTCGCCACCAGCTACAACATCGGCTACATGCGCTCGCTCAATGAGCACGCCCAGACGCGCTATTACTTCTGCTTCGCCGTGGCCATCTTTGGCGCGGTCGGCGTGGCCTTTTCCGGCACCGTGGTCACCCTCTACCTCTTCTATGAAGTCATCACCGTCTTCACCTATCCCCTGGTCGCCCACCATCAGGACGAAGAGGGGTACAAGGGCGCGCGCAAGTACTTGGTGTACCTCATGGGCACCTCCAAGCTGTTCCTGCTGCCGGCCATGATCCTCACCTACGTCCTGTGCGGCACCCTGGACTTCAACCTCGGCGACATCTCGCGCGGCATGTTCCCGCCGGGGGCCGATCCCAAGCTCGTGACCATCACCTACTTCCTGTTCCTCTACGGCCTGGGCAAGGCGGCGCTCATGCCCATCCACAACTGGCTGCCCTCGGCCATGGTCGCGCCCACCCCGGTCTCGGCCCTGCTGCACGCCGTGGCCGTGGTCAAGGCCGGCGTGTTCTCGGTGTCGCGCATCATGCTGTCCTGCTTCGGCGTGGACCTGCTGTCCAACCTGGGACTGGGCCTCATCACCGCTTATCTGGCCGCCTTCACCATCGTCGTGGCCTCCATCATCGCGCTCACCAAAGACGACCTCAAAGCCCGACTGGCCTATTCCACCGTCAGCCAGCTTTCCTACATCATCATCGGCGTGGCCATGCTCTCGCCCCTGGCCGTCAAGGGCGGGCTGCTGCACATCGCCCACCACGCCTTTGCCAAGATCACGCTCTTTTTCGCCGCCGGCGCGATCTACGTGGCCACCCACCTGAAAAAGATCCCGCTCATGGACGGCATCGGCCGCAAGATGCCGTTCACGTTCGGGGCTTTCGCCGTGGCCGCCCTGTCCATGATCGGCGTGCCGCCGGTCTGCGGATTTGTCACCAAATGGTACCTGGCCAACGGGGCCGTGAGCATCCACCAGTACATCCTGCTGCTGGCCCTGCTTGCCTCCACACTCCTCAATGCCGGCTACTTCGTGCCGGTGGTCTATCGGGCCTTTTTCCGGCCCCCGGCCGAGGGCGTGGATCATTCCCACTTCAAGGAGGCCCCCATGGTCATGGTGGTGCCCCTTTGCCTGACGGCGCTGATCTCCGTGCTGCTCGGGCTTTTCCCGGGAACCTTCGGCTCGTTCACCGACGTGTTCGGAGGCTTCTAGGCAAGCCCGCCGCGAAATACGCCCGTATTTCGCCGGCAAGTCGCTGACGCGGCAGCCCGAACGGGCGCGCGCGGCGAAAGGGCAGGGGAGTCGTGGCCATGACCGGCCGCCTGGGAGAAGCCGGGCGGTTGGAGATCTCGGGGGCAAAACCCGGGGTCGCGTGAAACGAAAGTTGCCGGCGCTAAAAAATGCGCCGTTTGGAAAGCAAGGGAGGACGTCATGCGGGAACCGCAACTGCTGGGGAGCTGGCTCGAAGCGGCCAGGGCCAGGGCGGACGCCTGGAAAAAGGCCTTGTTTACAGTGCTCGGGGCGCTTGTGGCTCTGAACCTTTTTATAACGCCCCATCATCCGCACTTTGTCGGCGAAGGCCTGCCCGGCTTCTGGGCCGTGTTTTCCCTGGGCGCGGCCATAGCCATGGTCTACGTGCTCAAAAAGATCGTCTACCCCGTTTTGGCGCGTCCGGAGGATGACAATGGCCGGCCTTGATCAGATCGCGGGGATCCATTTCCTCCATCCTTCCATCGGGTTTCTGGCCCTGGCCCTGGTCATGGCCTTCCTTTCCAACGAGCGCTACATGACCTGGCGCTGGCTGCTCCTGGCTCCGCCGGTGCTGGCCATCTTCTCGGTCATGGCCTTGACCTTCGGCGGCGAGGGCGCGCGCGAACTGGCCACCCTGCACTACCTCGGCCAGACCCTGTCCCTGGGCCGGGTGGACACGTTGGCCCTGGTTTTCGCCAACGTCTTCGCCATCCAGTCGCTCATCGGCTTCATCTACGCCCTGCACGTGGCCGACCGGGGCCAGCACATGGCCGCCTGCCTCTACATCGCCGGCGGGTTTGGCTGCGTGTTCGCCGGCGACTACATTACGCTGTTTATCTTCTGGGAAGTCATGAGCATCGGCTCGGTCTTCCTCATCTGGCTGCGTAAGACCGAGGCCGCCACGGCCGCCGGCTTCCGCTACTTCCTGTTCCACATCTTCGGCGGCCTGTTCCTCCTGGCCGGGCTGCTCCTGCGCTACTCGGAACTGGGCACCTTCGCCTTCACCGCCGTCTCCCCCGAGGCCGCGCGCTACTACGACTACATCATCCTCATCGGCTTTTTGGTCAACGCCGCCTGCGTGCCGCTGCACGCCTGGCTGCCCGACGCCTACCCCGAAGCCACGGTCACCGGCGCGGTCTTCATGAGCGCCTTTACCACCAAGACCGCCGTCTACGTCCTGGCCCGGGCCTACGCCGGCTTCGACATCCTGGCCGTGGCCGGCGTGGTCATGTGCCTCTACGGCGTCTTTTACGCCACCATCGAGAACAACGCCCGGCGCATCCTGTCCTACCACATCGTCTCCCAGGTCGGGTACATGGTGTGCGGCATCGGCATCGGCACGGCCATGACCCTCGACGGGGCCTGCGCCCACGCCTATGCCCACATCCTTTACAAGGGCCTGCTCTTCATGGGCGCGGGCTGCCTGCTGTACTCGGCCGGCACGGCCAAGCTCACCGAGCTTGGCGGCCTGGCCTCCCGGCTGCCGCTCGTCATGATCTGCTACATGGTCGGCGCGGTCTCCATCTCGGGCATGCCGCTTTTCAACGGCTTCGTCTCCAAGACCATGACCATCACCGGCGCGGCCGAGGCCCATCGCACCTGGCTGGCGCTGGGCATGGAACTGGCCGCCGTGGGCACGTTCCTTTCCGTGGGCATAAAGCTGCCGTACTTCGCCTTCTGGGCCAAGCCCAAGAGCACCGTGGAATTAAAGCCCATCCCTTGGAACATGTACCTGGGCATGGCCGTCTCGTCTTTGCTGTGCCTGGGCACGGGCCTGTTCCCGGATCTGCTGTACGGGATATTGCCGTACCCCACCGATTACCAGCCCTACACCGCCTGGCACGTGCTGCAGGCCTGCCTGATCCTGGGCTTCACCGGCCTTGGGTTCTACCTCATGCGGGCCATCATTCCGCCCCATGCCAGCCGCAACCTCGACTTCGACATCCTCTACCGCCTCATTGGCCGGTGGTTCGTGAAGCTCGTCAGCGTGCCGGCCGCCGCCATCGACAACATCTGGACCGACGTCTACGAGAAGATCGGGCTCAAGGCCCTTATCGAGGCCGGCTTTCTCACCAGCATCTTTGACGTCAAGGTCATAGACGGCGTCCTGGACGGTTCGGCCAAGGGCGTGCGCGAGGTCGGCGGGGCGACGGTCGCCCGCAGCCAGACCGGACGGTTGCAGGATTATCTGGCCGCCGCCGTGGCCATCGGCCTGGTCGTGTTCGTGGCCGTGTGGCTGCGGTAACGGGCAGGGAAGGGAGCGAAACTCATGATGACCCAAAACGGATTCCCTGTGGTGACGGCGCTGATTGTCGTGCCGCTTGTCGCCGCCGTGGCGCTGCTTTTCATGCGCCGCGAGTGGACGGTGCGGGTGACGACCCTGGCGGTCGGCATCCTCGAATGTCTGCTTTCCTTGCCGCTTCTCGGCTATGTCCCTGACGGAGCGGCCTTCCAGTTCGTGGAAAAGGCCGACTGGCTGCCGGCCCTGGGCATGACCTACCATATGGGCGTGGACGGCCTGAGCCTCTACATGATCCTTTTAACCGCGCTCATGCTGCCCTTGTGCGTGCTCGGGTCCTGGACCTACATCGCCAAGCGCGTAACCGAGTTCCACGTCTGCCTGCTGCTCATGACCGCCTCGTGCATCGGGGTGTTCGCGGCGCTGGACTTTGTCCTGTTCTACGTCTTCTGGGAGGCCATGCTGGTCCCCATGTACCTGCTCATCGCCGTTTGGGGCGGACCCCGGCGGCGCTACGCCTCCATCAAGTTCTTCCTCTACACCCTGGCCGGCTCCACCTTGCTCCTGGCCGCCATCGTGGCTTTCCGGCAGGTGGGCGGCACCTTCTCCATTCCGGAGCTGATGGAAAAGAGCTACGCCTTCAAGTTCCAGTTCTGGGCTTTCCTGGCCATGGCCTTGGCCTTTGCCATCAAGGTGCCCATGTTCCCGTTCCACACTTGGCTGCCCGCCGCCCACGTCGAGGCCCCGGCCGCCGGCAGCGTGCTGCTGGCCGCCATTCTCTTAAAGATGGGCACCTACGGCTTCCTGCGCTTCTGCCTGCCCCTGACCCCGGCCGCGTCCGAGACCTTCGCGCCGCTTTTGATCGCCGTGTCCATCGCCGGCATCATCTACGGCGGCTGCATCGCGCTGGGGCAGACGGACATCAAAAAGCTCATCGCCTACTCGTCGGTGGGGCACATGGGCTTTGTGACGCTCGGCATCTTCCTGTTCAGCGTCAAGGGCGTGTCCGGCGCGATCCTGCAGATGCTCAACCACGGCATCACCACCGGCGGCCTGTTCATGATGATCGGCCTGCTCTACGAGAGAAGCCACAGTCGCGAGATCGCCGACAACCAGGGGCTGGGCAAATTCATGCCGGCCTTCATGTTCCTGTTCGGCGTCTTCTCCCTGTCTTCCCTGGCCTTCCCCGGCACCAACAGCTTCGTGGGCGAGGTGCTGGTCCTTATCGGGGCCTTCCAGGGCAACCCCTGGGTCGGCTTTGCCGCCGTGCCCGGAGCCATGCTGGCCGCCGCCTACATGCTGCGCCTGCTCCAGCGGGTGACCTGGGGCGAACCGGCCGCCTACAAGCCGTCCTGGGGCGACCTGGGGCTGCGCGAATGGGCGGCCCTGGCTCCCTTGGGCATCCTGGTCTTCTACATCGGTCTGGCCCCGGCCCTGTGCATCAAAACCATCGAGCCCTCCATCACGCGGGTGCTGTCCGTCATGGAGGCCAAGAACACGGCCATGGGACTGACCAAGGACATGTCCATGGCCGAGCGGTTTAACCTGGCTGCGCCCCTGGCCGTGGCCGAGGCCGCCGACGCCGTCTCCAAGGAGCATCCATGAGCATCTTCTCGCTTCTGCCCGAACTGTGGCTTTTGGGTCTGGTGTGCGCCCTTTTTGTCGCCAGCATTAGCGACAAGAAGCAGTCGGTGGCCTCCTGGCTGCCCGCCGCCGCCGGCCTTGGTGTCCTGGCCGCGCTTTTCGCCCTGGGCGAACGCGGCGAGTTCCTCTACGCCGCCTACAAGCTCGACGGCCTGTCGCAGTTCTTTAAACTGCTCATCGCCTTCGGGTTCGCCGTGGTGACGGGCATCGCCGCCGGCAACAAGGAAGGCAAGGACCTGACCCCGGACTACTTCATGCTCCTGGCCTTGTCGGCCTGGGGGCTGATGCTGCTCGCCTCGTGCGTGGAGCTCATCACCCTCTATCTGGCCCTGGAGCTGTCCTCCTACAGCCTCTATGCCCTGATTCCCCTGCGCGGCAAGGACCGCCGGGCGGCCGAGGCCGGCATCAAGTACATCCTCTTTGGCGCGGCCGTGACCGCCCTGGCGCTTTTCGGCCTGTCCTACATCATCGCGGCCAAGCACACGACCTACCTGTCGGGGCTGGCCGCCACGTCCTGGAGCTTTGCCGACGCGCCCATGGCCGTCATTGGTTTGACCCTGTTCCTGGCCGGATTCTTCTACAAGCTGGCGCTGTTCCCGTTCCACTTCTGGTGCCCGGACGTCTACCAGGGCGCGAAAAACGAAACCGCCGCCTACGTGGCCACCATTCCCAAGCTCGGGGCCGTGGTGGTGCTGGTGCGGCTGGCCGCCTTCGTGGCCCCGCATCTTGAGGTCACCACCATCCTGGCCATCCTCGGCGCGGTGTCCATGACCGCCGGCAACCTGGCCGCCCTGGTCCAGCGCGACCTGAAGCGCTTGCTCGGTTTCTCCTCGGTGGCCCACGCCGGCTACGTCATGCTGGGCCTGGCCGCCGGCTCGGCCGCCGGCATGTCGGCCGCCGCCTTCTACAGCCTGGCCTACATCCTCATGAACCTGGCCGCTTTCTACGTCGTGTGCGCCATCGCCAAAAACGACGAGAACCCGAGCCTGGGCGACCTCGACGGCCTGTACAAGCGCGCCCCGGCCCTGGCCATGATCCTGGCCGTGGCCGCCTTCTCCCTGGTCGGGCTGCCGCCCACCGCCGGTTTCGCCGGCAAGCTGTTTTTGCTCTCGGCCGCCTGGGACCAGGGCTACCACTGGCTGGTCATCGTGGCCGTGCTCAATACGGCCATCTCCATCTACTACTACCTGGGTCTGGTGCGCCATGCCTACACCGGCGAATCCGACGCGCCGGCCATCGTCTGGCCGCGCGGCTACCTGATCTTTGGCGGGGCCTTGGCCGTGCTGGTGCTGCTGCTCGGCATCCTGCCCGCGCCCATGTACGATCTGGCCGCCCAGGCGGCCGGGCAGCTGCATCCGTAACCGTGCGTCCAAACGCCTAAAGACACGGTTACCGCAACTTCGAAAGGAGGAGAGGACGCATGGTTTTCACTTGGCTGCAAGCGGCGATACTGCTCTTTTTCCTGGGCGGCATCCTTTTTGCCGCAGGCCCGCTGGTCGGCTCGCTGCTGCTCGCCCCCAAGGCGCACGGCGGGGCCATGGGCGAATCCTACGAGTGCGGCGTGCCCACCCACGGCAACTCCTGGATCAAATTCGGCATCAACTACTACTTCTACGCCCTGATCTTCTTGGCCTTCGAGGTGGACATCCTCTACCTCTTCCCGGTGGCGGCCGCCTACGCCTCGCCCCAGGGACTGGCCACGACGTTTAAGCTGTTGGTGTTTCTGGCGGTGCTGGCCGCCGCCGTCGTCTACTTCATGCGCAAGGGAGTGTTCACATGGCCCCGCAAAATCCAAGTCTCGCCCCGGCCGTAAATACGGTCGATCCGGCCCTGATCGCCCAGCCGGCGGTCCAGAAGCTGGTGGACGTCTGCCGGGCCATGTCCATCTGGCCCATGACCTTCGGCCTGGCCTGCTGCGCCATCGAAATGATGGCCGTGGGCATGGCGCGCTTCGACATCGCCCGCTACGGCGCGGAAGTGTTCCGGCCCTCGCCGCGCCAGTCCGACCTCATGATCGTGGCCGGCACGGTCAACAAGAAGATGGCCCCGGCCGTGGTGCGGCTCTACGAGCAGATGCCGGCCCCGCGCTACGTCATGGCCCTGGGCAACTGCGCCATCTCCGGCGGCCCGTTCAACATCGAAAACCAGTACAACGTCATCCAGGGCGTGGACACGCTGATTCCGGTCGACGTGTACGTGCCCGGTTGCCCGCCCCGTCCCGAGGCGTTGCTGGAAGGCCTTTTCGCCATCCAGCAGAAGATGACCGGACGGCGCTGGTGGCAGGTTCCCCAGGGAGGCCAGTCATGATCCCGGCCTTTGTCGCCAAGATGGGGCCGGTGTGCTCCGCGCCCATGGACCATGCCAAAACCGGCATGACCTTGTCCGTCACCGTGGAGGCCGCCAAGGTTGTTCAGGCCATGGAAGTCCTCGACGCCGAAGGCTATCTGCTCGAAGACGTCATGGCCTCCGACCTGCAGGACGGCTTCGAGATCACCTACCACCTAAGCCTGCTGGACGGCGCCAACCGCCTCGTGGTGCGGGCCATGATCCCCCACGACGCCCCGAGCCTGCCGACCATAAGCGGCGTCTACCCGGGCGCGGACTGGCACGAGCGCGAATGCTTCGATTTCTACGGCATCCGCTTCGAAGGCCACCCCAACCTGCACTATCTGCTGTTGCCCGAGGACTTCGAGGGACATCCGCTGGTCAAGGCCGACAAGGCCCGCAAGTCCCTGGCCGACCTCATGCCCCTTGGCTACCTCGTGGACTGCGGCCTGGCCGAGCCCGAGGCGGAAAAGCCCAAACCCGCCGCCGTCAAGGCCGTCAAAACGGCCAAGACCGAAGACGCCTAAGGCGCGGAGGACGCATGCAAGCCTTTGACACCGCCCAACTGCCGCGCGACCCCTCGTCGGTGCGCTTCGAGCCGGGTCCCACCGAAGACAAGCTGATCCTGAGCATGGGCCCCCAGCACCCGTCCACCCACGGCGTGCTGCGCATCCTGCTCGAACTCGACGGCGAGTACATCGTGCGGGCCGAACCCGTGCTTGGCTACATCCATCGGATGCACGAGTGGATGGCCGAACAAAAGACCTACTTCCAGTTCATGCCCAACATGGGCCGGGTGGACTACCTCCACGCCATGGCCTGGAACTGGGCCTACGCCGGGGCCGTGGAACGCCTGGCCGGCATCGAGGTGCCCGAGCGCGGCGAACATATCCGCGTGGCCGTCACCGAACTCAACCGCATAAGCTCCCACCTCCTGTGGTGGGGGGCCTATCTCCTCGACCTCGGGGCCTTTACCCCCATCATGTACGCCTTCGACGACCGGGAAATCCTCCTGGACATCCTGCAGGCCGTCACCGGCTCGCGCCTGACCTATTCCTACTTCACCTTCGGCGGCGTCTACAACGACGTGCCGGACGACTTCGCTTCCCGCTGCCTGGCCTTCACCAAGCATCTGCGCTCGCGGTTGCCCATGTACCGCGATCTGGTCACGGACAACGTGATCCTGCGCGGCCGCTGCGAAGGCATCGGCGAGATGGATGTGGACCTGGCCCGCCGCTACGGGGCCACGGGACCGGTCCTCCGGGGCTCGGGCGCGCCTGTGGATACCCGCCGGGCCGAACCTTACAGCGTCTACGGCAAGTTCGACTTCCGCATCCCGGCCTACAGCCAGGGCGACGCCATGGCCCGGTACATGGTGCGCATGGACGAGCTGGAAACGAGCTGCGACATCATTGACCAGGCCGTTTCCAACTTGCCGGACGGTCCCTGTTCGGCCAAGGCCCCCAAGACCCTGAAGCCCCCCAAGGGCGAGGCCTGCTACGCCGTGGAAGGCGCGCGCGGCAAGATCCTCGTCCACGTGCGCTCCGACGGCGGCCCCAAGCCGTACCGCGTGAAGCTGCGCGCCCCGGGCTTCTCCAACCTGAGCGTCTTCTGCGAGCTGGCCAGGGGAACCCTTCTGGCCGACGCCGTGTCCATCCTGGGCAGCCTGGACCTCGTCATCCCGGAGATTGACCGATGAGCCCCGACCTTTTGAGCTTCGACCATCCCCTGACGCGTCTCGTCGTCGGGCTGTTGTGCGTGTTCGCCTTCGTGGGCTTAAACGGCCTCGTCCTCGTCTGGGTGGAGCGCAAGGTGGCCGGCCATGTGCAGTTGCGGCCCGGCCCCCTGCATGTCGGCCCCTACGGCCTGCTCCAGCCCATCGTGGACGCGGTCAAACTCGTGGGCAAGCAGCTGGCCATGCCGGCCGGCGCGGACAAGTATCTCTACTGGGCCGCGCCGCTTCTGGCCTTCGCCCCGGTGACGGTGTGCTTTTTGCCGCTGCCCTTTGATCCCGACCTCGCGCCCATGCGCCTGAACATCGGCCTGGTGCTGATCCTGGCCTTCTCGGGGCTGGGCGTATTGTCGCTGATCCTGGCCGGCTGGGGCTCCAACAACAAATGGGGCCTTCTTGGCGCGGCCCGGGCCGTGGCCCAGTCCGTGGCCTACGAAGTGCCGCTGCTTCTGGCCGTCATGTCTGTCGCCATCACCGCCGGGTCGCTGGATCTCTACGAGATCACGGGCAAGCAGGGCGGCTGGCCCTGGCAGTGGTACGGCGTGCAGAACCCGCTGGCTTTTTTCATCTTCCTGGTCTGCGCCGTGGCCGAGACCAACCGCGCGCCCTTCGATTTGCCCGAGGCCGAATCCGAACTGACGGCCGGTTTCCACACGGAATATTCCGGCATGGGCTTTGGCCTGTTCTTCCTGGCCGAATACGCCAACATGATCGTGGTTTCGGGCGTTGCCGCCGCGCTGTTTCTCGGCGGCTGGCAGGGGCCGTTTTTGTCCGGCATCCTGTGGTTTCTGGTCAAGGTCTACGCCATTTTGCTGCTCATGATCTGGATGCGCTGGACCTATCCCCGCGTGCGTTTCGACCAGCTGCTCAATCTCAGCTGGAAGTGGCTCACGCCGCTGGCGATCATCGATCTGGCGCTGGTGGTCATCATCAAGGGCATCGGAGGCTGACATGTCGGTGAGTGCACTGTTCGAGGAAGCTTGTACCGGCCTCAAAAGCCTGTTTGTCGGCCTTGGCATCACGGGCAAGGCCTTTTGCCAGCCGCAAGTGACGGTGATCTATCCCAAGCAAGAGGTCGACAACCTGTCGACCTTCCGGGGCCATGTCGAACTCGTGGGCAAGGAAGACGACCCGTCCGTGCCGCGCTGCGTGGCCTGCGGGGCCTGCGTCAAGGCCTGTCCGTCGGATTGCCTGACCATCCTGTGTCCGGTTCCGGCCAAGGAAGGGGAGCAGGACGCGCCAGTGGCCATGGGGCCGGCTCCGCAGAAGGGCAGCAAGACGCCCGGCGCGGTGATCGTGGATTTCTCGTTGTGCAGTCTTTGCGGCCAATGCGCCAAGACCTGCCCGGTGGATTCGCTGCGGTTTTCCGACAACCCGTACATGGTGGCATTGGATCGCAAGGAGTTTCGCATCGACCTCATGGCCCGGCTCAAGCGCCAGGCTGAAGAAGAGTAACGGCTAGGCCCGGGCCAGCTCGGGATCTCCAGTCCGTCATCAATAGCCTTTCCCCCATTATGTGGGGGGTCCGGGGGCCTCAGGCCCCCGGCGGAGAGGTCCAGGAGAGGCAGCGCCTCTCCTGGCCGCCGGAGGCATCCTCAAGCTGCCGTCTTCGGCGCGGGGAGCACCCTGCCGCGAGCCGCGCCGAAGTTTTGCCCGGTTACCCTCCCGGGCTCCCTTGGGACCCCCCGCTTAACCCGGCCGGGGGGTTCCTTTTTTGGCGGGCAGGGGGTTGCCTGGAGGAAGGGCCGAGGCCATGGTGGGGCCATGAACTTCGAATTCGCCGCACCGGCCAAGATTGTGTTTGGTCCCGGCCAGGCCGCGCGCCTGCCGTCTCTTGTCGCACCTTTGGGCAAACGCCTGCTGCTCGTCGTCGGGGCCAGTCCCGGCCGCCATGCCGGGTTGGTCCAGGCGTTTGAGGCCGCCGGCCTTGGGGTGACGGTCTTTTCCGTGGCCGGCGAGCCTTCGGTGGACGTGGCCAAGGCCGGCGTCGTCCTGTGTCGTGAGGCCGGCTGCGACGTTGTCGTCAGCGTTGGCGGCGGCGGGGCCCTCGACGCCGGCAAGGCCGTAGCCGCCCTGGCGACCAATCCCGGCGATCCGTACGACTATCTGGAAGTGGTGGGGGCCGGGCGGCCCATCACCCAGCGGCCCTTGCCCCATGTGGCCGTGCCGACCACGGCCGGCACCGGGGCCGAAGCCACGGCCAACGCCGTGCTGACGGCCCCTGGCGAGCGGGTGAAGGTGAGCCTGCGCTCGGTCATGATGCTGCCCACCGTGGCCCTGGTCGATCCCGAGCTGACGGTCTCCATGCCGCCGGCCGTGACCGCCGCCACGGGGCTGGACGCGCTGACGCAATTGCTGGAGTCCTTTGTTTCCATCAAGGCCAATCCCATGACCGACGCCTTGTGCCGCGACGGCTTGCGTCTGGCCGCGCGCTGTCTGGCCGCCGCCTACGACGACGGGGCGGACATGGCCGCCCGGGAGGGGATGGCCCTGGCCAGCCTGTACGGCGGCCTGGCCCTGGCCAACGCCAAGCTCGGGGCGGTGCACGGGTTTGCCGCGCCCATCGGCGGGCTTTTCGCCGCGCCCCACGGGCAGGTCTGCGCCAGCCTGTTGACGGCCGTGGTCGCGGTCAACATCGCCGCGCTGCGGCAGCGCGAACCGGGTTCGGGGCGGCTGGCCGCCTATGCCGAGGCGGCGGCCATGCTGACCGGCCGGGCGGATGCCTCTCCCGAGGACGGGGCCGTCTGGCTGGAAGCCTTGTGCCGCCGCTTGGGCGCGCCGACGTTGGCCGCTCTGGGCTTGACCCACGCCGACATTCCCTTGGTGGTGGAGAAGGCGGCCCGGGCCAGCAGCATGCAGGGCAATCCCCTGGTGCTGACCACGGCCGAGCTGACGGCCATTGTGGAGCGGGCTCTGGGCTGAACCGAAAGAGAGGCGGACGGCAGCCGTCTTGCACGGCCCGCGTTTCGCCGGGAAAACGGCTTCGACGCGCCTGGCCGCGCTTTGGCGGGCGGGTTTGCGAACCGAGGCCTGTCCGGCGTCGGGGAGGCCCGGCTGCAGGCCGGGCGCTGGGCTTGCCGCGTCAAGTCAAGAGGGCGGCAGACCGCCGCTTCGCGCCTCAAGCCGGAACCGGCCGCAGGGCAGGGCATCGCCCGGCCCCGAGGCGTCTTCCTGGAACTCGCCGTCAAGGTCTTCCTGCCCCATGCACTGCAAAAGCCCCATGCTCCAGAGGCAGTCGCCGCAAGGGACGGTCTCGCCGTAGCAATCGTTTTCAAAATCGAGGCTGTTGATGTCCTCGCAAGGGTAGACGTTGCAGCTTGGGCAATGGGGGTAGCGCCGGCGCAGCACGTCGGCGCGGAAGGCCGTGTAGGCCGGGTCGTTCCAGACGGCGGACAGGGACTGCCGTGTCAGATCCCCGAAAACCTTGTGGCCGACCTGTTTTTCGCGGCCGTAGAAATGACAGGAAAAGCTCCTCCACAGAAAATGACAGGGCGAGACCCTGCCGTCCCAGGCCACGAACATTCCGCCGTGTTTGACGCCCAGGCAGGCCTGGCCGCTGACCGGCCGGACCGGCGGCAGGACAAGCCTGAGGCCAAGCCGCCCGGCCACGGTTTGGGCCTGCCCGAAGACGTCTTCCGTCTGGCGCAGATCCTCGCCGATGATGCTGTTGGTCACCTGAAAGGGGATGTCGTGTTTTACGGCTGTAAACACCATCTCTTGGACGAAATCGACAAGCCGCTGTTCTTGCGGGGTCTTGTGATACTTCCAGGCAATCTTGAAATATTGGTCCAGGGACAGTCCGTTGTCCTGGGCCGTGTCCGACCACGCTTCGTAGTATTGCCTGGCCTGCCGCGTGTTGACGCCAAAGACCGGCTGATTCGCCATGGCGGCGCTAAAGGGCAGCAAGTGGGACACGACCAGAGTGCTTGCGCCTCTGTCGGCCAGCCAGGAGACGAGGTTCGGCAGCTCGGCCAGATTGTCCCGCATGACCACGAATTCCGCGCCGACTTCCAGTTTGTGCCCCGGATGGTTCTTTCGGGCTTCGGCCAGGGCGGCCAGGGCGCGTTCCACATGGCCCAGGCTCCCGCCGGCCCGGACGGCTTGGAAAAGTTCCTGGGAAGCGGCGTCCACGGAAAGAAAGATCCTGTCCAAGCCGGCAGCGAAAAGCGACGTGGCCCGGGCCCGGGAAAGGAGATGGCCGTTGGTTTGAAACCCGACCCAGCCGGTGGACGGCATGGCCCGTTTGGCGGTCTGGATGAACGCCTCCAGGCGGGGGTGGAGCAGGGGTTCGCCGATGCCGTTCAAGACCAGGGCGTCGAGGTGGGGGAATGCCGGTTCCAGGGCGCGAAAGGTTTCCGGCGACATGTCGCCCTCGGCCTGGACGCCGTGGCCGGAATGCTTGACGCACATGGCGCAGCGCAGGTTGCAGCGCGAGGTCGTCTCGACGAAAAGCCGCGAGGGTTGATCGAGCCGGGCTAAAGCTTCGGTATCGTCGTGATTGGTCGTCATGGGGGCCTCAGGCTGTGGCGGGGCGAGAAATGGGGCTCCTGTCGAGACGGATGGGAGCAGAATCGGCGGCGTTTCGCAAGCCAAAAAAAGGGGCGCGACCGGGTGGGTCGCGCCCCTTGGCGTCGGATGCGGGATTGTTCAGAATTAGGCTTCGATCCAGGCCTTGCTGCGGGCCACGGCGCGCTGCCAGTCGTGGAGAAGCTTTTCGCGGTCGGACTGGGCCATGTTGGGTTCGAAGCGGCGGTCGAGCTGCCACATGGCGGCGATCTCTTCCTCGCTCTTCCAGAACCCGACGGCCAAGCCGGCCAGGTAGGCCGCGCCCAGGGCCGTGGTTTCGGTCACCATGGGGCGTTCGACGGGCACGCCCAGGACGTCGGCCTGGAACTGCATGAGCAGGTTGTTGCGGGTGGCTCCGCCATCGGCCCGAAGGGTGTCGAGCTTGATGCCGGCGTCTTTTTGCATGCAGTCCATGATGTCAAGGGTCTGCAGGGCGATGGACTCCAGGGCGGCGCGGGCGATGTGGGCCTTGGTGGCGCCGCGGGTGATGCCGACCATGGCCCCGCGGGCGTACTGGTCCCAGTGGGGCGCGCCAAGTCCGGCAAAGGCCGGCACGAGGAAGACGCCGCCGTTGTCGGGCACGGACAGGGCCAGCTGTTCGACTTCCGGGGCGCTCTGGATGATGCCCAGGCCGTCGCGCAGCCACTGGACCACGGCGCCGGCGATGAACACGCTGCCTTCCAGGGCGAAGTAGCGGCCGGACGGAGTGGCCCAGGCCATGGTGGTCAGCAGGTTGTTGTTGCTGGGGCGGGGGGCCTTGCCGGTGTTCATGAGCATGAAGCAGCCGGTGCCGTAGGTGTTCTTGGCCATGCCTTCCTTGAGGCAGGCGTTGCCGTAGGTGGCGGCCTGCTGGTCGCCGGCGTTGCCGGCGATGGGCAGGGCCTTGCCCAGGAATTCGGGGTGGATTTCGCCCACGACTTCCGAGGACTTGGACACCCGGGGCAGCATGGCGGCGGGCACGCCGATGATGGCCAGCAGCTCGTCGTCCCAGGCTCCGGTATTGATGTTGAAAAGCAGGGTGCGGCTGGCGTTGGACTCGTCGGTGACGTGGACCGCGCCCTTGGTCAGGTTCCAGATGAGCCAGGAGTCGATGGTGCCGAAGAGCAACTCGCCCTTTTCGGCCTTTTCCCGGGCCCCGGGCACGTTGTCGAGGATCCAGCGGACCTTGGTGCCGGAGAAGTAGGCGTCGATGACGAGGCCCGTTTTCTGGCGGATGACGTCGGCCAGGCCCTTGGCCTTGAGTTCGTCGCAGAACCCGGCGGTGCGGCGGTCCTGCCAGACAATGGCGTTGTGGATGGGCGCGCCGGATTTCTTGTCCCAGACAACGGTGGTTTCGCGCTGGTTGGTGATGCCGATGGCGGCCACGTCCGAGGCGTCCACGCCGGCGAACTGCAGGCACTCGCGCATGACGTAGGACTGGGTGTCGAAGATCTCGTTGGCGTTGTGCTCGACCCAGCCCGGCTGGGGGTAGATCTGGGTGAATTCTTTCTGGGCGATCTGTTTGATGTCGCCTTCGCGGGTGAAAAGGATGGCGCGGGAGCTGGTGGTGCCCTGGTCGAGGGAGAGAATGTAATTGGCCATGGGTGTACGCCTCCTAGGCTTCGAGATCCTTGTTGAGCGAACCGGTGGTCTTGTCGTAGATCAGCGCGCCAAGGGGGCCGCCGATAAGCGGGCCGATGATAGGCACGAGCACGATGCTCACGTCCATGAGGTTGGGCTGGGTGAAGCCGGCCACCAGGGCGAAGAAGCGGGGTCCGAAGTCACGGGCCGGGTTGATGGCGTAACCGTTCATGGCGCCAAGGCTCATGCCGATGGCCATGACGAGCATGGCCACGGCGATGGGGCCGAGCCAGCCGTTTTTGTTCTTGGCGGCGAAGTCGCCGATGGCCAGGACGCCGAACATGAGGATGGCGGTGCCGATGATCTGGTCGATGAAGCCAGGCCAGAAGCCCGGCACGGCCGGGAAGGTGCAGAAGATGCCGGCGGTCTTGACCAGCTGGGGATCGAACAGGACCCATTTGGCGTGAAAATCGGTGAAAACCAGGGCCGCGCCGGCAAAGCCGCCGGCGGTCTGGGCCAGGGCGTAGGGCAGAACCTTTTTCATGGGGAAACGGCCGGTGAGGGCCAGGGCCAGGCTTACGGCCGGGTTGATGTGGGCGCCCGAGCGCAGGCTGGCCAGAACGCCGAACAGCACGCCCAGACCCCAGCCAAAGGTGATGGTGTCCCAGGTGACGTTAAGCGCGTCCCCAAAGAACACTTTCATGGCCACGCAGCCTGCGCCGAACAGGATGAGAACCATGGTCCCCATGAATTCGGACAGCATTTCCCTGCCCAGTGACGACTCGTTGCTCATGTAACCCCTCCTCCATTTGCGTCGTTGGCCGCTGCCCTCCTGGCGGGACGGGAAGCGGCGGTTTTACCCAGACCTTCCCTAGCCGTTCTGGACCTGCGTGGCGGCCTGATCCTCCCGCCCGGCGAACCAGGCGGCAAGCAGCCGGCAGGCGTTTTCCACTTCGCTGTCGCGCCGCGCCTCGTCCCAGCCGAGCTCGCGGGCCATGATGTCGGCCACGGCCGCAGCGGCCTGCGTGGCGTGGCGCATGTTGAGCAGCCCAAGGGGCAGGCGGCGCAGGAGCACGTCGCCCACGTGTTGGGCCATTTCGCGGCGCACGGCAAAGGCCACTTCCGCGCCGACGTAGGGGTGTTCGGGATGCAGCGGCGCGAGCAGGTTCTCGTCGCGGCCCAGGCGTACGACTTCCGCGGCCTCGTCGCCGTAAAGGGTCCACAGGGAACGGGCCAGATCGTCGGCCACGCCTTCGCGGCGGGCCAGATCGCGCCAGCCTTCGGGCAGGTAGGCCCGGGAGCCAAGCAGGCGCAGCTCCTGGGTGGCGCAGGGGCGGGACTGGCCCAGGCAAAACGTCCGGCAGGCGGCGTCCACGGCTTCCTCGGCCATGCTGCGGTAGCTCGTCCATTTGCCGCCGGTCATGGTGAGGAGTCCCGAGGCGCTGATGTCGATGACGTGGGAGCGGGCCAGTTCCTGGGTGTTTTTCTTGTTGGGATTAAAGACCAGGGGGCGCAGGCCGCTCCACACGGCCAGCACGTCGTCGCGGGAGACGGGACGGCGTAGGTAGGCGCTGGCGTAGCGCAAGAGGTAGTCGATGTCGCGGCGCTCGGGAGCCGGGTCGGTTTCGATGGGCGCGGGCTCGTCGGTGGTGCCGAAAAGCACGAACCCCTGCCAGGGGATCATGAAGAGCACGCGGCCGTCCTCGGTCTTGGGGATCATGAGCGACAGGTCGCGGGGGGCGACGTCGGCCGGCAGCAGGATGTGGATGCCGGAGCTGGTCTTGAGCATGGGAGCGACAGCCGGGTCGTCCATGCGCCGGATGGCGTCGGCAAAGGGGCCGGCGGCGTTGATCACGCCCTTGGCGGCGATGGTGAACTCCTGGCCGTCCAGGCGGTCGCGCACGGTGACGCCCGAGACGCGGCCGCCCTGCTTGACCAGGCCGGTGACCTCGACATGGTTGGCGCAGACCGCGCCGTAGGAGGCGGCGGTGCGGGCGAGCGTCACGGCCATGCGGGCGTCGTTGAACTGGCCGTCGCTGTAGATGACGGCGGCCACGTAGCCGTCGAGGTTGAGCTGGGGGAAGAGCTTGGCGGCCTTTTTTTTGCTGACTATGGCGCTGCGGCCCAGGGACAGGCAGCCGGAGAGCATGTCGTAGAGCACGAGTCCCGCGTAGATGTAGGCGGCCTCGCGCCAGGTCTTGACCGGGGTCATGAGCCGGATGGCGTGGGCCAGATGCGGCGCGTTTCGCAGCAGCCGGCCGCGTTCGCGAAGCCCCTCGCGCACCAGGTCGAACTGGGCTCTGTCGAGCTTCTTGACGGCCTTTTCGAGGTAGCGCACGCCGCCGTGGACGAGCTTGGTGCTTTTGCTGCTGGTGCCCTGGGCGAAGTCGTCGCGTTCCAGCAAGGCTACGCTCAGGCCGCGCGTGGCGGCGTCCAGGGCGATGCCGCAGCCGGTGGCCCCGCCGCCGATGACGACCAGATCGAATGGGCCGCCTTGGCGCAGCCGATTGATGTTGTTTTGTCTGTTCATGATACCGCCTTGTTACGCGTCGAGAAGGCTTTGCGCCGTCTGGGCGTCGGTGACGCAGACGTGGACGTAGCCCCGGCGCAGGATGGTTTGGAGGATCGGGACCTTGGCCATGCCTCCGGACACGAGGACGATGTGCGGGACTCTCAGCAGGCCGCCGAAATCCGGCGACATGCTGCAATGGTTGACCTCGTGGTCGAGGACGTTGCCCTCGGCGTCGAGGAAGCGGCCGAAAAATTCGCCCACGGCTCCGGCCCGGGCCAGCTCACGGCGCTGGTCAAGGCTGATGGCCCCCAGGGCGATGTTGGTGGCCTGGGCGGTCATGTCGCCGACGGCGGTCAGGATCATGTCCACGGCCAGGGCTTCCTTATAAAAGGTGCGGAAAAAGGGCTGGGCGGCGATGGTGTCGCGTACTTCCGGGGTGGAGACGAACATGGGGGCGGGCAGATGGTTGCACACGGCGGCCGAGAGCTTTCGGGCGAACATGGCCGTGGAGTCGAAGGGATTGACCGGGCTTCGGGGCACGCCGCCATAGAGGGAGGTGACGGAGATGTCGCGGAAGTTGCGCACGGCCATACCGTTTATGGCCGAGCGGATGGTGTGCCCCCAGCCCACGCCGATGGACTGGCCGTCCTGGAGCTGGATCGAGGCGTATTCGCCGGCCGGGCGGCCGATGGCGTCGTAGTAGTAGCGTCCGCCGCGTTCGGGGGTGGGCAGGACAATGGCCCGGGCCAGTCCGTATTCCTTGGCCAGCCCGGCTTCGAGGGCGACGCAGTCCTTGAAGGCGGTGTTGATGACGACGCGGATGAGACCGGCTTCGCGTCCGGCCTGGAGCAGGCGGTTGACCTTGATGCGGGTGATGCCGAGGCGTTCGCCGATTTCGGCCTGGGTGAGCTCTTCCTTGAAGTACAGCCAGGCGACCCTGGAGATGAGCTGGTGTTCGCTGTCGTCTGGGGTGGTCATGGCAGGCTCCGAGGGTCCTGGGCCGGGTTTGGCGTGTGAACTTTTGGTGACCAATGAGTACAATTGTTATGCGGGTGCGTCAATAGCGCTTCGAAAAAACGACAGGAGGTCCACACAAAAGCGTGGGCAATGATCATGGTCGGCTCCTGGTTTACATGGCTACGATTTTTCCAGAGAGATCGTATTGTTGCTGCGGGCGGGGGATTGCCGCTGTCGTGGTCGGGTTTGACAAATTTGGGAACCGGTGGATCATTTGTTCGATTTTGCGGCATCTGTTCGGAAAAAAAGTCTGAACGGCAAAACACATGTCGGGGGGCTGGACACAGGATCAGTCCTCCCGGGCTTCGCCCGGAGGCGACCCCAAAAAGCAGGGAGGGGGCGGGGACGAAGCCGGGCACGCGTTGCGCCCGAAACGCTGCCGGGCGTTCTTTCAAGGATGCGGCAGGGATGTTCGCCGGGATAAGGCGCGTGGCGGCACATGCGCCTTGCGCGCCGAAACGCGGGCGTGGGAGGCGGCGCGACGGAGCCCGTGTCGCGTTCGCGAAAAGCGCCTATGGTGGTTTGTCGTCAACGAACTAAAATCATTTATTTTTCTTAAAATTACGATCGTGTTTTTTAAGGGCCTAGCGACGCTAGGCCCGCATCACTTGCCGAAGACGATCCAGTGGCCGGCGTCGTCGGGGTCGATGGCGAAATAGTGGATGCCGGCGGCCCGCAAGGCGGCCGCCTGGGTGTCGGGGTCCGTGCCCGGCCGGGGCGGCGGCGGGGCGTCCTGCCGCCAGCGGGGATCGCGCCCGGCCATCTCCCGGCAGATGGCCCGCCGCATGGCCGGCGGCCCAAGGCCTCCGCCGATATAGGCCCGACCACCCGGGGCCAGCACCCGCCGGATTTCGCCAAAGGCCTGCGGCAGGTCGTCCCAGAACATGACCGAACCCCGGCTGACCACCAGATCGACGCAGCCTTCGGCCAAGGGCAGGGCCGAGACGTCGGTCCCAAGGACCATTGCCCGGCCAGGCAAGCCGCGCGCGGCGATTTCCTCCCGCGCCGCCCGGAGCATGGCCGGGGAGCGGTCGGCCAGGACCACCCGACAGCGGCTCGCCTCGGCCACGGCTAGGCCAAGGAGCCCTGGCCCAGCCCCAGCGTCCAGGCAAAGGCCCCGGCTTATGCCCGAAGCGGCCAGGAAGCGTGCGGCGTAATACGGATAGAGCGGGGCGAAGACCTCCCGGCTGATGGCCAAAAACCGCTCGGCGTCGCCGTCCTTCTCCATGAATATCGCCGCTACTTCCCGGCGTACTTGTCCTGGCGGTGGATCACGGCCATGACGCCCTGATTGTAGAGGTTGCGGGCAAAGCATTCGCAGGCGATGTCGCAGCCGGTCAGCATATGCATGAACATGCTGCGGTTGCCCACGGCGATGCTGCGCGCGGCGATGGCCTCGCCGATGGTTCCGGTCGGCATCTCGCTGAAAAAGCCGGAGTAGGGATAGGCTTTGTCGTCTGTGTCGTCCTGGTAGTAGCGGTAGCCGCCGTTGTGCTCAAAGATGCTATGCCGTCCTTTGCTTATGGCCAGGAACTGGCCGTCGCCGGGTTCGTAGGCGAACCAGCCCCGGCCGTTGGCGCACGTGTGGTAGGGCAGGGGAAACTGCCGGCAACCCACGCCCTCGACCAGGGCCAGGGCCACCTTGTCGGTCCGAAGCAGGTTAAGCAACGCCGGCCGGATGTCGGTCAGGCAGGCCACCGGCCCGAGGTTGTTACTGACGGGGATGACCGGGCTTGGCTGGGGAATCTTGTACAGCCGGCGCAGGGACGTGCCCTTCAAATAGTGTCCTTCCTTGACCGCGACCATGTGCTCCGGCAGGCGCTCCCCGTCGGCGGCCGTGCCGCCGAAAAGGGTCAGGATGTCGGCTTTGGCCGCCACCTGGGCGATGGCCGGATGGTTGGCCAGCTTTTCGAGGTCCGCCGCCGAGGCGTCGTAGAGGCCGGCGTAGTGGGCGCACCAGTTGCTGGAAACAACCAGTCCGTCCAGGCCTTCCAGGTCCACGGGCACGGCGGCGGGCACGAGTTCCCCTGTGCCGACGACAACCACGGTGAAGCCCGACTCCCGGGCGAACCGTTCCACGGCGGCGAAGGCCCCGTCGATGCGGGCCTGCTCTTCGGCCTCGGTCAGGGGCGAATGGCGCAGGGAATAGTATTGCTCGGAGAAGCTCAAGAACGCGAATCGGGGATCATAGCGTTCGACCATCTCCAGGGCGACGTCGGCCACCCAGTCGTTGCACGTCGCGTCGCGGTCGCCGGGATAGGGCCGGCGGCCGACGAGGCCGGCGACCATGTCGGCCAGGGGACCGCTTGCTTCCCGGGGTTGGCCGGTGCGCAGGTCCACGGTCTGCTGCCATTCGCGGGCGTCGAGGATGGCCAGGCTCATGAGCACGCCTCCTTGGCGGTTGCCGGGTCGGGGTCGCCGCGCAGGGCGACGGCCGCGCCGCAGCGCGGACAGGCTGTGCCGTCCAAGTGCACGGCCTGGAGCCGGTCGCCGCCGCAGCCCAGGCTGTGGCGTTCGATGACGGCCTCGCCGCAGCCCGGGCACAGGGTGTTGACCCAGCGCGAGCCGATGAAATTGTGAAAATACACGTAGTTCAATTTGCCCCGGGCGGCTGCCTCGACCTGGGCGCCCACGGCCGCCACGCTCGGGTAGTCCTCCTGGCGCATCTTGTACTCCGGCAGCAGCCTGAAGGCGTGCCAGGCAACGTCCGGCCCGACCCCGGCCAGGAAGTCGACCATCTCGCCGAGTTCGTGGCTGTTGACGCCCTCAATGACCGGGGTGGTCACCTCCACATGGGTGGTCCGGGCCAGGGCCTGGATGTTGCGCAGGATCGGCCCCACGTCGGGCACGCCGAGATAGTTCCGGCAAAACTGGGGCGAAAGGCCTTTGAGGCTCACGTTGACGCAGTCGAATATCGCGCCCAGGCGTGCCGTCCCTTCGGGCGTGGCGTAACCGTTGGTCAGGCAACCCATGACCAGGCCGGCCGTCTTGGCGACGGCGGCCACGCGCTCCAGGGTCGGCAGGGAGACGGTGGGCTCGTTGACGGAAAAGACGATGGCCCGGCAGCCGCGCTTTCGGGCCACGGCCACGAGATCTTCCGGCGAAACGTCGAGCATGACGTCCTGCTGCCCGGCCGGATCGACCTTGACCACCTCGGCGTTGGCGCAATAGCGGCAGTCGAAATTGCAGCCGGTCGTGCCGACCACCAGGCAACGCGCCCCGGGCCAGGCGTGGTAGAAGGGAATGGTCTCCATGCGGGCCGTGGCGTAGGCGCACCAACGGTCGGGAAAGCGTTCCTCCACCTGGCCGCGCGGGGCATGGTACATGCGGCAATAGCCGGTGGTGTCCGGTCCCAGCGGACAGCGCCGCTCACAGACATCGCAACGGATCATGAGAACTCCTTGGCGAGGCGATCATTGGTGTTTCCGCTTCGGTTTCGTTGGCGTCAAGCGCCCTCGTGCGGCGTTCGCAAAAAAACATTTATGTTTTTTTGCGAATAAAAAACTGGTTACAGTTTGTTGTTGCGTCCACTAGGGGGCACGGCATGTTCTGAACTCGACGCCAGTGTCGCGTCCACAAAAGCACATCGGATATTTTGCAGATAATAAACAAAACCATAAGTTTTTTTAAAAGTACTATCGTATTTTTAAGAGGCGCGCCCCTAGGGCAGCAACCACACGGCGACGGCCGCCGCCAGCAGCACGGCGTCGCCGACCCCAAGGGGCAAGCGCGAGGCCCTGGCCGGCGGCGCGCCGGAAATGCCGCGCAGCTCCAGGGACAGGGCCAGGTCCGTGGAACGGCGCAGCTGGGCCAGGAATACCGGGATGAAAAGCGGCAGGAAATTTTTGGGATTGCGCAGCCGCTTGGGGTCAAATCCCCGGCAGCGCTGGACTTCGACCACATGGGCGGCCAGGGAGAACACGCTTGGCAACAGCGTGACCAGGGCCGAGCAGAAAAGCACCAGCTTGCCCGGCAGCCGCAGCGCCCGCAAGGACAGGAGCAGGTCGGAAAAGGTCGTCCACTTGACGACCAGGATGTCGGCCAGGAGCATGACGAGCAGGCGCAGCTCGAAAACGGCCAGCCAGGAAAGTCCCAGGACCAGGCCTTCGCGCCAGGTGTCGGCCTTTTCCACGCCGCCAAGCAGGAACAGTGCGGCCAGGGTCGGCAGCGAGGCGACGCACACGCCAAGGGCCAGCCAGACGATGCGGTCGAACTGCCGCGAGGCGGCAAGCAGGCCGACCAGAAGCAGGTTGACCCCGACCAGGATGCGCCAGTCCGGGCAGGCAAAGGCGTAGACGGAAAGCGACACGGCAAAGGCGCACTTGGACAGGGCGCTTGCCTGGCGAAGAACGGTCGTCATGAGGCCAGATGGGGGTTTGGCCGGTCCGAGGCGACCCGGCCGTTGGTCAGGGTGACCCAGCGCGTGGCGGCCATGGCCGCGAAGGCTTCCTCGTGGGTGGCCAGGAGCACGGCCCGTCCCTTGGCCGCCTGGCGGCGGACCTCGGCGGCCATGGCCGCCATGTTGGCCGCGTCCAGGCCCGTGGTCGGCTCGTCCAGGCACAACACGGCCGGCTCGGCCACCAGGATGGCGGCCAGGCACAAGCGGCGTTTTTCGCCAAAGCTCAAGGAAAACGGGGCGCGATCAAGCAGGTCGGCAAGACCAAAGCCAGCCAGGACGGCGCGGCAGCGCGCCAGCCGTTCTTCGGGCGCAACACCGCGATTTTCCAGCCAGTAACCGCACTCAGCGGCCACGGTGTGAGCGAAAATTTGTTCTTCGGGATTCTGAAACATCAGCCCCACGTCGTGGGCGGCCGTCAGTCCCGCCCCCAGGGCGACGCGGCCGGCGGCCGGCTTGCCCAGACCCTTGATAAGCCGCAGAACCGTGGACTTGCCGGCCCCGTTGGCCCCGAGCAGGGCCACGACCTCGCCCGGGCCCACGGCCAGGTCCAGCCCGTCCAGGACCGGTGCGCCCGGAGCGTAGCCGAAGCGCACGCCATGGAGTTCGACCAGGGGCGCGGCGTCTGGCGAGACGGCGGGAAATGGAGGCAGCGAAGACAAGGCGTCGCCCCCTGCATCAACCTCGGCGTCCCAGCTGGCCCAGGCGTTTGCCGGGCCGTCGTGGACGATGCGGCCGCCGTCCAGGGCAATTACACGGTCGGCGAAGCTGGCCAGGCGTTTGCGGTCATGTTCGATGACCAGGATGATCCAGCCGTGAACGCGGCTCAGTTCCGTCAGGTGGGCAAAGAGCCGGTCGGCGGCGGCGGCGTCGAGGTAGCTGGTGGGTTCGTCCAGGAGCAGCACTCGCGGTTCCATGGCCAGCATGGACAGGACGGCCGTCAATTGCTTTTGCCCCAGGGACAGGCTCCCCAGGGAGGCCTGGGCGCGGTCGGCGAAGCCGTAACGGCCAAGCAGGGCCTGGGCGGTATGCCGGCAGCGGGCCTCGTCTTCGCCCCGGGCGAGCAGGGCCAGGGCCAACTCGTCGTAGACGGTGCGGCAAAAGAGCTGGGCCTCGGGATTCTGGCCCACCAGCCCGGCGAAGCCGACGGGCGCGCCGTCGGTTCCGTCGCGTCCGGCATAGGCCAGCCGGCCGTTGGTGCGCCCGGCCAGGGCCAGCCTGTGCGCCCCGCACAGATGATAGCCCAGGGTCGATTTGCCCGAGCCCGACGGTCCGACGATGCCCACCCGCTCACCCTGGCCGATGCGGAGGGTCGCTTCGGCCAGGGTGGGGCAGGCCGCGCCGGCCGGCAGGAAGGAGACGTCGCCCAGTTCGATCATGGCTGGCGCAGCATGGCCACGACGTGGAGGTCCTTGATGCGTCGCCAGACGGTAAGGGCCAGATAGACGCCAAAGCCGTTAATAAACACGGAGGTGAGAAGGGATATGCCGAAAAGGGCCTTGGTGGCCGTGGCCCAAGGCATGCCCAAGGCCACGCGCACGCCCATGGCCGCCGTGGGGCCGAGCAGACCGCCGCAGATCATGGCGAGGTAGGCCCGAGCTCGGGGCAGGGAAGCGCGCAGCACGGTGAACAGCACGTCAAACACCACGCCCTGGATCAGGGCCGGCACGAGCTTCATGACGCCCGGCTGGCCGCCGGCCGCCGGCATGAACGCGGCGGCCAGCAACCCCCAGGCCAGCTCGAAAGCAATGAGCGTGCCGAAACGGTCGATCATGAGCCGGGTCAGCGTCATGAGCATGACCGAGACGAGCATTTCCAGCCGGGCCACCTCGTGGATGGCCGTGAGCTGCAGCGCGGTCTTAAATACCATGCCCCAGCCGAAGTCCAGGGCCACCATGGAGGCGAAGAACACCACCTGGGCGGTGGACAGGCCCGGCCGGCGGTCGGCTAGAACTTGCATGACATTTCCAGGTACAGCGCCCGCCCGGTGTTGACGGAATTGGGGTTGTGGGCGGTGTAGTACTGGTGGTTGAGCAGGTTTTCGCCGGTCAGCGAAACGCTGATCCTGTCGCCGTAGGTTCCCAGGAAGTCCAGGTTGCGCCAGAGCTTGGCGTTGACCAGGGCGTGGGGCGGGATGATGTTGGCGTCGGTGTTGACGTCGTCGCCGTACATGAGCCCCACGTACTGCACGCCGAGCTTGCTGTTGAGATACTTGTTGAGCCACGTGAAGCCGACGTTGAACGAATTCTGCGGCACGTAGGGCAAGAGCTTGCCCACGAGATCGGGCCGACCCGGGAAGTCGGCCACCCGGGAGTCGTTGAAGGTGTAGTTGGCAAAAAGCGTGAACTTCTTCATGACATCGAAGCCCGAGAATTTGAAAGGATCATACTCGCCGTTAAGCTCCGCGCCCCAGATCTGCACTTGGCCGATGTTCTGCTTTTGCATGATGCCCGAGGCCACGGTGACGTAGGACTGGAAGTCGCGACCCACGGAAAAGTAGCCCGAACCCGAGAAGCGCAGGTTCTCCAGGGGCGCGTAGTCCGAGCCGACTTCGAAGGAGTCGAGCTTTTCCGGCCCAAGCGACGGGTTGGAGATCTTGGAGCCGCCTTTCATCTTGCCGGTGCGGTACATGTCGTCCAAAAGCGGGGCGCGGAAGGCGTGGCCGTAGGACAGGTAGGCGCTCAAGTTGTCCATGAAGAAGTACTTGGCCGAGGCCCGGGGGCTCCAGTCGTCCCAGTTATGGTCCGGGTAGTACTCGGTGTACTTGCTTAGGCTTGAGATGTTGGTGTCGTAATGGCCGTCGAAGGTGGTGGCGTTGTCGTAGCGCAGGCCGGCCAGGAAGATGAGCTTGTCGTCGAGGAACTTGAGCTGATCCTGGAAAAAGACGCCGTAGCTGCGGATTTTGCCGTAGTCGGTGGCGAAGTTGGTGTTGGTGCGGTAGTAGTCCGTGCCGTCCATGATGCCCAGGCTGTAGTCGAAGCCGGCGGTGAAGGTGTTGAACTCCCACTCCTTGGAGACGTTGGAGAGCAGGCCGTACTGCTTGCGGTTTACCTTGGCGTCGTAACGGGTGTACTTGGAGATGTCGGTGACGTCGGACCAGGATTCGTTGACGCGGGTGTAGTTGATGTTGGTGAAGTAGGCGTTGACCACGGCCGACCAGCCTTCCCAGGAGCCGGTGAATTTCCCCTGCCAGGCGTCGGTGTCGTATTCGCGGTGCACGCCGTCGGAAGCGAAGTATTTCGTGCCTTCGCCGGCCCGCTGGCTGTCGTTGGTGTACTGGAATTCCAGGTTGTTGTTGGCGTTGATGTCCCAGCCGAGCTTGGCGTTGACGGTGCCTTCCCGGATGAACTCCTTGACGGACCAGGGCGTCTGCTCGTCGCTGGGGGTGGCCATGTAGCCGGGCGAGGTGTGGTAGAGGCCCGAGACGCGGGCATAGAGCGCCGTGGGCTCCTCGGAGGTGCGCCCGGCCAGCACGCCCCGCAGCTTCCAGTCGTCGTAGGTGCCGTAGCTGGTCGAGGCCATGCCGGAGACGACCTTGGTCGGCTTTTCGGTGATGATGTTAATCACGCCGCCCATGGCGTTGTTGCCGTAGATGGAGGCGGCCGGGCCTTTTAAGACCTCGATGCGCTTGACGTCTTCGAGGTTGATGCGGTTCCAGTTGACGTCGCCCATGTCCGAGGTGTTTTGCGGCACGCCGTCGATGAGGACCAGGGTGCGGCCCTGTTCGTTGCCAAGGCCGCGCAGGGAAACCACCGACTTGAAGCTGTAGACGCCGCTTGGGCGTTCTACATGGACGCCGGAAATGTAGGACAGGGCCTCATCCACGGTCTGGACGGGCAGGTCCTTGAGTTCCTGGCGGGTGATGACGGCCACCCGGCCGGGCACATCCTTCATGGGCTGCTCGGTGCGGGTGGCCGTGACCACCATTTCCTCCATGTTGGCGGCCATTTCCCCTGGATCGGTCTGAGCCGGGGCAAGAGACGGCGCAAGGGCGCAACACAGCGCCAACGACGCAAGAACCAGACGCTTCATACAACTCCTCCACAAGACCCATTGGTGTCGGATGCCGTTTCCACTCCTTGCCGTGATGGTCGCCGTAGGGTCCCCGGTTTGGGGCGCTCCCTTTTGCGCAAACCGCGTGCCTGTTCCGCCGCCCTCCGGCCCAGGGGGGCTCGCCGCCAAACGAGGCGAGTTCCCTTTGTCCGGCCGGCGGCTGTCCCCGTTTGCCCGCCCGCTTGCGCTCCCGGTTTTCGCCGGGTGATCGACGACGCCAGAAACTGCCGCCGAGGCGGCCCCTCTTATGCTCGACATCCGCTAAGTAACTTTGACTGTCACGAATAATAGAATTCAAATGACAGTTTATTTTTCAATCAAAAGAGGCGGCTCTGCATGGTATTAGGCGTGATGCACAGCTTCGCCAAATGGGCTTGACTTTGGCCGGATGTAGGAGAGAAATTTAATAAAAGCAACGGTTCACGATTAATTAGTGAAGCGTGATTGTTGTGGGTTATTTTGTCGTTTCTCTGTTGTTGTGTCTGGCATTGCGTTGATTGTGCATGCAGTTATCCTTATGTTGTCTGAAAGTGCATGTGAAAACGGCCGTAAAATTTTGTTTGGAAACATTTCGGGATTGGTTGGACACGAGGGCAAAGAAACCGGACTGCGGATATCGTCTGAAATAGTTCAAGAAACAGGGTAATGGCCGCGACGTGCCCCGTCTCGGGGCGCTGCCGTTGCGGTCACGCCCCGGCTGTCCGGGCAAAGGCTCAGCCGTAAGCCAATCCACCAAAGGAGCATGGCCTGACATGACGACGATGGCCGACGACAAGGCTTTTGATGACGCCAGCTTGGCCGCTGTGGCCCGCTGTCTGGACACGCCGGACCCGGCTCGGTCCGGCCAGGCCCGGCCATGGCTGTGCGCGGCGATTTCCTGCGCCCTGCATGGCCTGGCTGTCATCGGCGTGGTCTGGGCCGGCCTGCTGGGCATGCCCCAAGACCAGCCCGTGGCCGAACCGTTGGTGGAGATCGATCTAGCCGGCCTGGCCGGTACGGCCGGCGCGGGCGGCGACGGACGTTTGCCCGGCGGCGGCGACGGGTTGGCTGTCGCGGGGCAGGAAGCGGCTCCTGTCCCGCAGATGGTCGCCCAGGCGGCGGAAATGGGGTCGGCGGCAGAGACTGCGCCGCCGCCGGACGCCGCGCCGGCCCTTGAGGAGAAGCCCGCCGCGCCCCCCGAAACCGTGCTGCTGCCGGACCCTGAAGCACCCAAGCCGCCCGAACTCCGGCCCGAGCCACAGCCCCAGCCGCCTCCCAAGCCCAAACCCCAGGCCAAGCCCCCGGTCCAGCCTCCGGCCAAGGCTGTGCGTCCCCAGGACAAGCCGTCGGCGGCCAAAGCCGTCGCGTCGGCGGCCGTCGTCGGGCCGTCTGTGGCCGATGCCTGGCCTGGACCGTCCGGCACGGGACCGGCCGGCCCCGGCGAGGGCCATGGGCCGGGGCATGGTCCGGGCCACGGCGGTTTGGGCGGCGACGGGCCGGGTGGGGGCGGCGGCGGCGACTACGTCGGCCAGTTCGGCCAGGGCGACGGCCCGTGCTTCCGTCGACGGTCCTTGCCCGCCTATCCCAGCGAGGCCAAGCGGGCCAATCTGGAGGGCAAGGTGTCGTTGCGGCTTTTCATCGACGCCGCCGGCGGGCTGCGAAACGTCGAGGTGCTGGAGCACAGCGGCCTGGAATTCGCGGAAGAAGCCGTCCGGGCCGTCCGGGCCTCGTCCTTTTCCCCGGCCAAACGCAGCGGCCAGGCCGTGGCCAGCCGGGCGACGCTCACCATTCGTTTCCGGATCAACTGATCCGCCCGGGACACGGGCGGCCTGGCCCGACGTGGCGCTTGCGGCAAGGCTTGCCTTCGTCTGGTAGGGTTGGTAGTTGGCAGGCATCCTCGGTATCCCTTTCACGACCGTGTGGGATGGACGCGTGACGGCCTGGCCACGGGCCGCGCGGCAATCGGGCGGTGCGGCCATGGCGGCAAGACGCAAACGTGTTTCGCGGCAGGAACGCTGGACGGCTTGGGGCGTGTTGACCGTCCTGGCCGCCATCGTCGTCTGGCTGGCCCTGGCCCAATCGCGCCTGAACCCCGCCGTGCTGGTGGCGCTGAGCCCGCCGCCGCCGCCCGGCGCGACCGCGTCCACGGTCTCGGGCCGGACTTTCGCCGACGCGTCCTTGCTGGAGAACCTGCCCGGAGCCCAGCCGGCCGGGCCGGTGGAAAGCTACGACGCCGAAACCCTCTCCGATCGCATCGACGGCAAGGCCGAGCTGTATCTGGCCGCCAATTTTCAGGAAATGTCGATTCGACCCTTCCGGCTGCCTGATGGGACGCGCCTGGAGATCGCCATCTACACCCAGGCCACGCCCACCGACGCCTTTGCCGTCCTCAGTTCCCAGCGTCGGCCCGGGGCCAACCCCAGCCCGGTTTCCCCGGACGCCTACGCCACGGAAAACGCCCTCTATTTCACCAAGGGCAACCGCTACGTGGAAATGACTGCCGACCGGGCCGAGGCCTCGACCGGCCCGGCCCTGGCCGCTCTGGCCTTGAAACTGGCCGAGGCCCTGCCGGCGGGCGAGGCCGCCGCAACCGGACAGGGGGCCGCCCGCGACGTCAAGGCGCTGTTTCCAGCCGAGGGACTGGACCCGGGCAGCGTGCGCCTGGCCGCCTCGGACGCCATGGGCATGGAGGGTTTTTCCAACGTCTACACGGCCGAGTACGCCTTGCCGGCCGGCCCGGCCACGGCCTTTTTGGCCGAGCGCGACACGGCCGAGGCGGCCGCTGCCGACGCCCGGGCCTTTACTGCTTTCCTCCAGCAAAACGGCTACGCCCCCACGCCGCCGCCGGCCGGGGCCACACTTCCGGTCGGAGCCGTGGTACTGGGGACCGACGGGTCCTTTGAAATCCTCTGGACACAAGGCCGGCTCCTGGCCGGCGTTCACGACGCCGTCAACCTGGAGGCCGCCGTGGAGCTGACGGCCAGACTGGCGGCCAGCCTCAAGGATGTGACGCCATGACTTTGCCTCACAAGCCCGCCGTCACCGGTGGCGGTTCCGCCCCTGGCGCGCCCGACCTGCGCCAGGGTCTTGATCGCCGGCAATTCCTGCGCCGGCTGGCCGGGGCGTCGATCCTGGCCGTGGCCGCCGGGGGGCTTGGCGCGGTTCTCTACGACCCAAAGGGGCCGGCGGGCGTGGCCGGGGGCAAGGTGCTGGCCGGGCTGGGCGATTTCCGCGCCGCCGCGCCGCCGGCCGGCCAGCCCCGGTTGGCCACGGTCCACGGCGCGGACCGCAAGGCCATGTTCGACCTTGGCGTCAAGGCCCTGGGCGGCATGGAGGCCTTCGTCTCCCGGGGCGACGTCGTGCTGCTCAAGGTCAACGCCGCTTTTGCCTCGCCGGCCATCCTCGGGGCCACCACCCATCCCGACTTGCTCACCGCCGCCGTGGAAGCCTGCCGGGCGGCCGGGGCGAGCCGGGTGCTGGTCACCGACAATCCCATCAACAGCCCGGAAAGCTGTTTCGAGGTTTCGGGCCTGTCCGGCGCGGCGCGCAGTTCCGGCGCGGCCATCCTCCTGCCGCGTCCGGCCCTGTTTTCGCCCCTGACCCTGCCCGGCGGCCGGCTCATCACGGACTGGCCGGTCCTGGCCGGGGCCTTTGCCGGCGTCACCAAGGTCATCGCGCTCGCGCCGGTCAAGGACCACCAGCGGGCCGGGGCCTCCATGAGCCTCAAAAACTTCTACGGTCTGCTTGGCGGGCGACGAAACATTTTCCACCAGGACATAAACGGCGTCATCGCCGAGTTGGGGCAGCTTATGCGCCCGACCCTGGTCGTCCTTGACGGCGTGAGCGCCATGATGGCCAACGGCCCGACCGGCGGCTCCCTGGCCGATCTCAAGGCCACCAACACGATGATCTTTTCCGCCGACCCCGTGGCCGCCGACACGCTCGGCGCGGGGCTGCTCGGGCGCGCGCCGGCCGATCTGCCCTATCTGGCCCTGGCCCAGGTGGCCGGGGTGGGCACCATGGACGTGGCCTCCCTGGCCCCGGTGACGCTCTCCCTCGACAAGGCGGCGGGGTAAGCCATGCGCATCGTCGTCGCCCGCCGGGTCAGCCAAGGTTTTTTCCTGCTGCTGTTTTTCTGGTTTTGCCTCGTGGCCACGGTGGGGGGCGGCTTCCTGCAACTGCGCGGTTGGCCCATCAACTGGCTGCTGTCCCTGGACCCGCTGCCCGCCCTGGGGACCATGCTGGCCACGCGTACGCTCTACGCCCCCTTGTTGTGGGGCCTCGGCGTTTTGGCCCTGACATTGTTTGTCGGCCGGTTTTTCTGCGGCTTCATCTGTCCCCTGGGGACCCTCAACCAGATGACGGGCTGGCTGGCCCGGCTGGGGCGCGCGCCCAAGGACCGGGCCGAGGACAATCGCCCCAGCCGCGCCCAGGTCGTCAAATACGCGCTATTGGCCTTTTTCCTGGGGTGCGCCGCCTTGGGCGGCCTGCAAACCGGACTGCTCGATCCGTTGCCGCTGGTGTTTCGCAGCGTCAACCTGGCCTTGCTCCCCCTGGCCGACCCGGGTATCGGCGTCGTCCACGACGCGCCTCGGCACTACGAAGGGGTGTGGTGGATCGGGCTGATGCTTCTGGCCATCCTGGCGCTAAACGCCGTGCGGCCCCGGTTTTTCTGCCGGTTCATCTGCCCATTGGGGGCGCTTTTCGGCCTGGCCGCCCGGGTTGCCCCCTGGCGCATCGGCAAGGCCACGGACAAGAGCTGCGGCGACTGCCGCTTGTGCGAGTCCCACTGCGAGGGCGGCTGCCGCCCGTCCGGGAGGCTTGTCATCAGCGAATGTTTGCTGTGCTGCAATTGCCTGGACCGTTGTCCTTCCGGTCGCATCGGCTTTGCCGGCCGGGCTTCGGCCGCCGGGGAAACGGCCGTGCCCGATTTCTCCCGGCGCGGCGCGGTGGCGCTCCTGGCCGCCGGCACGGCCGGAGTCTTCAGTGCGCCGCTGTGGCGGGTGGAGGACGCCGCAGGTCTTGGCCGTTCGCCCTCGCTTATTCGCCCGCCCGGTTCCCTGGACGAGGAGCGCTTCCTGGCCCGTTGCATCCGCTGCGGCCAGTGCATGCGGGCCTGTCCGTCCAACATCATCCAGCCATCCGTCACGACGGCCGGACTCATCGGGCTGTGGACGCCGGTCCTCAACTACCGCCTGGGCCGCTCGGGCTGCCAACCCAACTGCATCGCCTGCGGCCAGGTCTGCCCCACGGCAGCCATCCGGCCGCTAAGCCTCCAGGAAAAGCTTGGCCAGGGCGAGTATGCCGCCGCCGGCCCCATCCGCCTGGGCACGGCCTTTGTCGACCGCACCCGCTGCCTGCCCTGGGCCATGGGCCGGCCGTGCATCGTCTGCCAGGAGGTCTGCCCGGTCAGCCCCAAGGCCATCGGCGTGCGCACGGTCTTCGAGCCCGTGTTCGGCGGCGCCGTGGACATCGCCGACGCCAAGGGCGCGGTCCTGGCCCTTGCCGCCGCGCCGGGCACGGGCCGAAGCTTCGGCAGCGGCGACTATTACCTGCGTCCGGCCGGCTTTCCCGACGCGGCGGCACGGCGTATCGTGTCCCTTTCCGGCGCGAGCCTGACGCTCGAAAAGCCGCTGCCAGACCTCGGCCAGGGCCGCCGCGCCGCAATCGTGGTGCGGCTCCAGCAGCCCCACGTGGACCCGGCGCGCTGCGTGGGCTGCGGCATGTGCGAGCACGAATGCCCGGTGTCCGGGCTGCGGGCCATCCGCGTGACGCGCGAGAACGAATCGCGCTCGGGCCCCGGGCGGATGCTGGCCTGACGCTTTTCCGCCCGTTGCCGGACGCGGCGGGCGGGTGATGACGCATACGGCCCTGCGGGGCGCGACGCGGGGGAGCCCGCGCGCCAAGGAGGACGGCGATGGCTGCGGAAAAAAAAGCCGGTTTCACCCGGCGCGACCTGATGAAGACCCTGGGGCTTGGCGGGCTGGCCGTGGCCGGCCTGGGCCTGCCCGGCCCGGCCCTTGCCGAGGGCGAGCCCGAGAAGGCCGCCCCCGGCCCCATGCCCCGGCGCACGCTCGGCAAGACCGGACTCGAGGTGTCCATCCTCAACCTCGGCGGCATGTTCGACACCATCAACAACCAGCTGCTCCTGCGCCAGGCCCTGGCCTGGGGCGTCAACTTCTGGGACACGGCCGAGGCCTACGGCAACGGCATGTCCGAGGAGGGCTACGGCCGCTTTTTCGCGCGCAATCCCGAGGCGCGCAAACAGATCGTCCTGACCACCAAGCTCGTGGCCAAGGGCGGCAGGTTCGACGAGCGCCTGGACGCCGCGCTCGCCCGGCTCAAGACCGATTCCGTGGACCTGTTCTACGTCCACGCCATCTCGGGCATCGGCGAGATGGACGGGCAGATGCGCGACTGGGCGGCGGCCCAAAAAAAGGCCGGCAAGATCAAGTTCTTCGGCTTCAGCTCCCACGCCAACATGGAGGACTGCCTGCTCGGCGCGGCCAAGCTCGACTGGATCGACGCGGTGATGGTGTCCTACAACTTCCGGCTCATGCACGAGCGGAAGATGCGCGAGGCCCTCGCGGCCTGCGCCAGGGCGGGCATCGGCGTGGTGGCCATGAAGACGCAGGGCGGCGGGCCGGTCAAGACCGACTCGGAGGCGGAACTGGACATGGCCGGCCGGTTTTTGGAAAAAGGCTTCACCGACAAGCAGGCCAAGCTCAAGGCCATCTGGCAAAACCCGGACATCGCCTCGGCCTGCTCCCAGATGCCCAACCTCACCATCCTCTCGGCCAACGTGGCCGCCGCGCGCGACGCCACGGCGCTCGCCCGGGAGGACTTCGACGCGTTGCGCGCCTTTGCCGACGCCACGCACGGCGACTACTGCGCGGGCTGCGCCGGCGTGTGCGGCGCGGCCATGGGCGGGGCCGTGCCCGTGGCCGACGTCATGCGCGCCATGATGTACCACCGCGACTACGGCGAGACGGCCATCGCAAGGGAGCTTTACGCGAGCCTGCCCGAAACGTTGCGGCGCGATCCCGCTTCCCTGGATTTCTCCCGGGCCGAGGCGGCCTGTCCGCGCGGGCTGGCCATCGCCGCGATCATGGAAGACGCTTCCAGACTGCTTGCCTGATGTCCCCGCGGGGAAGCCAGGCGCTTTCCCCACGCTCCTCGCCGCGCCCGCTCCAGTTCCCCCGGGGCGGGCGCGGTTTTTGGTTCGCCGGGCGTCATGGCGGCAGCCGCCGCGGCTGATCGGGGCGTTGTCAGCGGCACGGCCAGGGCCGGATCGCGGCAGGCTCAGTCGTCGCCGCCGCGCAGGGCTTCGATGGGGTCCATGGCCGCGGCCTTGCGCGCGGGCCTCAGGCCGAAGACCAGGGCGATGACCACGGCCGCGGCAAGGGAGAGCACGAAGACCTTGGGCGACAGGCGCAGTTGCAGCAGGCCCAGGCGGGACAGGGATTCCCCCAGCGCCACGCCGAGCGCCACGCCGGCGAGCGAGCCGGCCAGGGTCAGGTAGAGGGCCTCGGAGAGGAACTGGGCGGTGAGCGCCGCGCCGCTCGCGCCCACGGCCTTGCGCAGGCCGATTTCCGCCTTGCGCTCGCTGACGCTTAGAAACATCAGGTTGGCCAGCACGAAGCCGCCGACCACGATCGCCACCCCCGCCGTGATGCCGAGAAAGGCGACCAGCCCGCCGGTGAACGCCGTGAGGAACTTGAGGATTTCACTGGCCGAGATGATGGTGAAGTCGTCGTTGTCCGTGGGCCCGAGGTGGTGCAGGTGGCGCAGCAGGGCGCGCAGGTTGTCCTTGTGGGTGTCGATCAGGTCCGGGTCGTGGAACTTGATGCGAAGCCCCCGGAAGTACTTGCGGTCGAGGTTGAAACGCTGGGTGAGCGTGGAGATGGGCATGATGATGCGGTCGTCGATGGTGACGTCCGAACCGCCGCCCGAAAGTCCCCGGTAGGCCAGCCGCCCGACGATCTGCACGGGCAGGTTCTTGACCATGATGGTGCGCCCGAGCGGCGAGGCGTCGCCGAAAAGCTGGCGCGCCGGTTCGTCGCCGATAAGCGCCACCTTGGCCCCGCGCGCCACGTCCTCCTCGGACAGGTCGCGGCCTTCGGCCAGCGGCCAGTTCCAGGCCCTGGCGTAGTTTTCCGTGGCCCCGACCACCACCGGGGATTCGTGGTTCCTGTTGTCGTACTTGAGCGTGATCTGGCGGATCGAACGCATGGGCAGCACGGCGTAGGCTCCGGGCAGGGAGCGCGCCACGGCCCGCGCGTCGGCCCAGGTGAGGGTGTAGATGCGCTGGCCCACGGGCCGGTTCTCGATGTCGCCGCCAAGGACCATGACCGCGTCCGGGCCGAAGAAATCGACGATTTCCAGGGCCTTGCGCCGCGCCCCGTCCACCGAGGCCACGATGACCGTGAGCGCCGCCACGCCCATGGCCACGGCGGCGATGACGAAGGCGCTGCGCGCCTTGTGCGCGAGAAGCGCAAGCAGGGCCATACGCTGGATGCGCCAGAGTATGCGCAGGGCGCGCCTAGGACTTCGCGATGCGGCCGTCATGGACGAGGATCTGCCGGCGCGCGTAGGCGGCCGTGGCCTGGTCGTGGGTGACGACGATGACGGTCTTGCCCGCCTCGCGGTTGACCGTGGCGAGCAGCCCCATGATTTCGGCGCTGGTGGCCGAATCGAGCTGGCCCGTGGGCTCGTCGGCGAGGATCAGGTCCGGGTCGTTGACGAGCGCCCGGGCCAGGGCCACGCGCTGCTGCTGGCCGCCGGAAAGCTGGGAGGGCTTGTGCCCGGCCTGGGCGGAAAGGCCCACCTGGGCCAGGAGCGCCTCGCCGCGCCGGCGCAGCGCCGCGCCCGGCGTGTCGCTGTAAAGCCCGGGGAGCAGCACGTTGTCGAGCGCCGTGGCGTAGGGCACGAGGTAGAAGCTCTGGAATACGAAGCCGATGGCCTGGTTGCGCAGCCGCGACAGGGCGTCGTCGTCGAGCTTTCCGGTGTCGCGCCCGCCCAGGCGGTAGCTGCCCGAGGTGGGGCGGTCGAGCAGGCCCAGGATGTGCAGCAGGGTGGATTTGCCCGAGCCCGACGGCCCCATGATCGCGGCGAATTCGCCGGCGGCGATGTCGAGCGTGACCCCGGCGAGCACGGTGTGGGGCGTGTCGGCCATGACGTAGGTCCGGGTGACGTCGGCGAGCTCGATCAGCGTTTCCCGCGCGCGGGATGCGGCGGGAGCGGCCGGGGCGTCTGCCGGAGCGTTCATCGCCGCACCGGCTTGTTGGCCCGGGGGGCGCTTATGGGCGGCGCGGCGAGCCCTGGCAGCACGATCTGCGTGGCCACCTTTTCGCCCGGGGAAAGCCCCGCGGTCACCTCGGTCTCGTTGAGGCCCTCCAGGCCGAGCGTGGGGCTGACCTCGCGCACGGAGCCGTCCCCGGCCACGGCGAACACCACCTGGCGGTCGCCGATCCACTTGAGCGCGGCGTTGGGGATGACGAGCACCCCCTTTTTCTCCTGCACCACGATCTGGCACTGCGTGGTCATTTCCGGGCGCAGCTGCGCGGATTCCTTGGGGTCCAGGCGCACGAGGGCCTGGTAGTAGACGATGTTGTCGCGGATTTCCGGCTGGGGATAGATCTGGTCCACGCTGCCCCGAAACACCGTGACGGGATGGGCGTCCACGCGGAATTCCACGGCAAGGCCGGGATGCACCTGGCCCACGTCGGTCTCGTCCACGTAGATCCACATTTCCAGGCGCGTGGGGTCGAGCACGGTGATGAGGTTGGCCACCTGCAACCCGGCCACGACCGTTTCGCCGGCCTGGGAGGTGACCAGCGCGACCACGCCGTCGATGGGGCTGACGATGCGGGTGTAGGAAATCTTGGTCCTGGCCGACTCGATGACGGCCTCGGCCTCTTCCTTGGCTTTTTGCGCCTTGAAGCGCTCTTTCTCGAACTCGGTCCGCAGCCGGATCTCGGAGGCCTCGCGGGCGAGCACCTCGTTTTGGCCGACCAGGGCGTCGCGGTGGGCGGCGTCGAGGACGTCGCGGGCAATGAGCGACTTGCCGTAGAGTTCCTGCTGCCGTTTGAGGTTGGCGGCGGCGTAGTCGCTCTTGGCCCGCGACAGGCGCTGTTCGGCCTGGGCCTCGGCGATGCGCCTGGGGTAGACGGCCTCGACCTGCGCCAGTTCGGCCGTGGCCCGGGCGAGCTTGGCCTCGGCCTCGTCGAGCTGGGCGCGCAGTTCACGGTCGTCGATGACGGCGATGAGCTGGCCCTTGTGGACGTCGTCGCCGACCTTGACGTTCATTTCCTTGATGGTGCCCGTGGCGCGCGCGCCGATCTTGACGATGGCCCCGACCTGCGCCTTGATGATGCCCGTCGCCTCGAGGACCTTGCGCACGTCGCCGACCTGCGCTTCGGCCGTGGCCAGCACGCGTGGCGGTTCGACGGTCTTGTGGGCGATTGTCCAGGCGTAGAGCCCGGCCCCGGCGACGACGGCCAGGAGAAGGAACCATTTCAGTCTGCGCATGCGTTGTATCCGGGGGTCGGTTTTCCCGTCTTATAGCCCGGATGGCGCGGAGGGGCAAATCGGGGAGGCGTCTGTGCGGCTGCCGCCTAGAAAGGCGAAAGACTTTTCCAGAACGACTTGCCTTCCTTGGGCGGGGGGCCGGGCTTGGCGCGGTTTTTCTCGACCTTGCACTCGACCATGGCGAAGGTCTCGGTCTTGCCGCCGGAACAGCCCACGAACACCTTCACGTGGTAGCTGTTGTCGTTAAAGAGCAGAAAATACTCGAGCAGGGTCTTGCCGCCCGGGGCCGGGGCGGTGGCGTCGGGGCGGCCGTACTTGGCCGTGAAGTCGGCCGTGGCTTTGGCGACGTCGCACGTTTCGAGTTCCATCCTGGAGGGGCTTAGGGAGAAGCTGTCCTTGTAGATGCAGCTGTTGTCCAGGATGTTCTTGCCGCCGACGTTGGCGGGCTGGGCGATGTACTTCGTCTTGGCGAGCAGCTCGCCGAGCGCCGGATAGGGATGGTAGGGCTGGGCCAGGGCCGGGCGGCAACACAAGAGCGCGGCAAAAAAACACAGCGTCGCAACCATACGCATCGTCGTTCCTCCTTGCGCGGACGCCGCCGCCGGCCCTGGCGGGCGCAGGCGGCCTACGCCGAAAGCTCCGCGATCCAGCCGGCCACCGGCTCCTCGATCAGGCGGCGGATCGCCGCGAGCCGCTCGGGCGTCTCGGCCTCGAAACGCAGCACCAGCGCGGGCTGGGTGTTGGAGGCGCGCAGCAGCCCCCAGCCGTCGGGAAAGGTCAGCCGCACCCCGTCCACGTCGATGACGTCGTAGCGGTCCTTGAAAAAGTTGCGCGCCTTCTTGACCACCGCGAACTTGACCGCGTCCGGGCAGTCCATGCGGATTTCCGGGGTGTTGACCGTGGCCGGCCAGTCCGAAAGCATGGCCCCGAGCGGTTCGCGCGAGGCGGCCACGATCTCGGCCAGCCGCGCCGCGGCGTAGATGCCGTCGTCGAAGCCGAAATAGCGGTCCGCGAAGAACATGTGCCCGCTCATCTCCCCGGCGAGGATCGCGCCGGTTTCGCGCATGCGCGACTTGATCAGCGAATGGCCCGTGGCGGCCATGACCGGCTCGCCGCCATGGGCGGCAATATCCTTGTAAAGCAGGTGGCTGCACTTGACCTCGCCGATGACCGTGCCCCCGGGATGGGCGGCGAGCACCGCGCGGGCGTAGATGGCCAGGATCTGGTCGCCGTACATGAGCCGGCCGGAGCCGTCCACGACGCCGATGCGGTCCGCGTCGCCGTCGAGGCCCACGCCGAAATCCGCGCCCTCGGCCACGACCCGCGCCGCGAGGTCGGCGACGTTTTCAAGCACCACGGGATCGGGGTGGTGGTTGGGAAAGCGGCCGTCGGGCTCGCAATAAAGCGGCACGACCTGCGCGCCGCACTGGCGCAGCGCCTCGGCGCACAGGAGCCCCCCGGCCCCGTTGCCGCCGTCCACCACGACCTTGACCACGCGCGGAAGCACCATCTGGTCGGTCAGATGCTCCACGTAGGAGGGCTTGATGTCGTGCTCGCAGACGATGCCCATGCCGGAGGCGAATTCACCCGCGGCCATGATGTCGTAGAGTTCGCGGATGGCGTCGGTGTGGATGGTGGTTTCGCCGCACCAGACCTTGAAGCCGTTGAATTCCGGCGGATTGTGGCTGGCCGTGACCATGACGCCGGCTTTGCGCCCCAGCGCCTTGACCCCGTAGTAGAAGACCGGCGTCGGCACCATGCCAAGGCAGACCACGTCGATGCCGCACGAGGCCAGGCCCACGGCCAGGCGCGCCTGGTACTCGGGCGAACTCAGGCGGCAGTCGTGGCCGACCACGGCCTGGCTGTGGCCCTGGCGCAGGAAATACGTCCCGGCCGCCCGGCCGAGCAGTTCCACCCAGTCGGGATCGAAATCGACGTCCACGACGCCCCGGATATCATAGGCGCGGAAAACGCCGGGCGAGACGGGTTTCATGCAGCATCCTCCATGCTGTTGACGACGGCGGCGGTGGGGGCTTCCCTTGACCTTCCCCTGCATCTCCCCTATGCCGCCTGGAATGAACTGGGACTGGGAAAAGCTCACTGAGCAAAAACGCCGCCAGGGTTCGCCGATTCCGGACCCCGGCCGCTTCGGCGAGGATCTGGGCAAGAAACTGTCCTCTTTCAAGGGACGGCTGCCGGGGGGACCGAAAATCGTGCTGTTGGTCGTGGCCTTTTTGTGGGCCGCCAGCGGCATCTACATCGTGGAGCCCGACGAGGCCGGCGTGGTCCAGCGCTTCGGCGCCTACGCGTACAGCACCGGACCGGGGCCGCATTACCACTTACCGTTTCCCATCGAGACCGTAAAGACCCCGAAAGTCTCCCAGGTGCGCCGGGTGGAGATCGGGTTCCGCTCCATGGCCGGGCGCGACGGCAGCGCGCTGCAAAGCCGCCCGGTGCCCGAGGAATCGCTCATGCTCACGGGCGACGAGAACATCGTGGACGCGCAGTTCATCGTGCAATACCAGATCAGCAGCGCCGTGGACTACCTCTTCAAGGTCGACCACCCCGACGAGACGGTCAAGAGCGCGGCCGAGGCGGCCATGCGCGAGGTCATGGGCGACGCCAAGATCGATTCCGTGCTCACCTCGGGCAAGCTCAAGGTGCAGACCGACGCCAAAAAGCTGCTCCAGGAGATGCTCAACCGCTACGACAGCGGCGTCGAGGTGCTCGCCGTGCAGTTGCAGGACGTGCATCCGCCCCGTGAAGTGGTGGACGCCTTCAAGGACGTGGCCAGCGCGCGCGAGGACAAAAGCCGCCTGATCAACGAGGCCGACGCCTACTTCAACGACATCCTGCCCAAGGCCCGGGGCCGCGCCGCGGCGATCATGAACGAAGCCACGGCCTACCGCGAGCAGACCATCCGCCGCGCCAGGGGCGGCGCGGACCGCTTCTCGGCCCTTCGCGCCGAATACGACAAGGCCAAGGACGTCACCCGCGAGCGGCTCTACATCGAGGCCATGGAAAACCTCTTCGCCAGCCCCGACCTGGAAAAGATCGTGCTCGCCGACGACGCGGCCCGCCAGGCCGTGCCCTACCTGCCGCTGACCCAGCTTGCCCCGGCAGCGCCCGACGCCGCCGCCGCGCGGCCGGAGGCGGCCAAGGCCGACCCGGCCAAGGCCA
>DLGG01000031.1 GCA_002482565.1 Solidesulfovibrio magneticus
GCCGGGAACGCCGCCCCCGCCGCCGCCGGCCGCCTTGCGGGCCTCGGCCAGGGCCTTGGCCACGGGATCGCCGCCAGCCGCGCCGGCTCCCGGTCCCGAGCCGGAACCGGACCCGCTGCCGGCCTTGGCCTTGGCGTCCTTGAGGGCCTGCTCCAGGGTGCTTTTCTCGGCCGCCTTGGCCGCTTCGGCGGCCTTCTTGGCGTCGTCTGCCGCCTTCTTGGCGTCGGCGGCTTTTTTCGCCTCGTCGGCTTTTTTCTGTTCCTCGGCCTTTTTGGCGTCCTCGGCCTTTTTCTTGGCCTCGTCAGCCTTCTTTTGTTCTTCGGCCTTTTTGGCGTCTTCAGCCTTTTTCTTGGCCTCGTCGATTTTCTTCTGCTCTTCGGCTTTTTTCTGTTCCTCGGCCTTGCGCGTGGCTTCCTCGATCTTCTTGAAATCGGGCTTGGGTTCGAGTTTCGGCTCGGGCTTGGGCTCGGGCTTGGCCTGTTCCGTGGGAATGGGCTTGGCCTCGGGCTTTTTCGGCTCAGGCTTGGGCTCGGGCTTTTTCGGCTCAGGCTCAGGCTCGGGCCGCTTGGGCTGGGGCGGCTCGGGCACGGCGGCCACGGGCTCGGGCGGTATGGGCTTGGCTGGCGTGGCCGGAGCCTCGGCCGGCTCGGGCAGGGTCTCCTTGGCCGCCGCGCCAGGGCCGCCTTCGGGTTCGGCCGGGCCAAGCTCGGGCCGATCCCCCGGTCCCTTGGGGCCAAGGGGCAGCCCGACTTCGCCAGGCGGCAGGCCCGGCGGGGCCAGGGACACGAGGTCCACCTCGTAGACCGGCACGTTGAGCTGGAACTTGACCGGCTCGATGCTGACGAAGAGCAGGCTCGCCAGCACCACGGTCAGATGCAGGAAGATGGAAAATATCCAGCCAAGGACGCGCATGGTGTTCTCTGTCGGTCGCGCTCCGGGAACGGCTCCCGGCCGGGCCTATTTCTTTTTGGCGGCAGCGGCCGCGGCTGCGGCGGCGTTTTTCGCCGACTTCTCGTCCTCGGCCACGACGCCGAGCTTGTCGACGCCGGCCGCCTTGATGATGCCCATGACCTTGACCACCGTGCCGTAGGCCACGGCCTGGTCGGCCCGCAAGAAGAGCTGCTTTTTCTGGTCCGTCACCAGCCGCTTCACCTGGCCCTCAAGGTCGGCGTACTCCACCTGGTACTTGTCCAGGAAAATCGTGCCGTCGGCCTTGACGGTCAACACCAGGCTCGTGTCCTCCTTGGGCAAAACGCTGACGGCCCGGGTCTGGGGCAGATCCACCTCAAGACCCTGGGTCATCATAGGCGCGGTGACCATGAAGATGATGAGCAGCACCAGCATCACGTCCACGAAGGGCGTGACGTTGACGTCGGCCAGATACCGGCCTTTGCCGCCGGTCTGCATGCCCATGGCCTAGAACCTCTCGGAAGCGGCCTGCTGCTGGCGGCGCGCGGCGGCCTGGGCGGACGGAGCGGGCTGGGCGGCCTCGCGCGGGGTCCAGGTGACCTCGCGCTGGATGCGGTTTAAAAACGCCCCGGCGAAGTTGACCAGCTCGTTTTCGATGCTGGTCACGAAGCCCAGGTAATAGTTGTAGGCCAGGACCGCCGGGATGGCCACGGCCAAGCCGATGGCCGTGGCGACCAGCGCCTCGGAGATGCCCGGGGCGACGGCGGCCAGGGCGGCGGACTGCTGCAGGCCGATGGAGTGAAACGAGTTCATGATGCCCCAGACCGTGCCGAAAAGGCCGATGAACGGGGTGGCGTTGGCCGTGGTCGCCAGGAAGGCGAGATTCTTGGAGAGCTTGGCCAACTCCATGGACACGCCCTGGCGCAGCACCCGGCGGATGTTGTCCATGGCGATATGGCCCTTTTCGGCCGGGTCGAGATCGGCCTGCTCCATGCGCACCAGCTCTTCAAAGGCCATGCGGCCGACGAAAAAGGCCGGCGAATGCCGGGACTGCCCCAGGGCCTGCATGGCCGCGCGCAGGGTGTCGGCCTCCTGGAACCGTTCGTAGTCCCGGGCCGTGTCGCGCTTGGCGGCGGTCAGCGTGAAAAACTTGACGAAGATGATGCTCCAGCAGCCCAGGGACATGAATGCCAGCACGCACAAGACGAAAATAACCGTCGGCGTGGCGCTGGCCATCATGGCCCACAAGCCGCCATGCGGCGAAAGCGCGTCCATTGCGACCCACCTGTGGGAAAATGCAGCAGGTTAGGAAAGCACGCGTTCAATCAGGGCCGGCAGCACGACTTCCGCCCTTCCCTTAAGGCGCACGTCGGCCAGGCCCTTGTAGGCGCTTTCCGTAAGATTGATTTCCACAACACCCCCGCCCCTGGCCTTGACCTCCCTGGGCAGGAGATTGGCCGGGGCGACCTCCCCCGATGTTCCGGCCACCACGATGACGTCGGCGGCCAAGGCCAATTGACCGCTTTTCGTCAGAGCGTCAAGTGCAATGGCCTCGCCAAAGAACACAATGTCCGGGCGTACCACCCCGCCGCAGTCTTCGCAACGCCACGGCAACGCCTGCGGCGACAGCCGCCGGGCCAGCGCGCCGTCATGGTCCGCGCCGCAGCCCATGCAGAAAAAATGCCGCACGCCGCCGTGGTATTCCACCACATTGGCCGACCCGGCCGCCTGATGCAGGCCGTCGATGTTCTGGGTGACAACCCCCGAGAGTCCCCCCGCCGCTTCCAGCCGGGCCAGGGCCAGATGGGCCGGGTTGGGCTTGGCCGCGTCCACCATGGCCAGCACCTCGCGCAAAAACGTCCACACCCGGGCCGGGTCCCGGGCCAGGGCCTGGGCCGTGGCCACGGCCATGGGGTCGTGGCGCTCCCACACCCCGCCGGGACTGCGGAAATCCGGGATGCCGCTTGCAACGGATATGCCGGCTCCGGTGAGCGCCACCACCGACCGCGCCCGCCGCAGCAGGGACGCCGCCGCCTCGATGCCCTCGGCGAGCGACTCGTCCGCCATGCGCCCCCCTTTCGCGTGAAAACGCGTTGTGATTTTTCGTAAAGGCCCTATACTTGCATAATCTGCCGCAGCCAAAGTCTCAACGAGGAGGCAAGACTCATGCAATTCCCGTCGCGCGCCGTCGTCGCCCTGGCCGGCCTGGCCCTGGCCGCCGTGCTGGCCGCCCCCCAGGCCCTTCTGGCCCAGGCCCCGCCGCCCCAGAACAACATGACCACGCCCCCGCCGCCCGGGGCGCAGCACCCCCGGCCGCCCAAGGGACAAGGTCCGGCTTCGGTCCAGGCTCCGGCCACGGTCCAAGCCCCGCCCACCGTCAAAGCGCCGGCCGCCGTCAAGATCCCCGGCCCGGTGGCCCAGGGGCCGGGCATCGTCATCCAGCCGCCGTCAGTGACCATCCAGCCCCCGGCAGTGACCGTCCAGCCGCCCGGCTACTATCCGCCGCCGCCCCCGCAAGGCGGCCGCAAGGCCCGGGCGCTTCTGCGCTGCAACCAGCAACAAGCGGCCTGCGCCCAAAACTGCAACTACCGGACTTATGGTCAAGCACGCAACATGTGCAACAACCAATGCAACGCCATGTTCGTCAACTGCACCGCCCGGGCCAATTCCATGCGCTGACCCGGCAAGCCAAGGACTCCGCCATGAACAAAAAGATCATCCTGGCCCTGCTCGCGGCCCTGACCTGCGCCGCGCTCTTGGCCCCCCAGTCCGGCCTGACCCAGCCGCCGCCCTGCCCGCCGGGCATGGTCTGGACTCCGGGCGGCTGTCGGCCAGCGCCGCCGCCGCCGC
>DLGG01000054.1 GCA_002482565.1 Solidesulfovibrio magneticus
CTTAAATGTGAACAGACCCTAGGGCACGATCCAGGCTTCGATAAACGGCCGGGCCTTTTCGGCTTCCGTCGGACGGCAGGGCTGGGACAAACGACCGGCGTTGGCGGCCAGCATGTCCACGTAGGGCCCGGGATTGGTCAATTGCGGCGCGATTCCGGCGGCGCGCAGGTATTCGCGGCCCATGAAGGCCACGCCCCAGGGGCTGGGATGGATGCCCTCGGGCATGATGGCTTCGCCGCCAAGCTCCGCGGTCAAGGCGGCCTTGAAGGCGTTCATGCGCGGGCGCAGCTCGAGCAGCACCACCTTGCCCTTGCTGTCCGGCAGGACGGCCAGCTTGGCGGCGGCGGCGCGAAGGGCTTGGTTGTGGCTGCGCTTGCCCTCGGGCACGTTGGAGGGGAAAAGCGCCTCGAAGCGAAACGCCTCGGCCGGCACGCCCATGATGGAGCCGTCCGGGATGGCGTCGAACATGTCGCACATAATCACGGTGGCCCCGACGTTTTCCAGGATCGCCCGGCCAAGGCGCAGCCAGTTGGCTTCGTAGGCGTCGGGGTCCTGGCCGTGGAAACCGGCGTCTTCAAGGATGACCACGTCGCCGTCGCGGATGACGCCGTCCTGGGCCAGCCCGGCCAAATGGTCGGCCCGGGCGGCGACCTCCTTGGGAAAGGGCTGGCCAAGCGGCCCGGCGTAGGCGGCCGCCAGCCGGGCGGCGGGCACGGTGTCGCCGCCGTCGGGCGTGTCGAGCAGGCCGGCGGCCGCGAACTGGAAATTCATGGACGAGGCCAGGGAATGCATGGGCCACAGCGGATCGGTCCCCTTGCCCCTGGCTTTTTCCTTGTCGCGCATGAGATCGGCCATGGCCGAAACCATATAGGCCTGATCGTTGGCATTTTCCTTGATGGCCGAGAAATCGACCTCGGTGAGGCTGCACAGCATCACCACCGAGTCGCCGAAGATGAAGACCACCCGGCCGTAGGCGTCGCGGTTGGCGGCGATCTGCTTGAACACGGCATCGGGCGGGAATTCCTCGGCCCGGCCCACGGCCGTCCCGAGCAACAGGGCGGCCAACCCCAGCAGGAAAAGGCGCGGCAGCAAGCGGACGGACTGGAACATGGACCGGTCCCCCTAGCGCAGACGGCTTTTGAAAAAGTTGTGCAAGGCCAGATCCAGTCGGGCAAAAAACCAGCCGCCGACCGCCACCGCGCCCAAGCCCAGAAACGCCCGGGCATTATCCAACGGCCAACCCAGGGTGTAGACCATGATGGAAAAGACCGCCGAGAGAATGACGGCGTGGATCAGATAATAGGCATAGGCGTAGTCGCCAAAATTGGACACGGCGATGAGAAAGGGATGGCGCACATAGTCTTCGAGCTTGACCACGGCGAACAGGGTCGCCGCCGTGCACAGGCTCCAGGGGCCGATCTCGCTTAAGGACTTGATGACGCCCAGAGGCCGGTTCCAGCCCCAGGCCACGGTAAAGACGGAGCAGGCCACGAGAATGCCCACGGCCAGGGCCGGATGCATGGGGCCGGTGCGCTTTTGCAGATAGTACACCAGGGCGCCGGTGATGAAATAGAGATTGTAGCCGGCGAAAAGCACCGTGCGCCAGGTGTTGAAGACATAGCCCTCGCGCAGGCCGAAAGCCAGATAAGCCACGATCACGGCCAGGCCCCAGACCACGAGAAAGGCCGGGAAATAGCGCCGCAACCGGGGCGAGGCAAAAGGCGCTATGACGATATAATAGACGATCTCATAAATGAGGGTCCACTCCACCCGAAGCGGCAGATCGGCCGGCCCCACCGGCAGCAGGGAGGCGGCGGCGAAAAGCTCCTTGCCGGGCAGCTTGCCCCACAAAAGATAGCCGACGACCACCGAGATGGCCACGCCGCACCAGTAGGTGGGATAGACGCGCAACAGCCGCCGGGCCAGGAAATTGCGGTAGCCGATGTCGATGAGAAAGGCCATGATGAAGCCGGAGATGCTGAAAAACGGCAAGGCCACGGCCATGAACGCGTCGGGAACCAGGTTGAAGATGGTGTCCGTCTGGGCGCCATAAATGAAAAGATACGCCCTCACATGCAGATAGAGGACCATGGACATGAACACAATGCGGAGAATCTGAATGGAATAGTAGCGCATGCCGGTCCTGTTGTCTCCTTGTGCGAGGTAAAGGGTCGAGCCGGGGCACGACGTGGAGGCGTCCCGGCACGATGCTATCCGTAAGGGCTTTTTTGCGAGAAGGCTACAAAAATCGACCCTGGCAGGCCTCCGTGGGACCGGGGCCTGGGCGCGCCGGACAGCCGTCCAAGGCCGGTCCGTGGGTGCGGTGCACAAGTGGGACATCGCGCGTCACCGCGTTTCGGTTACGCCGGGCAGACGACAACGGACGCGGCAGGGTCAGGATGCGAGGCCGCGCATGCGCCGCGCGGCGTGACGCCCAGCGAGGTGATGACGCCCACCCTCGCGACGCCGCGCGCGGATTCGCCGCCAGCCCAAAATCGGCGGGATCAGACGCCTTCGGCCCGGGCGGCGGCGTCGCGGGCTTCGTCGTCGCGGCCCTGGGCGGCCAGGGCCCGGGACAGTTCCACCCAGAATTCCCGGCGCTCGGGCCGAAGGGCCACGGCCTGCCGGGCCATGGCCTCGGCGATGGCCGGGTCCTCGCCCTCGGTCAGGTAGACCCGGGCCATGAGCTGCAAGGCAAAGGCGTCCTTGGGATCACGCAAAAGCGCCTGATGCAGGTGTTCCCGGGCCGCGTCGAGCTGGCCGCGAGCAAAGGCCAGCCGGGCCAGATGGCGCAGGGTCGGGGCGGCCGGGCCGCCGGCGGCCAAGGCCCGGCGGTAGTATTTGAGGGCCTCGGCGAAACGCCGGTTTTCCTCGGCCATGCGGCCCAGGCGAAGCAAGCTCGACACATGGGCCGGGTCGGCCCGCAGGCATTTTTGAAACGCGGCCCGGGCGGCGGCGGACTCGCCCTGGCGCATCAGCACGCAGCCGAGGTTATACAGGGCCATGGCGTTCTTGGATTCGCCCCGGATGACCCGCTCGAACTCGGCCCGGGCCTGGGGCAGCCGGCCCAGGCGGGCCAGGCAGATGCCAAGCGAATTGCGGGCCAGGGCGTTTTTCTCGTCGGCCAACAGCGCCTGCTTGTATTCTTCCATGGCGGCGTAGACGTCGCCCACGGCGAAATGGCGGTCGCCGCTGACGGTCAGCGACAGGGAGTCGAACACGGCCAGACGCGGGCCGGCCGGCAACAGCAGGGCATGGTCCAGGGCCTTGCGGCAGTTCTCGGCCACATCGCTTCGGGCGTAGTCGAGACAGGGATGGCCGGCCAGGCCCACGGCGGCGTCAAGCTCCAGGTCGGCCCTAAGGGCGCTCAAAAGGCGGTCGGCCGGTTCGGCCAAGTTGGCAGGATCGATGCCCGGCACGAAAAAGACCAGCTTGGAAGCGCTGAAACGCCCGCCCACGACCTCGTGGCCGAAAAAGCGGCGGCACAGCCCGGCCGCCTCGGCCATGTCGGCCTCGGCCGGCCGGCCGGCCCGACGTCTGGCCGGCGGATCGGCGAGCTGGACGAGGATCTGGGAAAAAACGGCATTCTTCTCCCGGGCCTGGGCGGTGGCGCGCTGAAAATCCCGGTACGGATACAGGCCCGAGGCCGGATCGCGGCGGGGCGCGCCGGTGGCGACGGCGGCATCGCCGCCCTCCTCGGCCTCGGGAATAAGAGCCAGCCGGTCGCCAGGCTCCAAGGGCAGATGGGGATCGGCCAGATGGAGCACCTCGGCAAAGGCCATGTCTTCCACCACCTCGGCCAGGACGATCTCGCCCTTGACCGCCGCCGGGCTGCGGCCGCTTAAGCGCCCGCCGTCGGCCCCGCGCACGTCCACCTCGCGCTCCAGGCGCGGCGACCAGACGAGAAACCGCTGGCCCGGCTCGGCGTCCACCCAGCGGCCCAGGCTCACGGCCGCCCGGGCGAGCGGCAGGGTTTCGAGCACCACCCCGCCCTCGGCCAGGATACGGCTGTAGGCCATGGCCTGATCGCGGCCCAGATCCTTGGCCACGGCCAGCCCTTTTTTGGCCTTGTGGACAAGCAGCCTGGCCTGCTCGGCCGGCGAGGCCGCGAACTGGCCGCCGCGCACATCCTGGGGGTAGCTCACGCAGCCGGCGCTGGCGGTCAGCGAAAGCGATTCGCCCGTGGCCGGGATGGGAAACGGCGTGCGCCCAAGCTCGGCCAGCAAGGCCTCGGCCGCTTCCCGGCAGCGCCCGGCCGAAGCGCCCGGCAAAAAGACCGCGAAAAGATCGTCGTGCAGCCGGGCGGCCAGCCCGCCCTCCGGCGTGGCCCCGGCCACGGCCGCCCCGGCCCGGGCCAGCACGTCCTCGGCCATGAGAAACCCGAACCGGCCGGCCACCCGGCTGAAGCGGTCGAGGTCGGCCACGATGAGGCCGAAACCGCCCCGGCAGGCGGACAGGGGCAGATCGCCCAGGCTGTCGCCGCCAGGCAGGATGCGCTGCTGCACGGCCTCGATCTCCCGGGTGAGCGCCGCCAAAAGCGCCTCCCCGGTGGCCAACCCGGTGACCGAGTCGGACGCGGCGGCCAGACGCAGGCGCAGCTGGTCGAGCGCCATGGCGGCGATGCGGGGGAGCACGGACATAAGCGAGCGCCGCCCGCCAAGGCTGGCCCCGCGCGCCACGAACACGCCCAAAAGCCGGCCGTCCTCGGCCAGGGGAATCATGATCTTGCGTTCGGTGGGCAGATGGGCCGCCAGCCCCAGGTCCGGCCCGAAGGCGTCGGCCAGGGCGTCGCCGGGCTTGGGAAAATACAGGCTGTGGGTTTTAAAGGTGAGAAACCGGGAGAACACGTCGCGCAGGGCGTGTTCGTGGGCGATAAGCTCTCGTTGGGTCAAGGCAGGCGCGGCCATGGCGTTCTCCCGTATGTAAAATAGGCCGGCCACCTGTAGCGCCCCCGGCCAGGGAAAACAAGGCCGGCCGGCCCCTTGACGCCCGCCGCCCGGCGCGGCATCCCAAGAGGCGGGCCAAACCCGCCAAGCGCCACCGGAGGCTTCCCATGGATATTCTCGCCTTTCCCCTCGGACCCCTGGAAACCAACTGTTATCTGGCCATGGCCGGCACGGCCGCCCTGGCCGTGGACCCGGGCGGCAATCCCGGCGTCGTCCTCGACCAGATCGAAAAACGCGGGCTGACCCTTGAAGCCATCTGCCTGACCCACCTGCACTGCGACCACCTCTACGGCGTGGCCGCCCTGGCCCGGGCCACCGGGGCCAAGGTCTGGGCCGGGGCCGAGGACGCCATGCTCATGGAAACCGAACTCGGCCGGGGCGGGCTTATGGGCCTGCCCATGGTCGACGGTTTCGACTGGGCTCCGGTCGCGCCCGGCGAGGCGACCATCGCCGGCGAGCCCTGCCGGGTGCTGGCCACCCCGGGCCATTCCCCGGGCAGCCGGTCGTTTTATTTCCCGGGAGCCGGAGCGGTCTTTGTCGGCGACCTGCTCTTTTACCGCTCCATCGGCCGCACCGACTTCGCCGGCGGCGACTACGACGTGCTCATCAAGTCCGTTCTTACCGAAATCTTCACCCTGCCCGAAAAGACCCTGGTCTACCCCGGCCACGGCCCGGCCACCACGGTGGGCGACGAGAAGCGCCACAACCCGTTTTTCTCGGAGTTCGCCCGGTGACGGCCGGACCGCCGGTCGTTTTTCTGTGCGGCCCCCGGGCCGGCGGCAATTCCGACGCCGCCGGCCGGGCCTTTGCCGCCGGACTGGCTCGGGCCGGGCATACGCCCCGGATCATTGCCCTGCGCGACCACAGCGTCGCCCCCTGCCGGGGCTGCGGGGCCTGCGCCGGGCCGGCCCATCGCTGCGTCCTGGACCGGCCCGGCGACGACGCCGCCGAGCTGTTCGCCGCCCTGGA
>DLGG01000160.1 GCA_002482565.1 Solidesulfovibrio magneticus
GCCGCCAGCCCTCAGGCACGACGTAGACGTCGTCTGCCGTTAGGCCGGCGGCGTCCAGGGGGACCGCCGGCAGGCCGGGCGGCAGGGCCAGCGGCGGCGCGGACGGATCGCGCAGCACCAGGACCACGTCCTGGCCCAGCCCGGCCAGCCCGGCCGCGACCTCGGCCAGCACGGCCAGACCCCCGGAGACCGCCCGAAGCGGCGGCAGGAAAAAAAACGTACGCGCCAAAACGCCTCCCAGGGCCGGTTGCCGGGAACCGGGCAAAAGGCTACGACCGAAATACTCGCCTAACGCTTTTTTGTGCCCCAAGGAGTCTTCATGCGCAACACCCAGGACGCCGCCCTGATCGAACGTCTCACCCCGGCCGACGCGGCCGTGCCCCAGCTCGGCCAGGCCGCCTGCGACAGCCCCAAGTGTTCCGGGGCCTTTATTGACGACGAGTCCGGGGTGCTGGTCGGCATAAGCCGCCACAATCTGGCCGATCCCCAGGCCGTGCCGGTCTTTTTCGAGGAAGCCGGCCCCCGCCGCCAGCTCTTTTTTTCGCCCCACAAGACCAAGGTGGCCGTGGTCACCTGCGGCGGCGTGTGCCCGGGCATCAACGACGTCATCCGCTCCATTGTCATGGAGGCCCACCACCACTACGGCGTGGCCGCCGTGCTTGGCATCCGCTACGGCCTGCGCGGCTTCATCCCGGCCTGCCGCCACGACGTCATGGAGCTGACCCCGGACGCCGTGGCCGAGATCCACGAGTTCGGCGGCACCATCCTTGGCTCATCGCGTGGCCCCCAGGCCGTGGACGAGATCGTGGACGCCATGGAGCGCCTGGGCATCGGCTTTTGCGTCTTCATCGGGGGCGTGGGCACCATGCGCGCCGCTTCGGCCATCATGGCCGAGATCACGGCCCGCGAACTGCCCATGGGCGTGGTGTGCATCCCCAAGACCGTGGACAACGACATCCATTTCGTCTCGCGCACCTTCGGCTTCGCCACCGCCGTGGAGCAGGCCGCCGAGGCCATCGCCTGCGCCCATGTCGAGGCCTCGGGCGCGCCCTACGGCATCGGGCTGGTCAAGCTCATGGGCCGGCAGTCCGGGTTCATCGCCGCCGAGGCCAGCATGGGGCTCAAGCACGTCAACATGGTGCTGGTGCCCGAGGATCTCTTCGCCCTGGACGGTCCGGGCGGGGTGCTGGACGTGCTGGAAAAACGCCTGCGCTCCCGGGGCCATGCCGTCATCGTGGCGGCCGAGGGCGGCGGGCAGCATCTGGTGGACGACACCGGCCGGTTCGACCCCTCGGGCAATCCGGTGCTCGGCGATTTCTGCGGCTTGCTCGCCGCGCGCATCAAGGCCCACTGCAAGGCGGCCGGGCTGCCCATCACGCTCAAGGCCATCGACCCGAGCTACATCATCCGCTCCGTGCCGGCCAACACCGCCGACGCCGTCTACTGCGGCTTTCTGGGGCGTCTGGCCGTCCACGCCGGCATGGCCGGCAAGACCGGGCTGATGATCGGTTCGGTCAACGACCGCTTCGTCCATGTGCCGTTGCCGCTTGTCACCGGCGAGCGCAAGCGCGTGGACATCGCCTCGGACTACTGGCAGGCCGTGCTCGATTCCACGGGCCAGCCGCGTTTTGCCCAGGCCGGGAGCTGACGCCGCGTCCCTTAAAAAATACGAGAGAGGCTTTTGCATAAATAGTCGGTTTTGAAGCCTTCGGCGACCAAAGGGCTGAGCCCTTTGGAAACCCATAACGAATACAGCCTGTTATGACTCGAGCTGGTTTCGGGTCGTCGTCGAAATCGATTTTTGCAAAAACATTGAGAGTATTTGTTAAGAAAAATAATGGTTTTTGGTTTTTTTGCGAAATGCCCGAGGCGCTTTTCGTGGGCGCGACACGAGGCCCAGGGCGAGGGCATCCCTGAGGCGTCGACGGCGGGAAGGGTTTTGTCGTTTGCAACCTGCAACCCGGGAGGGAGGCCATGCCTCGTCGACGTTTTATGGGGCCGCGCCTTGTTTGTTGGTTGATGCTCGCCGGCTGGGCGGCGTTTGGACTTTTGGGTTGCAGCCAGGGCGAGGGGCCGGCCCCGGCGGCCAAGCCGGCCGCCCAGACTGCCGCACCCGCGCCGCAGCCGGCCTTCAAGCCGGGCGTTTCCGAGGCCAAGAAGCTGGCCGCCCTTGATCCCCAGGCCGAGGCGGCGCGCTTGGCCAGGATCATGGAACGCAAACGGGCCAAGCCCAAGAAGAGCTTTGACAAGCCCAAGGAAGCGCAAATCTTTTTTGCCGAGAAGCGCGCGCCCGTCGGCCAGACCGCCATTCCGGTCCAGCGCTATGTTGAGGCCATGCAGGCCATGCAGGCCATGCCGGTCTTTTCCACCCAGGCCGACAAGCTCGTCTCCGCCGCCGACGCCAAGGCCGACGCGCCCTTTGGCCAGGCCCTCGGCAGCTGGACAGGCGTGGGGCCGGGCAATGTGGGCGGGCGGGTGCGTTCCTTGCTGATTGATCCGACCACGCCGGCCACCATGTACCTCGGCGGCGTGGCCGGCGGCGTCTGGAAAACCGTCAACAGCGGCACGACCTGGACGCCGCTGACCGATCTGCTCTCCAACCTGGCCGTGTGCTCCATGGCCATGGACCCCAAAAACAACAACATCCTCTACGCCGGCACCGGCGAAGGCTACTACAATATAGACGCCGTGCGTGGGGCCGGCATCTTCAAGTCGACCGACGCCGGGGCCAGCTGGAGCCAGCTGGCCTCCACGGCCAACGAGGACTTTTATTACGTCAACAAACTCGTGGTGAGCCCCAACGACTCCAATCGCGTCTACGCCGCCACCCGCAAGGGCGTCTACGTTTCAAACGACGCCGGGGCCAGCTTCACCCAAAAGGTGAACGCCGCGAGCATCAACGGCTGCACCGACATGGTGGTGCGCACCGACGTGACCAGCGCCGACGTGGTGGTGGCCTCCTGCGGCACCTACCTGGCCGAAGGCAGCGCCGCCATCCTCTATCGCACCACAGACAACGGCCAGAACTGGTCGAACGTGCTCAGCGTCGCCAACATGGACCGCACCTCCCTGGCCGTGGCCAAAAGCGACCAGAGCGTCATGTACGCCCTGGCCTCCACCAACGCCAAGACCAAATGGGAAAACGGCCTGTTCGCGGTCTACAAGTCCATCGACGGCGGCGCGACCTGGGCGGCGGCCTACACCAACTCCGGGACCGACGTGCTTTCCAACATGCTCCTGACCAACGTCTGCTCGGCCTTTTGCGCCCAGTGCGAGGGCACGCTGACCACCCTGGCCAACCAGGGCTGGTACGACAACGTCATCGCCGTGGACCCGGCCGATGCCAACATCGTCTGGGTCGGCGGCATCGACCTGTTCCGCTCGGACAACGGCGGCGCGAGCTGGGGCCTGGCCTCGGTGTGGTGGGCCAACACGAACAAGGCCGCCTACAACCACGCTGATCACCATGTGCTGGTCTTTCATCCCGACTACAACGGCACGACCAACCAGGTGCTCTTTAGCGGCAACGACGGCGGGCTGTACCGCACCGACAACGCCCGGGCCGCCGTCACCACCCAGACCTGCTCCGACTCGACCTCCCAGGTGGCCTGGGTGAGTCTCAACAACGGCCTGGGCATCACCCAATACTACTACGGCGCGGTCTATCCGGGCGGGGGGACTTTTTTCGGGGGGGCCCAGGACAACGGCACCACCCGGGGAACCATCGCCGCCGGAGCCAACGCCTGGACCTCGCTTATGGGCGGCGACGGCGGGGCCGTGGCCGTCAATCCGCAAAACACCAACATCCTCTACGGCGAATACACCAACCTGAGCCTGCAAAAGTCCACCGACGGCGGCGCGAACTTCAGCGCCGCCACCACCGGCATCACCGACGCCTCAAACACCTTTCCCTTCATCACGCCCTTTCTCATGGACCCCAACAATCCGAACACCCTGTGGCTCGGCGGCCGCAAGGTCTGGCGCACCACCGACGGCGCGGCCACCTGGACCCAGGCCAGCAACGATCTGACCGGCAACGGCACGGTCAGCGCCCTGGCCGTGGCTCCGGGCGATGCCGACATCGTGGCCGTGGGCGCGAGCAACGGGTATGTGTACGTCACCACAAACGCCCAACAAACCGGCAGCCTGCCCACCTGGACCAGTTCCTTGCCGGTTTCCGGCCAGGTTTCCGGCCTGGCTTTCGACCCGAGCGATTCGAACATTCTCTACATGACCTGCTCCAACTTCGGGCAGGCCCATGTGCGCAAGTCCACGGACCGCGGCGCGACTTGGACCACCATCACCGGCTCGGGCGCGACGGCCCTGCCCGACGTGCCGACTTTTTCCCCGGTGGTCGATCCCAACAATCGCCAGCGCCTCTACGTCGGCACGGACCTCGGCGTTTTCGCCAGCCTCGACGGCGGGGGCAGCTGGGCCGTGGAAAATACCGGCTTCGCCAACGTCATCACCGAGTCCCTGGTGGTTGAATCCCAGTCCAAACGGCTGTACGCCTTCACCCACGGCCGGGGCGTCTGGCACGTCAATCTTCCGGCCAAGACGGCCGCCGGCCCGGCCGTAGATTTGTTGTTGCTGCAAAATTGACGTCCGGGGTTCGCCCCGGCCTTGACGGCATCGGGCGGCCGGAAGGCGATCCTTCCGGCCGCCCGGCTTTTGCATCCGAAAAAGGAGTCTCCATGTCCCGCGCCCTGTCCGAAGTCCTGGCCGCCGTGCGGCCGGTGGACCAGTCGCTTTTCCCCGTGGCCCAGACCCATCTCGACAACCTCACCAAACCGCGCGGCAGCCTGGGACGCCTGGAAGAACTGGCGGCCCGGCTGTTCGTCATCGGCGGCGGGGCCAAACCCGCCGTTGACCCGGCCCGCATCTACGTCTGCGCCGGGGACCATGGCGTGGCCGCCGCAGGCGTGAGCCTTTTTCCCCAGGAAGTCACCCGCCAGATGGTGGCCAATTTTCTGGCCGGCGGCGCGGGCATCAATGTCCTGGCCGCCACCGCCGGCATCGATCTGCGGGTGGTGGACGCCGGCTGCCTGGGCGAACCCTTTGCCCCCCATCCCCGGTTTGCCGGCGCGCGGGTGGCCTCGGGCACGGCCAATCTGGCCCAGGCCCCGGCCATGACCCGGGAGCAGTGCGAGGGCGCGCTGCTGCTGGGCGTGTCCCTGGCCGAGGCCGCCGCCGCCGAAGGCGTGCGGGCTCTAGGCACCGGTGACATGGGCATCGCCAACACCACGCCGTCCACCGCGCTTTTTTGCGCCTATCTCGGCCTTTCCCCGGCCGAGATCACCGGCCCGGGCACGGGCCTGGACGCCGGAGGCGTGGGGCGCAAGGCGGCCATCGTGGCCAAGGGGCTTGCCCTGCACGCGGACGTCGTGGCCGGCGGCGACCCGGTGGCCGTCCTGGCCTGCCTGGGCGGCCTGGAAATCGCCTGCCTGGCCGGTCTGGTCATCGGCGCGGCCGCCTGCCGGCTGCCCATCGCCGTGGACGGCTTCATTTCCACCGCCGCCTACGTGGCCGCCCGGGCCATCTGCCCCACCGTGGCCGACTACGCCGTCATCAGCCACGCCTCGGCCGAGCCGGGCTACGCCCCGATCATGGCCGCCCTGGACCAAAAGCCGCTGCTCGATCTCGGCCTGCGCCTGGGCGAAGGCACCGGCGCGGCCCTGGCCCTGTTCCTCATGCGTAGCGCCTGCAATATCTACAACGATATGGCGACCTTCGCCTCGGCCGGGGTGAGCGAAGGGTAGGACACGGGGAAGAGGGGGGGATGCTTCCGGCGGCCGGGGGCCTGAGGCCCCCGGACCCCCCGATTGGAGAAAAAGGGGGAAAGGGGGCTGGTGGGGAGGCCGGTTGTGGGTTGGGGCAGGCTGGCAATCGGACATTGCCTGGGGCGGATACCGGCGCTGTCGGGCGGGCGGCGTCCTGGCCAGGGGCAATGCTGCCCCGACGCTCTGCTGCCGTCTGCCCGCGCTGGAAGCCATAATAACAAACTGGTTCTCGGCTGTTCTTCCTGTCCCGAACAAACGCCAAACGCCGCCTCGGATCGCTCCGGGGTGGCGTTTGGCGTTCGAGGCGACCGACGTCTTCAATCCTCCAGCCGATACGGCCCCTCATAAAACGCCTCGCCTTCCATGTCGGCGACAAAACGCACGCGCGCAGCCGGGATAAGGTGGTCGGCGGCATCGGCCGGCTGGCCAAGGCTGCTCCGGTCCACCTGCTCGGGCGGTTGATGCTGGGGGGCGTCGCGCGGGATGATCCGCCACACCGGGCTTTGCTGGTAAATGGGCAGACAGTGGGCGGTGTTGGCCGTTTGGATGTAGCGCGGCGACCAGGTGTGGTCCTTGGCTTCGGGGTTGAGGAAATGCAGTTCCGGCAGATCGCTGACCAGCCGGGCCGTGAACAGCGGCGGCATGGGCTTTTGCAATAGCAGCGGCGGACTGGCCGGATCGGCCAGGAGCTCCGGTCCCAGCCAGCGCAAGAACGCGGCCACGTCGGCTCCGGCCGGGGTTTGGACGAAATAGGGGCCGACCGCCGTGGTCGTTGCCGGAGTCAGGCCGTAGCGCGCCCCAGCCAGGATGCGCCGAGCCAGGGCCAGATCGGCCGCGTCGTCGATGTCCAGGCTTTCGGTCAGACCGACATCGAGGCGGTACTCCCGCTCGCCCAGGCGATAGCCCATGTACATGGCTTGAAATCTCGGGGTTTCGCGCCGCCAGAGCATGTAGCTCGTGGAGGAAAAACGCAGCAGATTGGGAAAGCCGGCAAACACCGGGGCAAAGCCGCCGGCCGCGGGATAGAAGTAGTCGCGGTCCCAGTGCTGCTCGGGCCGCACGGCCTGGACGCGCAGGGCGTGGCCGGTGTGGATGGCGGCGGCGGCTTCGCGCAGCCGGTCGGCCGTGCGAAAAGGGAAGGTCGGCATGAAAAGCCCAAGCCATTGGAGTTCGGGCCGATTTTCGGCGTAGTGTTCGGCCACCAGATGCAAGGGCGCATCGTCCCCGGCCAGGGACTCGGGGCGCATGAGCACCGAAACGGCCTGGGCCGGATACCGCGAGCGCACCATCTCGGCCACCACCGGGCTTTCCGTGGACACCGTGACGTCGGCGAACACGCTGCTTGAAAGCAGCACGTCCAGGGTGCGGCAGACCAGCGGCACGCCGCCGAGTTCGATGATGTTCTTGCCGGGCAACCGCTTGGAGCCCATGCGGGCCGGAACCAACGCGCCGATGCGCATGGCGCTCATCCTTTTTTGCCGGGCCGCAGCACGGCCCGGTGCTTGTCCAGGGCGGCCCGCGCCTCGCCCAGGTATTGCTCGTAACCGATCACGGCCCGGTTGGCCCCATGGCGACGGTAGCCGCCAAGGAGCCTGTCCACGACGACCAGGGGCGCGTGGGCGAAAAAGCGCAGCCACAGCTCGAAATCCCCGGCCAGGGGGAAGTCGGGGTCGAAGCCGCCGCCGGCCGCCAACCACAACTGCCGCGAAAAAAACGTGCTCTCCTGCTGGATAAAGGCCCGGAAGTCGCCGCCGTAGAAGATGTCCGGCGACCACTCGGGCAGGTCGGGCCGCACCCAGTCGAGTCTGCCCGCAGCGTCGAAAGCGGTGGGCCGGCCGGTGATCCAGCGGGCGGCGGGGTCGGACATAAACGCGTCGGCGACCTTGAAAAGCGCCAGGGGATGGAGCAGATCGTCGGCGTTGAGCCAGCCCAGGATGTCGGCCTGGCTGCCGGCCAAGTCTTCGGCCACGGCCGGATAGTGGCCGGCGTCGGGTCGGGAGCGCCAGCCGGCCAGATGGCGGGCTTGACGTCGGATGATGGCCGGCGAGCCGTCGCGGCTGCCGCCGTCCAGGACCACATAGGCGAGGTTGGGATAGTTTTGGGACAGCACGCTGTCCAGGGCCGCTTCCAGAAACGGGGCCTGATTGAGGGACGGCGTGACCAGCCCGATGGCCGGCAGCGGCTTGCGGCAGAGGATTTCCGGCAGCCCGAGGGTGGTTGCGGCGTCGCGGGCGACCTGGACGGCCGGGGCATGGCCGGCGGCGTCGGCCGCCGGGGGCTGGGGCGGCAGTTCCTCGGCCGTGAAGAACAGATTCCAGGAAAAGGCCCGGCCGAAGACGGCAAAGGGGACGCCGGTGATGGGCCGCCAGTTGCGCTCGTAGGCGGCCTGGGAAAGATAGTGCCAATCCGGGTCGGCCAGGGCCTCGGCAAAGGCGGCCAGTTCGTCGCGCCGCCCGAGACGCGCCAGCAGGTAGGGCAGAAAGCCGCTTGTCCAGTGGCCGTCCGGCTTGGCCACCACGTCGAAGAGGTGGAGGTGAAATCCCCCGGGCTTGGCCAGCCGGGCCAGATCTCCGGCCATGGCCCGCCAGGCGTCCGGGTCCTCGGGCACGTGTTCCAGGGCCGAGACCGAGATGACGGCGTCGAAAGCGCCGTCCGGCAGGGCGGCCGCGAAATCTCCCAGCCCGGCGCGCACCAGCCGGCCGGGATGGTCGGGGGGCACATCGGTCGGGCCATTGCCGGCCCCGGCCAGGGGATCGAGGTTGGTGTAGTCCAAGCGCCGGGCCAGAGCCTGCCCAAGGGGCGAGACGCCGCCGCCGATCTCCAGTACCCGCGCTCCCTCGGGCAGGGAGGCGAAAAGCGCCTGCCAGGCAAGCTGGTGCTGGTAGTATTTGAGATCGGCCAGGCCGGCGTCGCGGAAAACGAGTTCCGGGGGCGGCGAGAAGGCCGCGAAATGGGTTTTTTTTGAATACCGCCAGGGAGCAAAGTCCCGGCCCGAGGCCAAGGGCGGCCAAGGGTGGCCGGTTGCCGCCAGATGGCGCTCCCGGCGGCCGGTCTGGACGGCTTCGGGCAAGGAGACGGCGAAAAAGCGCCGGCCCGGCCCGTCCAGGGAAAATTCCGGCTGGCGGCGCACCGAGGCCGGATCGGCCAGGAGCCGCTCATAGGCCGCGACATAGTGTTCCACCCGGGTCTTGGCGGAAAAGTGGCGCGTGAGCCATTCCCGGCCGGCCAGGCCCAGGTCCTCGGCGGCGGCGGCATCGTCCAGCAGCCCGGCGATGACCGGCCCTGCCTCTTCCAGGCGCACGTTCAAAAAGGGGCAGCGCGGCGTGCCGGCAAAAGCGGCCAAAAGCTCCAGGCAGCGGCCGTCGAGAAAGGACAAGACGGGCTTGGCCATGGCCAGCCCTTCCAGGCCCGTCAGGTGGTAACTGCCGCTGGCCAGATCGTCGATGACGACGCGCGAGCGGCGTTTGCGGGCCAGGGCCAGGGCCAGGGGAATGCCCGTGGCGATGTCGGCCGTCATGCCGCGCTCCCGGGCCAGTCGGGCCAGCAAGGCCCGGACCTCGGGGGCGGCCTTGGTGTTCCAGCGGTCCTCGAAGGCCCCGACGGCCTTGGTGTGGCTGAAAAACACGTCCACGTCCGGGGGCGCTTCGGCCGGCTGATATTCCGGTTCGTCCTCGGGCACGAAGTTGGGCACGACCAGGGCGCGCGGGTAGAGCCGTTCGGGATACTGGGCGATGACCAGGGCTGGCAGGGGATCGGCCAAAAGCGCCTTGACGCAGATGCCCATGGTTCCGGCCACCAGGGCCGGGGTGCTGTGGAACTGCCGCACCACGGCCGCGCCGCGTTTGGCCAGGGCGGCGAAGTCGATGGGCGCAAAGCTGGTCGAGGCCAGGTCGAGGTAGTTGTGCAGATGGAGGATGTCGGCGGTCTCGGCCAGGGCCAGGGCGGCGGCGGGGTCTTCGGCCAGGACCACGTCGCGGCCGAACAGGCCATAGTCCACGGGTTCGACCAGCCTGGCGTCCAGGCCGGCGTGGCGGGCCTGGGCGCGCGCCAGCCGCAGGGGCATTCCGGCCAGGGGCGAAGCTGAGAAGTGGACCACGCGCAGGGGCTTTTTCACGTCGCGGCCTCTGTTGCGGGCAGGACGATCCCCCGCTCGGCCAGGGCGGCGGCCAGGCGTCCGGCCGGATCGGCGGCGGCCAGCCGGCGGGCGAACCGGGCCGCCTGGCCTTGGGCTCTGGCCGCCTCGGCGGCGACCAGGGCTTCCTCGACGCCTGGGTCGCGGCGAAACGCGGCCAGATTGGCCAGGGCCAGTTCAAGGCCCAGGGACCAGTCGCCGGGGCGGTGCAGGGTGAGATTGGAGAGCAAGCCCACCCGTTCGGCCTGGGAGCCGGGATGGCGGCGCAGGATGGCGGCCAGTCGGCGGTCGGGTTCCAGGGCCTCGGGACGCAGCAGCTTGGCCGCGATCAGGCATTCGGCGGCGTTGTCCGGCACAAGCTTTTTGGGGTCAAAGGTCGTGCCCGGGGCGACGTCGCGGCCGGCGCCTTCCAGGGCGGCGGCGAAAAACACCAGGGCGTCGAAGGGGTCGTCGAGGCGGGCGGCCCGGGCCTTGCCGGTAGCGCCCACAAAGGCGGCGTAGGCCCGGCGGGCGGCCTCGGGGTCGCCGAGGCGATAGCCGGCCAGGCAGGCCACGGCGGCCACATGGGGGGTTGCCCGCAGATCCGGCCGGGCCAGACAGGCTCCGGCCAGGTGGGCGTAGAGATCCCGGCTGCCCAGGCCGGCGGCGGTGTGGAGCAG
>DLGG01000088.1 GCA_002482565.1 Solidesulfovibrio magneticus
GATAATTCTCAATTATCGATTGGTTGAATGCACATACTCGGAGGAGAATATCTCCTCGTTCATCCTGCCTTCGATCAAAAGCAGAACCGCAACCACATGCCTTTCAAAACACAAAATCACTGCCAAAAACTTGAGAACAGACTGTATGCCTGTCCTGTCAACTTGATAAAACGTAACAGAACTAGAAATAAATGTCAAAAAATATATAATATAAATAGTTATACGCTGAATTTATTTCAGTTAACCTGTCGCCCGGTCTACCCACTCCCCGCAAACAACAAAGCCCTGGCCGCAGGCTAACCACCCCCGACCAGGACTCCCAGCAAGACTTCGCCGCAACAACCAGCGGCGAGACTCTCTCCCCTACCCCAACAACACCCCCCGCGCCACCTCGTCCTGCACGTCCGTGATAAACGCCACCCCGGTCTCCCGCTCGGTTTCGCGGTTGGCCGAGGCGATGTCGCGGCGGTCGATGGACGTGACCGCGAACTTGCGCGCGCCGGCCAAGAGCTGCTGCAAACCCGCGCCGAGCTTGTCGGCCAGAGTGCAGATGGCCACGGCCCCGTAAGGAATGTTCGCCATCTCGGCCGCGCCGACCTTTTCCTTGACCGTGGCGTAGGCCGCGAACAGTTCCTCGGGCGTGCGGCCGATGTCCGTGACGGTCTTGGGCAGGCTGTCCCAGTTGCCGCTGACCGCCTCGCGGCGTGCGGGATTGAGCGCCCCTTCGATGTTGGAGCCCAAAAATCCCGGGATCATCACCGCGCGGCCCATGCACACGAGCTTCACATAGGGCGCGCCCAGGGCCAGGGCCTTGAAGATGTGGTCCTCCCGGGCCAGGCCCCCGGCAAAGGATAGATCGACCACGCGCTGTCCGCGCGAGGCGAGAAGTGCTGCGTACTCCGCCGCCTTGGCGTGAAGCAGGATGGAAGGCACGCCCCAGGTCTCCATCATGTTCCAGGGGCTCATGCCCGTGCCGCCGCCGGCCCCGTCGATGGTGAGCAGATCCAGCCCGGCGTCGGTGGCGCAGCGCAGGGACAGCGCCAGCGCTTCCATGCCGTAGGCCCCGGTTTTCAGCGATATGTTGCGGAACCCAAGCGAGCGCAGATAGGCGACGTTGGCGGCAAAAGCCTCGCGCACGGCGTCGTTGCCGGCAAGGTCGGTGTAGCCCAGGCGCGAATGGCGGGCGAAGCCCTTGACCGCGCCGCTTCGGAAGGCCTCCACCACGGCCGGGTCTTCCGGGTCCGGGTCCACGAGGTAGCCGCGCTTTTTGAGGAACAGCGCGTAGTCGAGGCTTTTGACTTCGATCTCGCCGCCGATGTTCTTGGCCCCCTGGCCCCATTTCAGCTCCATCACCACCTTGTCGCCGTACTTGTCGGCCACGTACTCGGCCACGCCGTTGCGGGCGTCCTCGACGTTGAGCTGCACGATGACCGCGCCGTAGCCGTCGAAGTAGCGCAGGTAACCGTCGATGCGCCGGTCGAGTTCCGGGGCGGCGGTGATCTTGCCGTTTTCGATGACGGCGGCCCGGTCCACGCCCACCACGTTCTCGCCGATGACGATGGGCAGCCCGGCCAGGGCGCAGCCTATGGCGAAGCTGTCCCAGTACTTGGCCGCGATAAAGGTCGATCCCAGCGCCCCGGTCATAAGCGGCAGGCGCGCCTTGAGGCCTTTGCCAAAGGCCGTCTCCAGATTCACGTTGGTGAACAGGCAGTCGTCGGGATTGGTGGTGCGCCCGGCGGCCACGGCGTGCGCGCCGTAGTTGTAGCCCTGGATGCGCAGGGCGTCGTAGCTCACGCCCACGTGTTCGGTGTTGCCGCTGCCGGCGGTGACGATCCCGAAATCCCGGGGATAGAGCATGGCCCGGCCCTTGAGGCTCGACAGCCATGTTTCGCATTTGCCGGCGCAGTCGGCGCGGCACAGGGTGCACAGTCCGGACGGGGCGACATTGCCGCGATTGGTCGTGCCGAGGACGTCGTTGGTTTTGGACAGGTTGCGCATGGTCTCTCCTGGCGGATCATAGAGTGGAACAAAACCGCCGTAATACACAGGACGGCCGGGCCGGTGTCCATGGGCCGATCTCCCGAATGATCGGGAAGGATTCCCGGGAATCCCGGGAGCCTCCCGGCCGGCCGCTAACCCGCACTTTACCTGTCGCCTCCAAGCGGCCATACTGCCGCCATGGCACGCACGCCCCTGACGCAACCCGACTTTTTGCCCATGACCCGGGCCGAGATGGACGCTCTCGGCTGGGACAGCCTGGATGTCCTCATCGTCACCGGCGACGCCTACGTGGACCATCCGTCCTTTGGCGCGCCGCTGCTTGGCCGGTGGCTCGTGGCCCACGGCTACAAGACCGGCCTGGTGGCCCAGCCGCGCTGGGAAGGCGACGCGGTGGACGTTGCCGCCATGGGCCGGCCGCGCCTTTTCGCCGGGGTCACGGCCGGATCGCTGGATTCCATGCTGGCCCACTACACCGCCTTTCGCAAAAAACGCTCCGACGACGCCTACACCCCGGGCGGCAAGGCCGGGGCGCGCCCCAACCGGGCGGCCATCGTCTACGCCAACCTCGTGCGCCGGGCCTTCCCGGGCCTGCCCGTGGCCCTGGGCGGCATCGAGGCCTCGCTACGGCGCGTGTCCCACTACGATTTCTGGTCAAACGCCCTGCGCCGCTCGGTCCTTTATGACGCCAAGGCCAGCCTGGTGCTCTACGGCATGGCCGAGACCGGCGTCCTGGCCCTGGCCGAGGGCCTGGACCGGCTGGAGGACGAAGGCGGCTTGCTGGCCGATGTCCTGACCGGACTTCCCGGCGCGGCCTTTTCCCTCAAGCCCGAGGAACTGCCCCAACGGTTCCCCCAGGCCGACGTCCTGACGCTGCCGGCCCATGAAGCCATTGCCGCCGAGCCCAAGCGCCTCATCGAGGCGACGTTGGCCCTGGAGCGCCACGTCCACCAGAACAGGCAGCTCGCCGTGCAGCCCAGCGGCGACCGGTTGACCGTGCTCACCCCGCCCGGGCCGGGGCTGGCCGGCAAGACTCTCGACGCCCTCTACGCCCTGCCCTACTCGCGCCGGCCGCACCCGTCCTACAGGCTGCCCATCCCGGCGGCGGACATGATTCGCGGCAGCCTCAACATCCACCGGGGCTGCGCCGGCGGCTGCTCCTTTTGCACCCTGGCCCTGCACCAGGGACGGTCCATCCGTTCCCGCAGCGCCGGATCGGTGCTGCGCGAAGCGGCCCGGTTGGTGGACGCGCCGGGCTTTGACGGGTCGGTGAGCGACGTGGGCGGCCCCTCCGCCAACATGTGGGGGGCGTGCTGCCGGGGGGACATGGCCGCCTGCCAGCGGCCAAGCTGCTTGACGCCGACCATCTGCAAACATTTTTCCGTGGACCAGGGCGCGTTCGTCGATCTGCTGGAAGCCGTGGCCGAGGTGCCGGGCGTGCGCCATGTGCGGGTGGCCAGCGGCTGGCGCATGGATTTGGCCCTGGCCGACGAAGCGGCCCTTGGGCGCATGGTGCGGCGGTTCACCGGCGGCCAGGCCAAGGTGGCCCCGGAGCATCAAAGCGACCGGGTGCTCAGGCTCATGCGCAAGCCGCCTTTTGCCGTGTTCGAGCGATTCCTCAAGGTCTTCGAGCGGGAATCCGGCCGGGCCGGCAAGGAGCAATACGTGGTGCCCTATCTCATGAGCGCCTTTCCGGGCTGCACCCTGGAGGACATGCGCCGCATGGCCGAATGGTTCGCCGGCAAGGGCTGGCGGCCCAACCAGGTGCAGTGCTTCATTCCGCTGCCCGGCACGGCGGCGGCGGCCATGTATTTCGCCGGCACGGACCTGGGCGGGCAGCCGCTTTTTGTGGCCGACGCCGACGCCGAGCGCCTGCGGCAGCACGCCGTCCTTGGCGGTGAGCGCGAAAAGCGCTTGGCCGGCCAGGGCGCGGCCGGGGCAAGGACCAACCGCCAGGAAAATCGCCACATCCGCCCGGACACGCGCCCAGGGCAACCCCGGCCCGGTTCCGCCCCGGGCAGACGCGGCCGGTCGCGCAAATTCGGGTCGTAACGCGATAACGCCCCAAACCTCCAACTCAGGAGACGATCATGCGCTACGGAGCCAGAAACCAGATCCCGGCCAAGGTGACGTCCGTGAAAAAGGGCGATGTCATGACCCAGGTCAACTTCAGCGTGGAAGTGCCTCACGCCATGGCGGCGGTGTTGACCACTGAATCCGTGGAAGACCTGGCCTTGGCCCCGGGCGATAGCGTGCTCCTGGTGGTCAAGGCCATCCACGTGGTGCCGGTCAAGGAATAGCTGGTCAGGGAGCGTTTGCCCGCCAAAAATACGGCCGGCCCGGGAACCTGCGAGAGGTTCCCGAGCCGGCCGTTGGCGTTGGCGTGTGTGGAGAGGCGGCAGCGGCCGCCCCCATGATTGAGGATAACCAGGTGGCGACCGGCGGGAGGGAGCAACACGCCCTGCCCGTGCCCCGGCCGCCGGAGCGGTTACTCCTCGAAGGCGGCCAGGGCGGCGTTGTCCGGGTAGGCCTGGCGCAGCCGACGCACTTCCTCCAGGGCCTTGCGGCGCTGGCCCAGGCGGGTGAATTCTTCCAGAAGCGCGATGTCCGGGGTCACGTCGCCGGGCGCGGCGGTCTTGCGCATCTCGGCCACCTGCCCTTCAAAATCGGCCAAATGCGCCCGTTCCTCATCGGAAAGGGGCCTGTCCTCGGGCAGGGCGACCTCCCGGGTCTTGACCTGGGCCGTGGCCTGTTCGCCGGCCTGGCTTAAAATCGACGAAGCTTCGCCCGTGGCCGGCTTGGGCTTGCCGGGCAGCTTGTCCACCACCGGCGGCGTGGACGCGTTGGGGCTTTGGCCGCCGGCGGCGGCGATGAGCACCGTGGCCGGCCCGGTCCAGGTCTCGCGCTGGCCGAGCTGCAAAAAGGCCAGCTGCACCTCGGCCCCCCGGGCCAGTTCCAGGCGCTCGCCCTCGCGCAGGCGGGTAAAGAGTTCCAGGGGCTTTTTCGGGCCGTCAGCCGGCGACAGGCTGGCCTGGCCGGACACGGCCGCCACCAGACAGACCAGACGCGGCGCGTCGGCCAGGGCAGAAACGCCGGACAGGCCCACGGCCAGGATCACAAACACCAAAAACGCGACGGCGCGACGCATGGAAGCTCCTTTTCTCTATGTATCGGCCAGTCCCAGGATTTCCAGGACCGGCACGGGTTCGCTCTTGCCCTTGACCCGGGCCAGCTCCTCGCGGCCGGCAATAACGCCCGGCCCGGCCAGTTCCACCGTCGCCCGGCTGGCCACGATGGGGCAGCCCATGGTTTTGGTCACGCCTTCCAAGCGCGAGGCGGTGTTGACCGTGTCGCCGATGGCCGTGAAGTCGAGCCGCTGCCGAGAACCGATGTTGCCGACAACGGCCGGGCCGCTGTGCAACCCCACGCCGATGCGAAAACGCCAATCCCCCAGCTTGGGGAAACGCTCGCGCATCCAGGTCTCGAAGTCATGGGAAGCAGTAATCATGCCGAGCGCCGAGGCAAGGGCCTGACGCGCATGTTTCGGATCGGCCAGGGGCGCGCCGAACACAGCCATGACCGCGTCGCCGACGAATTTGTCGATCATGCCGCCATGGGCCAGGATGATGTCGCAGACCCGGGTGAAGTAGTTGTTTAATAGCTCAACCACTTCCTCGGCCGAGAGCTTTTCACTTAATGTCGTGAAATCGCGGATATCCGAGAACAGCACGGTGACCGTGGCCAGGAAGCCGCCCGGCGCGGGCGGTTTGCCGCTGGCCAGGATGGCGGTGATGGCCGCGTCGGACACGTACTTGCCAAAGGCGTGGCGGATGTGGGCTTTTTCCCGCTCGCCGCGTGTTAAGCGCACGGCGTTGGCCCCGGCCCAGACGGCCACCAGCCCGACGTCGAGGCCGGCCAGGGGCATAAGCCGCCCTGCCAGAAACAGGCCGTAGCCAAAGCCGAAAGCCCCAAGCCCCAGCCCCAGGGCGGCCAGGGCCGAACGCCCCGGCCCAAGCCGCGAGCAAGCCAGGGAACACAGGGCCAGAAACGGCAGCCAGGTCCCGGCTGCCGCGCCAAGGCCGACTGTCGTCAGCGTGCGCCCGGTCAGCATGGCCTCGATGATGTTGGCGTGGATCTCGGGGCCGGGCATGAACTCCTTGGGCGCGCCGAAAAGCGGCAGAGAGTACGGCGAGGCCAGCCGGTCGTGAGCGCCGTGGATGTCGATGCCCAGAATGACGATCTTGCCGGCCAGGGCCTGGACCTGGGGGTCGCTTAGGGCGTCCGGCGAGAGCAGCCGGGCGAAGCTCACATGGGCAAAGGTCCCAGGCGGGCCGGCATAGGCGATGGGGCGCGGCTGCAAGGCGGCCCGGTCATCCAGGCCGGCCAGCCCCAGCGCGCCCGAGATACCTGGCGCCCCTTTTTTGGCCAGGGCGGCGGCAAAGGACAGGCGCGGCTCGCCTTCGCTGTACAGGGCCGGGGCGAAGCGGCGCACCACGCCGTCGCGGTCCAGGGGCACGTTGGTCAGCCCCAGGTCGGCCTCGTGATGGGGCAGGGCCAGGAGATAGTCCGTGGCCGGCAGGCTAAACGACGGTTCGCCCGATTCGGTGGACACGCTGGCGGCCAGGATGACCTTGCCCTTGGCCAGTTCCAGCATGAAGTCGCGGTCGAAATCGCGGCTGGCGTCGGCCCCGATGATGTCCATCCAGGTGACGGGACTCAGCGCCGGCTGGATGTCCATGCCCACGGCCACGACCCCGACCTCGCGCAGCCGGGCCAGAATCTTGGCGTACAGCGGCCCCCAGAACACCAGCGGCCGGTCGGGTTCGGCGGCCAGGGCCTCGTCATCTAAAAGAGCCACGGCCACGTGTTGCGGCTCGAAGCGCTTGCCGGCCAGCACGTGCCACAAATCCGACGACCAGGCGTCCACGCGCCGGGCCGGTTCCAGACGGGTGGTGAAAAGTCCCAGGGCCAGAGCGGCCAGGGTCAGGCCGGTGTAAAAAACGGGTTTGAACTGCATGGGCTTTGGCGGCGAAGGCCGGAGGTTTGGCGAGCGGTTGGGGAGGTCGCGGGCTGGCGAAACGCCCGGGCGGCAGTATCGGCCAGCCGGCTCGGGCCGTCCATGGAAATATCGCGGCTCTGGTTAAAACTCGGGGCCAAGCTCGGTGAGCGTCACCACATCGACGCGGCCGTCGCGTTCCTTGGCCCAGATTTTGAGGGCTTCCAGGGTCTCGCCGTAGGGATGGCCGATGGCGATGGCCCGGCCGTTTTTGAGGGCGTTGCGTTCGGCGGTCTTGAGCTGGCCAAGGATGGTGCGGACGTTTCGCACGTTGTCCAAAAACACGGCCCGGCGATAAAACGGCACGCCGTGCTGGCGCGCTGCCTCGGGTCCGGCGCTTGCGGCCGAGGTGACGGAATCGAGGAAAAAAAGGCCCTTTTGCTTGAGCACGCCCATGACGGCGTCCATGCCGGCCGGGTCGCCGGTAAAGGCCGACCCCATGTGGTTGTTGATGCCCCGCACGTGAGGCACCTGGCTCAGGTTGTCGGCCAGGATTTCCTTCACGCGCTCCGGTTCCATGTCGGTGAAAAGCGCGCCCGGCCCGGGATTGACCCGGGGATAGGTTCCGGGCTGCATGGGTTGGTGCAGGATCACTTCCACGCCCTGGGCCACGGCCATGGCCTCCACGGACCGCGTCCGGGGCCGGTTGGGCAGGATGGCCAGGGTGACGGGAAACGGCAGTTCGGTGAGATTTTTGGCCATGACCGGATGATCGCCGATGTCGTCGATGACCACGACCATTCGGGGATTTTTGCCCTCGTCCCGGGCCACGGGGTGAGCGGCCGGCTCGGGCGGCGGCGGTTGTGCGCCGGCCGGCGGCTCGACCTTGCCCCGCACTTCGTGAGGACCAGAGCCGTTGCCGTTCCCAGTGCCGTTCCCGTTGCCGTTGTCCGGCGAGGCGGCCTGGGGCGGCAGGTGTTCCTCAAAATGGACGGGCGGCGGTGTGCCCCGGGCCTGGGTCTGAGCCTGGGACAGGGCCCGGGCCAGGGTCAAGGCATCGTGCTCGGCGGAAGGCGCCGGGTTTTGCGGCGCGCCAGCCTCGGACGCGGCTACAGGAGGCGCGGTCTGGGGTGCTGCGGCCTCGGGCGCTGCCGCAGACGCCTTGGGCGCGGGCTTGGGCGGTTCGGGCTTCTTGCGGGCCGCTTGTTGGCTCACGGCCGGCTTTTGCGGCTTGGCCGCCTGACGTTCGCCGGGAGGCGACGGGAACGGCCCGAAGAGCAGGGCCGCGAGCACGGCCAAAGAGGCGACCAAGGCCAGGGCGGCCACGGCCGTAAAAACAGGTTTGCCGGAGAGAACCACACGCTTGTTCTCTCCGGCTCTGGAGCGCCGGGGAGCCTTGCCTTGCCCGGCGGCGGGCTTGGCGGCTCCCTTTTTCGCCTGGCGCTTCTTAGGGGGCGTAGGTTTTGATGGGGAAATACTTCACCAGTTCCAGGGCCAGCTTGAGCTGGTTGTCCCGGGCGAGCTGATCAAGCATCTTTTGCTTGGGATCGTCGGTCGCCTCGGATTTCTTTTTCTTGTTTTCCAGATGCCGGGACAGGTCGCGCTCACGGAACTGATGGTTGGCTGAGAGCTTGTCGCGGTCGGACTCGGCGTCCTGGAGCGGGACCATGAAATCGGGTTCGATGCCTTCAGCCTGGATGGAGCGGCCGCTTGGCGTGTAGTACAGCGCGGTGGTGAGCTTGATGCCCGAACCGTCGGACAGCGGGATGACGGTCTGCACCGAGCCCTTGCCAAAGGTTTTCTCGCCCACGAGCAAGGCGCGCTTGTGGTCCTTGAGCGCTCCGGCCACGATTTCCGAGGCCGAAGCCGAACCGGAATTGATGAGCACCACCAGCGGCACGGCCACGTCGGCCCCGTCGCCCTTGGCGTTAAAGACCTTCTCCTGCTCCTGGTTCTTGCCCTTGATGGAGACGATCTGGCCCGAGGGCAAAAACACGTCGGAGACGTTGACGGCCTGTTCCAGAAGACCGCCGGGGTTGTTGCGCAGGTCGAGAATGACGCCCTTGAGCGGCTGCTTGCCGTTCTTGCCCTGGTAGTCGGCCAGAGCCTGCTTGAGCTCGGCGGTGGTGTTCTCGTTGAAGCGGGTCAGGCGGATGTAGAGATAGCCCGGCTCCACTTCATTGCTTTTGACGCTGATGATGGGGATGGTGTCCCGCACCACTTTCACTTTGAAGGGCTTTTGCTGGTCCTTGTGAACGAGCGTCAAGGACACGGCCTTGCCCTTGGGGCCGCGAATTTTCTGCACGGCGTCGATCAGGGTCATGTCCTGGGTGGACTCGCCCTCGATTTCCAAAATGACGTCGCCGGCCTTGATGCCGGCCTTGTCGGCCGGGGTGTCGTCGATGGGGGAAATGACGGTCAGGCGACCGTTTTCCATGCTGATTTCAATGCCGATGCCGCCGAATTCGCCGGAGGTGCTGACCTGCATCTCCTTGAATTCGTCTTTTGACAAAAAGCTCGAATGGGGATCGAGTTGCTGGAGCATCCCGACGATGGCCCCGTCAATGAGTTCGTTGCGGGTGACCGGCTTGACGTAGTGGTTTTCCACCAGATCCATGACCTGGCTGAAGCGCTTGAGCGGCGCGAACCGGTCTTCCTCGGGCTTGGCGGCAAACGCGACGGAGCATAACGCCAGGCTAACGGCCAGGGAACAAGACACTTTGGTCAAAAGACGCATACCATCCTCCAGGAAATGCGGACCGAAACGCCGGCCACGAGAAATTGCTTGAGTCCCCTCGAAACCGGCCGACAGCCGTGCCTAGCGCCTGACGGCGAGCCACTCCGCCGGATTAAGGGCTTTTTCCCGAAAACGCAATTCGAAATAGACGCCGGGGGCGCGCGTCTGGTTGCAATAGCCGCTGCGGCCAAGGAGCCCTTGGCGGGGCACGGCCTCGCCCACGGGGACGGCGGTTTCCGACAAGCAGGCGTAGACCGTGTGGCAGCGGTCGTCATGGGCCAGAATAAGCACGCGCCCAAGGCCGCGCAACGTGCCGGTGAAAACCACCCGCCCGTCGGCGGCGGCCGTCACGGGCGAACCTTCGGGCACGGCCAGCACCAGCCCCTGCCGGGCGTCGCGGCCGGACGGGGCAAAGGGCAAGGCCACCCGCCCCTGGCTCGGCCAGGCCAGCCC
>DLGG01000041.1 GCA_002482565.1 Solidesulfovibrio magneticus
AAGATCTTCGGCCGCGGCAAGGTCATCGGCATCCTGGACGACGGCAAATACCGGGTCAATTTTCCCAATTTCGGCCCCAAGGTGATTCTGGCCGCTTTCTTGGAAATGGAGGGAGCCGCCTCGCCCGAGGCCTGACCGTCCGCCTCGTGTCGCGTCCGCGAAAAGCGCACAGGATGTTTTGTAGGCAACGAGCTAAAACCATTTATTTTTCTTAAAAAATACGATCGTATTTTTTAAGGGACGCGACACTAGCCCCCGGAGTCGCCGTGCGCATCCGCTGGAAGCTTTTCTGGCTGCTGGCCGCCCTGTCGCTGGTTCCGTTGATCGTCCTTCGCGTCAACAGCCAGCTGGCCTTGTCGCGTCTGGCCGAACGCCTGTCGAGCCGTGTCGGGGCCCATCTGGTGGCCGAGGCCAAGGCGCGCCTGGGGCGCACCGTGGAAGACCACGCCCGGCTGCTGGCCGGGCGCCGCCAAACCCTGGCCCTGGCCGCCGCCCTCCAGGCCGACGCCGTGGGGCAAGCCCTGGCCGCGCCGCCGGACAAGATCCACGATCCGCGCAAACAGGCCGTCATCACCACCGCCCTGCCGGCCATGCCCATGGGCATGGGCATGGGCCGCGCCGACCACCCCGATCACGAGGGCTTTGTCGAAACGCCGGGCTATTACCGGGTCGATCTCGAAGGCCGCCGCCTGCCCCTGCCCATCGATCCCGGCCGGGTGCTCCTGCGTCTGCCGCCCGAAGCCAGCGCCGACGCCCTCCCCCCGCACGCCGCCGCCCTGGCCGGCCTGGTCCAACCGCTGCGACGCATCGCCGCCCTGGTCGGCCCCCTGGCCCATTTCCAGGACACCATCCTGGCCGACGGCACGGTGGCCGTTTATCCGGCCGTGCCGGGCTGGCCCCGGCGGGCCAGTCCGTTAAGCGCCCCCTGGTATCAGGCCGCCATCGCCGCCGAAGCCCCGGTCTGGGGCCAGCCCCAGGGCGAACCCGGCACCGGGCGCGTGTCCGTGGTGGTGGCCGCCCCGGTGCGCCGCCCGGACGGCGGCGTCCTCGGAGCCACGGCCATTTTCACCCCGCTGTCCGATCTGCTCGCCTCGGTCAGCAGCCCCGGCCACATCGCCCCGGACATCGAAAGCCTGCTCGTGTTGGCCGTGCCGGACGACAAGGGCGCACCGCGCCTTTTGGTCGAGGCCGGCGAGGTGGTGCGCGCCGCCCGGGGCGGCCACGGCTGGCAGGCCTTTGTCCACCCCGCGCCCCTTTCCTCCCCGGACGAAGCCACCCTGGCCGTCATGGCCCTGGACGTGGCCGCCGGGAACTCCGGCGTGGTCCGCCTGCCCTACAACGGCCGCGAGGTCCTGGCCGCCTACGCCAAGACCGGCGAGGGCGAAGCCCTGCTCCAGCTCGCCCCGGTGGACGACGTGCTGGCCGAGGCCGCGGCCGTGGCCGGCGACGTGGACACGAGCATCCGCCGCCTCTACATCATCGGCTCATTTATTGCCGGCGCGGTCATGCTCGCCCTCGCCTTCGTCTCCCTGGCCGCCTCCCGGGTCGTCACCCGGCCCATCCTCGTGCTCACAGACATGGCCCGCCGCCTGGCCGCCCGCGACTTCACCGCCCGTGTTCCGGTCAAGGGCCACGACGAGATCGCCGAACTCGGCCGGGTCTTCAACGAACTCGCCCCCACCCTCGACGCCCATGTGCGCCTGTGCGAATCCGTGGCCCTGGCCAGCGAGATCCAGCGCCGCCTGCTGCCCGGCCAGCCCCCGGACATCGACGGCCTGGCCCTGGGGGCCGCCTGCCGCTACTGCGACGCCACCGGCGGCGACTACTACGACATCCTGCCCTTTGACGGCCCGAAACAGGGCCTTGTCGGCCTGGCCGTGGGCGACGTCACCGGCCATGGTCTGGAAGCCGCCCTGCTCATGACTACGGCCCGGGCGCTGCTGCGCCCCCGGGCCGCCGCCCCGGGCGCGCCCGGCGAGGTACTGACCGACGTCAACCGGGAGCTGGCCCGGGACACCATGGGGACCGGCCGGTTCATGACCCTGTTCTACCTGGAGATCGATCCGGCCGGCCGCCGCGCCGCCTTTGCCCGGGCCGGCCACGATCCGGCCCTGGTCCACGATCCGGCCACCGGCCAGACCTCGGAACTCACCTGCAAGGGCCTGATCCTTGGGGCCATGGACGACACCGCCTACACCACCGGCCACATCACGGACCTCGCCCCGGGCACGATCATCCTCATCGGCTCCGACGGCTTGTGGGAAGCCCGCAACGCCGACGACGAAATGTTCGGCAAGGACCGCACCCGGGCCGTGCTGGCCAAGGCTGCCCCTCACGGCCCCCAGGCCGTCTGCCAAGCCCTCATGGACGCCCTCGACGCCTTCCGGGGCGACACGCAACTCGCCGACGACGTCACCCTGCTGGCCGCGGCCCTGACCGCCAAAACCCCAACCTGACCAAGGAAACCGCCATGCTCGTCAATGAAAACGACGCCAAGTTCAAGTTCTGCCCGCTGCTCAAAACCCACGACGACAAGATGAAATTCTGCCAGGGAGCCATGTGCATGATGTGGCGGTCCTCGGGCGGCGAGTCCGGCTACTGCGGCCTGGCCGGACATCCCGCCGCCGCCGCCGCGTTCGCGTCCTGATGCCGACCGCGCGCCTCAAGCGTTGTTGGAATGCGATCTATCGCATCGATAGCGTTTTCTATTTCAAAACATAACCGCCGCTATGTGTTACATGAGGCATGAGCCATTAACGAAGCGCTGGCGTCGATAACCGCCTTCGGCTGTTGACGCCAAGGGCGTTTCTGGTAGGCTTCGGGGCCGGCTTTCGCCGAGCCCTGAACGCTTTATCGGGATATACCATGCTGCGCGCGCTCATCGTCGACGACGACCCCGTGACCAAACGCTACCTGGCGGAAATCCTCGCCCCGTTCGCCGTCTGCGAACTGGCCGCCAACGGCCGCGAGGGCCTCGACGCCTTCGCCCTAGCTCTGCGCGCCGGTTCGCCCTACGACGTCATCTTCATCGACGTCATGATGCCGGCCATGGACGGCCACCAAGCCCTGGAAGCCATGCGCCACCTGGAGCACGAACAACACGTCGGCCCGGCCGACGCCGCCAAGGTCATCATGGTCTCCGCCGCCGATGACTCCAGAAACGTCTACCGGGCCTTCTTCCAAGGCCAAGCCATGTCGTTTCTCCCCAAACCCTTCACCTGCGACGACGTCCTGGCCGAACTGCGCAAGTTCGACATCATCGACCAGCCCGCCCCCCAAAGGAGCACCGCATGAGCCAGACCCCGGAAAAACGCTTCACCCCCCAGGAATTGGCCGCCTTCGACGGCAGCGACGGCAAACCCACCTACCTCGCCTACAATGGCGTGGTCTACGACGTCTCCGCCAGCCGCCTGTGGAAAGCCGGCAAACACATGAACCGCCATCACGCCGGCGGCGACATGGGCCTCGAACTCTCCCAGGCCCCCCACAATCCCGATGTCCTGGAACGCTTCCCCCGGGTCGGCCTCCTCGATGCCCCGGCGCTTAAGCCCGAGCCCGCCGCCGAACGCGTGCCGCCCTGGCTGGCCAAATTTATCAAGCGCTTCCCCATGCTCAAGCGCCACCCCCACCCCATGACCGTCCACTTCCCCATCGCCTTTTGCACCGCCGCGCCCCTGTGCCTGCTGCTGGCGCTCGTCACCGGCAAACAAGCCTTCGCCGCCGCCCTGCCCGTGCTGCTCGGCCTGGCCCTGGTCTTCACGCCCGTGGCCATCGTCACCGGCCTTTTTACCTGGTGGCTCAACTACGCCAGCGCCCGCGTCACCCCCATCATGATCAAACTCGCCGCCACGCCCGTGCTGTTTTTGGCCCTGCTGTGGACGTTTATTGAAAGCGTCAAAACGCCCGACATCCTGGCCGAAGCAGGCAGCCACGTCGGCTTCGTGCTGGTCGTGCTGGCGCTCATGCCCATCGTCTCCGTCATCGGATGGTTCGGCGCGGCTTTGACCTTCCCGCCGCACGACGACTAGTTAATAAAGAAGAAGAATAAGATGCCTCCGGCGGTCGGGGGGCTCAGCCCCCCGGACCCCCGACATGGGGCGCCTGCCCATCATTCCCGTCCCGGGCAACCCCGGGCGAACCGGGTCGTTGAAATTTGTGGGCCGCCCTGCTCCCGGCGACAGCCGGGTGCAGGGCGGCCCACAAATTTCAACGACCCACGCGGCGCAGCCGCCAGCGCTCCCGCGCCCAACGGTCTTGGCGCATTCCCACTCTACCGAAACTCCCCAGCCCCTTGCCGCGCCCATTCGGGGTTTCCAAAGGGGCTCAGCCCCTTTGGCCGCCGGAGGCATTCTTCCCTCTTCCTCTACTCCACAACCACCCGTCACTCCAAGGGAAACGTCACTTGAAACGTCGTGCCTTGGCCGGGCTCGGAGGCGAAGCGGATGTCGCCTTTATGTTTCTGGACGATGGACAGGGCGATGGCGAGGCCTTGGCCGCCGCCTTTGCCGACGTCGCGGGTGGTGAAGAAGGGGTCGAATATCTTGTCTTGGAGTTCCGGCGGGATGCCTTTGCCGGTGTCGGCCACGGTGATGGCGATGGCTTGGCCTTGGCGGCGGCTGACGATGTCGATGCGGCCATTGGGGTCGGCTTGGTGTTCGATGGCCTGGGCGGCGTTTATCAGCAGGCACAAAAGAAGTTGGTTGAAGTCCCCGGGCACGCAGGGCAGCGGCGGCAGGTCGCTCGCCAGGTCCGTACGCATGGTGATGGGGTATTCCTGGGCGCTTTTGGCGACTTCGACGGTGGCCCGGATGGCTTCGTTGACGTCGATGGCCCGGCGGCCGACGGATTCGGTCTGGGCGAAGCGTTTGATGGAGCGCACGAAGGCGGCCACGCGGTCGGCCCCGTGGCGGCTTTCGGCCAGGGCCTGGGGCAATTCGGCCAGCAGCATTTCCAGGTCGTTGTCACGGCGAAAGGCTTCGATGGCGGTCTTGGCCGTTTCCAGTCCGGGGCCGCCTTCGGCCTGGGCCAGGGCGGTTTCGTACTTGTCGAGGAGCGTCAGGACGTGGGCAAGGCCATTTTGGGCGAAGTCGAGGTTGCCGGCGAGGTATTGCAGGGGGGTATTGATTTCGTGGGCCACGCCGCCGGCGAGCTGGCCGATGGCTTCCAGGCGTTTGGCGGTGGCGAGCTGGAGTTCGAGTTGGCGCAGCCGGGTGACGTCGGTAAAGACTTCCAGGGACCCCTGGTAGTCGCCGTCCGGGCCGACGAGCGGCGAGGGCGAGGCCATGATGACCACGGTGCGGCCGTCGGGGCGGCGCAGGCGCAATTCGTAGGGGTCGGCCTGCCCCTGGGCCCGGGCGGCCAGGGATTCCATGAAGCGGCCGTGGTCTTCGGGGCGCAGGAAGGCAAAAAGCGGCTGGCTGATGACCGCGTCCATGGGCCGGCCCAGGAGGTCGCACAGGGTCTTGTTGGAAAAATCGACACGCCCTTCGGGGGACAGCACGGCCACGCCCTGGTGCATGGCTTCGACCAGGGAGCGGTAGAGTTCCTCGCTGCGAGCCAGGGCGTTTTCGATGGCCCGGCGTTCGGTGACGTCGCGGCAAAGGACCACCTTGCCGGCGAATTTGCCGGACACGTCGCGCAGGGTTTCGGCCATGACGCTGAAGCGGCGTTCCCCGTTTGCCAGTTCCACGACGATCTCGACAGGCGGGAGGCTTGCCTCCTGGCCGGCCGGCGCGTCCAGGGCCGGGGCCAGCCAGGGGAGCAGCTCGGCCAGGGGCCGGCCGAGCAATTCGGCGCAGGCGTCTTCGCCCTGGGGCGCGAAGCCGCCGTAATAGAGCGCGCCGCTGGGCGACTCCCGGCCGAGCAGGACCAGGGCCGGGGCATTGGCGTTTTCCAGCGACCCGGCCGCGTCGAGCAGGAACAGGGCGTGGGGCACGGTCTCGAACACGGTGAGGTATTTGTTTTTCTCGTTGGCCAGGACGCGGTTTTCCCGGGCCAGGGAGTCATGGAGCCCTTTTTCCGAGAGTTCCTCCCAGCGCAGGACAAAGGCGTATTCCATGCGCTCAAAGCAGGCGGCGACAAAGGCCCGGGCCTGGGGCAACCCGTCGCCCAGGAGGTCGGCCCGGGCGTCCAGGAGTTCCAGATAGGCCTGGCGGTAATACTTGAGCAGCCCCCAGAACATGGCCAGGGTGATGCCGCGCCCACGGTGCAGGGCCGCCTCGCGCACGGCAAAGGCGGTGACCGGGTCGTCGAGGTCGGGGGTCTCGGCCGGGTAGTCGGCCAGGCGGCCGGGGTCGCCTGTCGGAGCGGCGGCCAGGGCGGCGACAACAGCGGCGGACAGTCCGGCCACGGACACGCGCCAGGCTTCGACCAGGGTGGAGGTGTAGGCCGTGTAGCCCTGGGCCTTGGCATGGGCCAGGACGCGCTCCATGAGCCAGGATTCTTCCCGGGCCAGAAGCGGGGGCAACAGTTCGGTCCAGGCGGCGGATTCGGGCGGCATGGGCGCTCCCGGAACAGCGGGCAAGGGTTTGACCTTGCGTCACTCTTGCCGAAACGCCCAGGTTCGTCAATTGCCGAACCGCACCGGTCAGCGCGTCAACAGGTGGAGCACCAGCACGGCCAGGACCAGGGCGGGATAGGCGCTGGCCCGGTTGAAAAGCGACGCGGCCTGGGCGTCATCAAAGGTGGCGGCCAGGGAGACGGCCGGCGGCAGCATGAGCCAGGCCCCGCCCAAAACAGCGGCCAGGACCAACGGCACGGACACGGCCAGTGGAGAAAGGGTCAAAAGCGGCGCGGACACGAGCAGGCTGGTCCCGAGCATGACCACGGCCAGCCGGCTGGCCCGGCGGCCGCCCAGGACCACGGGCACGGTGCGCGCGCCGAAGATGGCGTCGCGCCGGGCGTCGTGCCAGTCGGCCGGGATGTTCTGGCCGCCGATCTCCCAGGCGAACACCCAGGCGCACAGGCCGGCCAAAAACCAGGGAGAGGGCTCCGGGACCACGGCGTAGGCCGCGGCCAGGGGACCAAGGGATTTCACCACGCCGTTTATGAGCGCCCGCAGGTGGGTGACGGTCAAAAGCAGGCAGTAGGCGGTTTCGAGCAGGCAGCCGGCGATCAAAAGGACCGCGCAGACGGGGTTTAGGGCATAGGCCCCGGCAAAGGCGACCACGGCCCAGCCGAGGAACCAGGCCACGGCCCCGGGCAGGGACAGGCAGCCCCGGGCCAGGGGATGGCGGATAAAGGCCGCGTCGAGGTAGTTGACGCGCTCGTCCTCGCCGCTGCCTTCGAGCTGGAGCTTGTCGGAGCGGTAGTCCACGATGTCGTTTAGGGCGTACACGGCGGTGTAGCCGGCAAAGACCGTGACGATGCCCAGGATGACCACGGAAACGGGCGGCAGCCCGCCCCGGCACAGCAGGGCGGCGCAAAACGGGCCGGCCAGGTCGAGCAGGCCATGGGGCGTGCGCGACAGGGCCAGATAGACGGTGAGAACCAGCCCCCGGCGCTCGGGGGCGGGGCAGACAGGGGCGTTCAAACGGCTAGGCCTCTTCCCCGGACACGGCCTTGCCGCGAAAAACCCGGTATTGGTAGGCGTTGTAGAAAACCACCACGGGCATGAGCCCGCCGACGACGTAGAGCATGATGCGCAGCATGTCGTCGGGCGCGGCGGCTGAGGCGGCGGTCACGGCCGGCGGCACGATAAGCGGGAACACGCTTATGCCAAAGGCCAGGAAGATCCAGACGAGCATGGAGGCGCAGTACATGAGCGGCCGATGCTCCCAGCCCTTGCCCAGGGCTCGGAAATACAGCGCCGCGTTGAGCACGGCCATGACCAGCAGCAGCACGAAAAGCGGCGACAGCCCGCCCTGCCCCGGCCGGCCGACCAGGTGGCCGAGAGAGCCGTCCAGGGCGATGTAGCCCACAAGCAGCACCAGACAGGCCACGGCGGCCGAGCCGAAGCGGATGCCCCACAGCCGGGCGGCGTCTTGGAGCTCGCCCTCGGTCTTGAGCACCAGCCAGGCGGCGGCGAACATGGGATAGAGGCACAGCAGCGTCACGGCCACCAAAATGGGGAACGGGGCCAGCCAGTCCAGGGGGCCGCCCAGGTAGCGCAGGCCGTCGAAGGGCATGCCCTGGAGGATGGCTCCCAAGAGCAGGCCGTGGGCCACGGTGACGGCCACGCTGCCCCAGCCGAAAACCTGGGTCCAGAACCGGGGATCGTCGGTTTCCGGGCGGTACTCGATGCCCATGCCCCGGGCCATGAGCGCAAACAGCAGGAATCCCGCCGGCAGGTAGAGCGCGGCCAGCACCGTGCCGTAGACCAGGGGAAACGCCCCGAAAAGCACGCCTCCGAGCATGACCAGCCAGGTCTGGTTGGCGTGCCACACGCCTTCCACGGTCTCGATCATAATACCCCGGCGCGGTTCGTTTTTCTCCACCAGACACAGGATACCGACCCCGAGGTCGAAGCCGTCGGTGAAGATGTAGAGCCACAGGAGCAGGGCCAGTATCCAGTACCAGACGTCGGCGAGGGTCACGGTTGCCTCCATCGGCGCGGACGGCGCGGTTTACGGTCACGAATACAATAACAAAGCCGGCAAGTTAGCCGGTGACCGGCCCGGGTCGGTGGGCCGGGGGCGGCAGTTCGTCCAGGTCCGGCCCCCGGCGCAGCCGCTTGGCCATGAAATGGAGGAAAAGCCCGAAGAGCAGCGTGTAGGCGACACAAAAGCCGGCCAAGGACAGCCCCACCTCGCCGGCCGATAGGGCCGAATGGCCGTTTTCAGTGCGGATGAGCCCATAGGCCAGCCAGGGCTGGCGGCCGACCTCCCGGGTGACCCAGCCCATGATGACGGCCACGTAGGCCCCGGGAGCCAGAAGCGCCCAGGACATGAAGAGCAGCCGGTTTTGCCCGGCCCGCTCCACGGAGAGCCGGCCCCGACGCCACAGCAAGATCGTCCAGGCCATGACCGCGACCATGGCCGTGCCCACGCCGACCATGAGCCGGAAGGAATAAAACGGCAGCACGATGGGCGGCCGATCCTGCTTGGGAAAATCCTTGAGCCCCGGCACCTTGCCGGTGGGGTCGTGGGTGATCAGCAGGCTTAGGACATCGGGAATGGAAATGGCGAACACGTTGCGCTCGGCCTCGGGATCGGGCCAGGCGATGACGTGCCAGGGCGCGCCGGTCCCGGGCTTGTTGGTGTTCCAGTGGGATTCGATGGCCGCCACCTTGGCCGGCTGGATGCGGCCGATCTCCTGGCCGTTTAAGTCCCCGACCAGGGCTTGCAGCGGCGCGAGCACCACGGCGGCCAGGGCCGCGAACTTGAACGCACGCAGGAAAAAGGCGGTATGCCGGCCCAAAAGGACGTAGACGCCCGAGACCGCGCCGACGACAAAGGCCGTCAGCTCCAGGCAAGCCAGATACATGTGGGAAAAGGCCAGCGGCAGGTCCGGGGAAAAGATGGCGGCCAGGTAGTCGGTGACCACGAACACGCCGTTTTCGATATGGCCCCCGGACGGGGTCTGCATCCAGGAGTTGGCCACCAGAATCCAGAAGGCGGACAGCGAGGCGGCGAAACAGACCATGATGGTGGCGAAAAAGTGCATCCTGGGGCCGACGCGCTTCCAGCCAAAAAGCATGATGTAGAGGAAGGCCGACTCCAGCATGAAGGCCATGGTGCCCTCGAAGCCCAGCACCTGGCCGAAGAAGTTGCCGACCGTGGCGGAAAACGGCCCCCAGTTGGTCCCGAACTGGAATTCCAGCGGAATGCCCGAGACCACGCCCACGGCGAAGTTGATGGCGAAAAGCCCGGACCAGAACCGGAAGTGGCGGTAATAGGCCAGATCGCCGGTCTTCAGCCACAGCCCTTCCAGCACGACGAGGAACACGGCCAGGCCGATGGTCAGCGGCGGGAACAGGATGTGAAAGGCCGTGGTCAGGGCGAACTGCACCCGCGAGAGCATAAGCGCGTCGGCGAGAAAATCCATGGCGGCTCCCAGGCCGGCTACGGCCGGCCGGTCTTTATGGCCACGCCCAGAATGAACAGGCACGACTCATGGTAGCCCGGCAGCAAGGTCAGGCCTTCCCGGGCCATGACGGCGCGAAATTCCGGGCCGTGGAACCGGTCCTCCCGGGGATGGGCCAGCATGACCCGAAACAGGGGATTGGCGTAGAGCGGCGGATAGATCTCCTCGAAATAGAATGCCCCGCCCGGCCGCAGCACCCGGGCCACCTCGGCCAGCCCCCGCCGCCAATCGGGCAGATGGTGGATGATGCCGAAATTGACCACCGCGTCAAAGGCTCCGTCGGCGTAGGGCAGCTTTTCGGCGTCGCCCAGGACAAACAGCCGCTTGTCCCAGTTCGGCCCCTTGCGCCGGCCGGCCGCCACCTTGACCATGGCCGGGTCCACGTCCAGGCCGTGATAGAGGGACGGCGCGAAGCGCCCGGCGAAGATGGCCGCTCCGCCGCCGTCGCCGCAGCCGATCTCCAGGACCTTGGCCCCGGGCGGGATCGGGTGGGCGGCGCGAAAAAAGCTCACCTCGCGCCACTGGGCAATCTTGCGGACGAAACTGCGACAATAGAAACGCTCGGGCCAGTTGACTTCCATGGCTTCCCCTCGGCGGCCGCTACGGGCACTGTTCCATGTTGCACCAGACAGCCGGGGGCGCTGTCAAGGAAAATCTCTATTGCCGGCTAGAGCTTGCGTCCGCTGAACACCCGGGCCAGCCCGCCGGTCAGGTCCGTGACGCGCCTTTCGGCAAAACCGGCCTCGCCCATCTGGGCCAGGAAGTCGTTATCTGTCGGGAAGGCGTCCACGGACTCGACCAGATAACTGTAGGCGTAGTCGGTGCGGGACAGGAAGTTGCCGACAGGCGGCAGAATGCGGTCGAAATAGAAGCGGTAGAGCGCCTTGCCGAGTTCGAAACGCGGCATGCCGAACTCCATGACGTGCAGCTGCCCGCCCGGGCGCAGCACCCGGTGGAATTCGCTCATGACCGCCACCCGCTCGGCGATGTTGCGGATGCCAAAGGCCATGGTCACGGCGTCCACGCTGGCGTCGGTGAGCGGCACGTCGCGGCAGTCGGCCACGCCCAGGTGGTAGCCTGCGATCCTGCCCTTGACCGCCTTGGCCCGGGCCACCTCCAGCATGGCCGGGGAGAAGTCCAGGCCGATGACGGTCAAGCCCGGCCGGCGGCGACGGATGGCCAGGGCCACCTCGCCGGTGCCGGTGGCCGCGTCGAGGACGGTCCCCTGGCGCGGCTCGATCATGGACACGAACGAGCGCCGCCACCAGATGTCGATGCCAAGGGACAGGGCGCTGTTTTGAAAATCGTAGGAAAAGGCGATATCCTCGAACATCCGTTTGACGGCGGTGTCGCGCATGGCGGGCTCCTTGATCCTGAGGCTTGGCTGCCAACGCCGCCACAGCCAGGATGTGCTTATTACGGCAAAAGTGGATCGTTTGTTGTCGTATCGGTTTCGCGCACCAAGGGGAATCGGCCTTATTGGCCCTCTCCGGTCGGCCGGACCAGCCGCAAGGTTTGCCACGCCCCGCCCCGGCAGCGCAACCACAAGACCACGGCCATGACCGCCGCGTAAAAGGCGAACACGCCCCAAAGCCCCACCACGCCGACGGAAAAGGCCGTCACCGCCAGCCAGGCCGGGGCCACCAGGGCAAAGGCCGACACCAGGGCGGCGGCCATCATGAGATAGCGGGTGTCGCCGGCCCCGCGCAGCACGCCAAAGGCGGCGTGGATGACCACGTCGCAAAACCCGATCACCGCCACCCAGGCGAAAAGCGGCCGGCAGTAGGCCAGGGCCGCGCCAAAGGAGGCGTCGGCTTGGTTGGGGCGGAAGATCAGGGCCAGCTGGTCCGGGAAGCTCAGGAACACGGCGGCCATGACGGCCATGTACACGGCCATGATCCACACGGCGCTGCCGGCGGCCCGCACGGCCTCGGCCGGCCGGCCCGCGCCCATGGACTGGCCCACGATGACGGCCAGGCCCTGGGACAGGCCAATAAGCGGCAGGAAGGCCGGGGTGTTGGCCGACAGCACGATGCTCGTGGCTGTCAATTCCGCCTTGCCGATGCGCCCGGCCAGGGCAATGAACACCGTGGCCGCGAACACGTCCAGAAACACCTGCGCCCCGCCCGGCATCCCCAGGCGCACCAGACGCGCGAAAAGCGGCCGATCCAAGGCCCGGCCCCGAAACACGCCGTACAGGCCGTCGTTGCGGCGGGTGAAGATGAGCAGGCCGTACGCGCCGGCCATGGCCGCCCAGGCCGTGACCGTGGCCAGGGCCGAGCCGGCCACGCCCAGGGACGGCAAGCCCCAGTTGCCAAATATCAGCAGGTAGTTGAGCGGAATGTTGAGGATGGCCCCGCCGATGTTGACGCACATGACCACCCGGGTCAGCCCCCGGCCGCTGAAAAAGGCGGCCAGGGCGGCTTCGAGCACCATGAACCCGGCCCCGAGCATGAGCACGCGGTAGTAGGTCTCCTCCAGGGAGCGCACCTCGGCCGGATGGCCCATGGCGGCGAAAATCGGGCCGGCGGCCAGGGCCAAAAGGATCAGCGGCGCAAACGACGCCACGGCGAACCACACGCCCTGCCAGACCACCCGGCCGACCTTGTCGGTCTGGCCGGCCCCGACGTGCTGGGCCACGAGCACCCCGGCGTAGCCGGCCGTGCCCAGAAAAAAGGAGGTGAGCAGAAAAAAAGTGGCTCCGGCCGGCAGCGAGGCGGCCAGGGCGTCCTGGGAATACCAGCCAAGAAAAATGCGGTCGGTCAGGTGCATGGCCGTGATGGAACCCATGCCGGCGAGCAGGGGCAAACCGATGCGCAAAACGTGGGCGATGCCGCCCGGTCCATGCCAGCGTTGCATGAGGCGTCTCCGCTGGTCTCCGAGGATAGGAGGCCGGGTATTGCAGCCGAGGGGGAATCCCCGGGCTTGGCGAGGGTGCGGGTTGTGGCAGAGTTTTTGCTTGGCGTCAAGACGCCGGACCGACGTCCGGCGCCAAAACGAGGAGCCGCCCATGCCAGCCGCAACCCCAGCCGCCGTGGACATTCTGGACGCCCTGCTTCGGGCCGACGACGACACGCCCTACCCCGGCGAACAGGATCTGGCCCGGCTCATCCGCCGCGCCGCCGCTCCCCCGCCGCGCACCCCGGCCGCCCCG
>DLGG01000021.1 GCA_002482565.1 Solidesulfovibrio magneticus
GGGGTCTGGGGCAGAGCCCCAGCCAGCCTGCCAGCCTGCTACAACACGTCGGTTCGGGTGAGCCCTTTGACCCCGAGGGCATCCAGGGAGGTGGACGGCCCGAGGACGACGATGGCGGGGTTTTCGGCGGCCTTGTTCAGGGCTTCGCCGAATTCCCGGAAACGGGCCTGTTTCGCGCCGAGCACCTGGGCGCGGGTCGTGGCGCGGATTTCGGCGGTGTCGTTGACGAGGCGGCGCACCATGGCCACGTGGCCTTTGGCGTCGGGCAGCATATGGCTGTCGATGTCGCCGATGGCGCCGATGACGGCCCGTTCCATTTCGGCTTCGTGCAGTTCGGTCTCCATGAGATAGCGGCCGGCGGCGCGGAAGGCTTCGATGGTGGCGTCGGTATTGGGGTCGCGGTAGGAGACGAACACGGCCTGGCCGGCGATGCGGTCGAGGGAGCAGAACGCGCCGTAAGCCCCGCCGCGCACGCGCACGCGGTCCCAGAGATAGGCCATGCGCAGATAGCGGCTGGCCACCAGATCCGCGCCGTCAAAGCTCCAGCCGGTGGTGGTCAGGTCCAGCCCCAGGCCGACGTAGTGGACCTGGGCCGGGATGGCCAGGCCTTCGGCGGCCGGCAGGCCGGGGCGGGACCATGCCTGGGGCGCGGGGGCGGCCCCGGGCAGGCCGGTGAGGAAATCGGCCAGGGCCGCTTCCTGGGAAGCCATGGCCGCTTCGGACACGGTCAGCCCGGCCAGGGTTCCGGCCCGGGTCAGGACGAGATCGCGCAGGGTTTCGAGGTCGGCCCGCACGCCGTCGTAGTCGGCTTCCAGGCGCGCGGCGAGTTCGCGCAGGTACAGCAGCTGGGACACGCCGCGCAGACGTTCGGCCGTGGCCCCGGCCAGGGTGTAGCGGGCGCGCAGGCGCGAGCCGGCCGTGGCATGGCCGGCCGGAGCCAGCCGGCGCTCCAGGCGCGAACGGGCCTCGGTGGCCATTTGGACAAACCGCTCGCGGTTGCCGAAATCGGTTTGGGTGAGGATTTCGCCCAGGATTTCATACAGGTCGGGCATCTTGTCCAGGGTCGCCTTGGCCCGCAGCACGAGCTTGGCCGCCGCAGCGTCCGGGCCGGCGTCGGCCACCCCGGCCACCATGGCCTCGCGGGCGATGCCGCCGGTCTTCGCCGCGATGCGCCGGGTCAGGGTCACGGCGTCGAAACGCGGCGTACCCAGTTCCAGCAGTGCCCGGCCAAACAGCGGCACAAGGGGAACAAGACGGTCGGGCAGTCCGGCCAGGGGAAAAGCCAGATCGACATAGGCGATGCCGGCCGTCTCGATGGGATGGAGCAGCAGTTCGGCCTGGCCGGCTTGGGCGGCGCGCTCGGGAATGGGCGTTTCGTCGCGGGGCAGGTCGGCCAGGGCCAGGGACGGGATGCGGGCCAGGTCTTCCGGGCTGTCCGGGGTGTCCTGGAACTGGCGCAGGATGTCGAGATCCGCGGCGATGGCGGCCTTGGCGGCCTCGTCCAGGGAGGCGGCCACGGCGGCCAGCTCGGCCTTTTCCTCAGCGGCGCGCCGGGCGTCCAGCTCGGTGTCCGGGGTGAGCGTCAGGGTCACGCGGTGGGGATTGTCGAGCATCCACAGGCGCATGGCGTCTTCAAGAACTTGTTCGCCGGCAGCCAGCCGGGCCTTGAGCCGGCCCAGAGGACCGGAAAAGCGCAAGGGAGCCAAGGGATCGCCGTCGTGCAGCCAGGTGGTCAACGAGCGCAGCCACAGGGACAACCCGCGCGGGAACGAGCCGGTGTTGTTCTCGCGCAGGGAAAATTCCAGGGCGTTGACCCCGGCTTCCACGGCGTCGGCCGGCAGTCCCTCGGCGGCCAGCCGGGTCAGGGTGTCAAGGATGAGCGTCTCCACCTGGCCCGTGGCCTCGGGCGCCACGCCTTTGAGGCCCACCGAGAAAAACATCTGGCGCAGTTCGCTCTCCAGACCGCCGCCGGCCAGATCCTCTCCCAGGCCGCTGTCAAGCAGCGCCTTGCGCAGGGGCGAGGTGGGCAGGCCGATGAGCACATGCTCCAGCACGTCGAAGACCATGACCAGATCCTGGTCGGCCACGTCGGGCAGCAGCCAGTTGCAGGCGACAAAGGCGCGCCCGGCCTGGCCCGGGGCGGCGGCGTAGGGCATCTCGATCCGCTTGGGCGCGGCAAAGGGCTGCTGCCGGGCCACGGACGACTCGGCCGGCCGGGCCTCGAAGCGGTCGAGGTAGGCCCCAAGCAGGCGCAGGCGTTCTTCGGGATCGTCGTTGCCGGCAAAGAAGAAACGGCCGTTGCCGGGATGGTAGTAGGTCTCGTGGAAATTCTTGAAGGCATCAAAGGTGAGGGTGGGGATCACCTTGGGGTCGCCGCCGGAGTCCACGCCGTAGGTGGTGTCGGGAAACATCGTGCGCTGGCAGAATTCGCCAAGCACGGAATCGGGCGAGGAGTAGACGCCCTTCATTTCATTGAAGACCACGCCGCTGCGGATGAGCTCGCCGCCGTCGTTCCATTCAAAATGCCAGCCTTCCTGGAGGAAGACGGCCCGGGGGATGCGGGGGAAGAACACGGCGTCGAGATAGACGTCGACCAGATTATAGAAGTCGCGCAGGTTGGTGGAGGCCACCGGGTAGCAGGTCTTGTCGGGATAGGTGAAGGCGTTGAGAAAGGTGTTGAGCGACCCTTTGAGGAGTTCGACAAAGGGTTCCTTGACGGGATATTTTTGCGATCCGCACAGGACCGAGTGTTCGAGGATGTGGGGCACGCCGGTGGAGCAGGCGGGCGGGGTGCGGAAGGCCGCGCCGAAAACCTTGTTCTCGTCGTCGGAAATCAGGGACAGGAGTTCGGCCCCGGTGTGGTCGTGGCGATAAAGGACGGCCCGGGCAGCGTATTCTTCAAGGGTTTCGTCGCGAAGGACGGAAAAACCGTAGTGCTTGGACATCAGCGCTCCTGCGTTGTCGTTTGGCCGGCGGTCATGGCCGGCCAGGTTTTTTGTACACATTCAGAAGAAATATGCTATAGGTAGCCCAAGGGCCTGGCGCAAGGCGGCCCGAGGCTGAGGAATGGGGGCGCATCCACTTGCGCTGCCTGGCAAAAAGAACTATATGTTAAACCGGAGAACAGAGGGAAGCACCCTGGAGAGTCGTTATTTCAAGAGGTTACGACACGACAGGGGGCTTGGGGTTCTTCCGCCCGCGGGCGGAAAAATCCCGTTTCAGGCTAATGAGGGTGGTTTTTTTTAGGCAAGGGTGAATCTCATTCACTACTCCGAGGAGGGAGTTATGAACAAGAAACTGCAAGTCGTGTTGGTGGCTCTGGTCGCCCTGCTGCTGGGATTCAGCGGTCCGGCCATGGCCAAGAAGCAGGTCCCGAAGGTCGACAACTTCATTTATTTCATCGACCATTCCAGCTCCATGGCGTTCTCCTACAAGGGGCAGCGTTATGTGCAGTTTGGCGGCGTCTCCAAGATCATGATGGCCAAGTCCCTGGCCCGTGAGCTGAACAAGATGACCCCCGAACTGGGCTACAAGGCCGGCCTGTACACCTTCGCTCCGTACAAGGAGTACGCTGCGATGGCCCCGTACAAGCAGGCCACCATGGCTGCCGCTGTTGAAAAGATCAACACCGACTACACCGTTTACGGCCGCATGACCCCCATGGGCAAGGGCCTGGAAGATCTGGACAAGCTGCCCGTCTCGACCCTGAGCGGCAAGACCGGCGTGTTCATCTTCTCCGACGGCGACTCCAACTGCGGCGTCGATCCCGTGGCCGTGGCCCAGTCCCTGAAGGCCAAGTACGGCGACAACCTGTGCTTCTACATTGTCGATCTGTCCGACAACAAGCACGGCCAGCAGGTCCTCAAGGCCATCGCCGCCCTGGGCAAGTGCAACTGCATTGAGCTCGGCGAAGAGCTGCTCCGCAACGAGGCCGCCCGCGAGAAGTTCCTCGAGTGCGCCCTGTACGAGTGGATCGAAGACGAAATCGTCGTCTTCCGCAGCATCTACTTCGACTTCGACAAGTACAAC
>DLGG01000064.1 GCA_002482565.1 Solidesulfovibrio magneticus
CGCGCCTTGCTTCTTGGCCAGCGCCTTGTCGCGCTGCACCCAGCCCAGGCCGCCGTTGTAGCCGGCCAGCGCCATGGCCATGCGCTGGCAATCGTCCCGGGCCGTCACCCGGTCCCACAGCCATTTGTCGTAGGTGGCCAGGCCGCGCATGGCCCAGCCGGGGTTGAAGGGCGCGTTGTCGGCCAGCTCGGGCACCATGTCCGCGATCCAGGAAGAGGTGGCGGGCATGAACTGCGCCAGGCCGCGCGCGCCGACCGGCGAGACGGCGTTTTCGCGCCACCGGCTTTCCTGGTGGACCTGCCCGGCCAGCGTGGCCACCGGAGCGGAAAGGCCGAAGGCGTACCGGGCGCACCGGGTCAGCTCGGCCCGATGGCGCAGGGCATTGGCCGGGATGGATTCGGCCCGGGCCAGGGAGGCAATGTTCATCAAGCCGAGCAACACCCCAAGGGCGAACACCAAACACACCCCCAACCAAAATCCCGAACAGAAGTGCTTGGGAATGCAGCCCATGGCTACAGCCCCAGGCAAACGGCCAACATGCAGCCGGTGACGATGAGGGCGCGACGCAAGAGCGTGCCGGCGAAGATGAGCTGATAGCCCGGCACCACGGCATGGTCCGCCTGGTCGTCGGGGTAGACGGCATCATGGGCGCGCCACTCCCGGGCCAGGTAGCCGTCCGGCCGCGCATAGGGGAAAAGCCAACGGTCGATCCAGTAGCCGGCGTAGGCGGACAACAGCAGCTGCACGAACTTGTAAAGCAGCACCGGCAGCTGCACCGGCGAGACCACTGCCAGCGCGGCCAAAAGCACGGCCGCCGCCACGGAACAGACGATCAGACGCGGGGGGTGAAACTGGAACTTGTCGGGCATGAACGCCTCCTTGCATTGCGGTTTGGAGGCGGAAAATAAACCGCCCCCGGACGCCGCCTATGCTAGGCGGCGCGCCGGGGGCGGGGATAGGTGAAGGGGTTCAGTTGTGACTATAGAACTGTATAAAAACCTACTCATTGCGATCATGTAGCTCGAAAATGGAAGCTTCTTGACTGTAATTGCTGGATGCCACTTTTTTTCTAAAACAAAGCAACCTGTCTGGAGTATTAAATGTTTCATTCCATATTACGCTGCATATGTATTGAATTGCGCCCATGCTGGGTTCGTCGTGATCACATATCTTATGGGCAACCTTTCCTGCTGATGTAAGCGCGGCTCCTTGTATTATAACTGCGTCGCTAGGGGTGTCGACTGCTACAACCATATTGGCAAAGTTAACTTCAAAGTATTGACCGCCAGAGACTGTCATTCTGTTATCTGAACGGCCTGCTATAAAATTATTAGCTCCAACAATAAAGCCACACTCTTGCAGTTTTATGTAGTCATCAAACTCAATTCCGTCTGGATAGTATTTGTTTGTAAAGTCGCAAACCAAAGTACCAGTGTCGCATATATATGCATCAAGCCTTCTAAAGAGCTTTGCTTCGGCGCTAGAAATGTTTTTTAGTATGTCAAGCACGCGAAAAGGGACGCTATTTGGTTGAATTATTTCTTCTGCAAGCAGCCGTCCCCATAGCCTTTGTATCTCTTCATTGCCAATAACCTTCGCCTCTCGTCTCCATCTCGCAAAAAAATCCTCATCAACTTCTTTGTCAGAGACTTGTTCGTCAGGGGTATCTTTCAGCGCCTCGGCAGCCATCAGAATATTTCCTGCTAGGTTTCTGCCTTCTTGTTCAGCTTCAATCTGTAAAATACTCCATGACTTCGCGTTCTCACTGTCGCCAACGGGAATAAGACGCCCGTTCTCAAAAACACTCTCTCCCGAGAGTATTTGTTGGCACTCTTTTTGAGTTTGAGCAGCTAATAACATTTTATATCTAAGATTGTCTGCCTCGCGTTTATCAAAAGCCAAAGAAAATAATCGGTCAAGACCCTTTGGAGTGGCCTTAATTAAGGGATCAAAATTAGCACTTACTTTGGCATTCATTTTAATGTCAGCTGGATTATCTGCGGCCATGTCTATTCTCGCAGTGGTTCAAACAACGAAAACTGCTCGCCTGCCTTCGGAAGCGTCTTCAGAATATTCCATACTCGCCTATCTGACAGCTTATACCGCCTGGCCAAGGAGAAAACAACCTCCGCCGAAGACCTCCCTGTCTTGGTTTCGGCGACAAAATAGGCATTGATCTCCGCATCCCTGGCCGCCTGCAAGGCCGCCGCGCACCTCGGCACGTACAGCTCGCCGCCGCCGAAATGCTTGACCAGCGCATCCGCCGCGTCCAAGCCGACCACGTCGGCCAGCATGTTGTAACGCAGTTCGCCCAGCTTGGTTTGCCGCTTGGGCACGGGAAAGGTGGTGCCGCCCAGGCTGCGCACTAGCTTCATGGCTTTGTCCAGGCCGATCAAATCCACCAGCTCGGCCACCGAGGCCGGAAGGTTCTGCTTGCCGGTCATTCCGGCCTCCCGTGGCGCTTGGCATCGCGGATGAGTGCCGCCATGACCCCGCGCACCTGCTCGGGCGTCAGCCATTCGAGCTTTTCCACGCCAAACATGCGCTTGGCGATGCCGCCGGCATAGCTCCACGGTCGCTTGGCCTCGGCCAACAAGGCCTCGATCTTGTCGAGGTAGCCGGTCTCGGGCACTGCCGGCTTGCGGTGGGCGGGTTTCTTGGCCGGCTCCTGCCAGCCGAGGGTGCGCAGGTAGGCGACCACCCGGACAAGCTGTTGCGTCGAACAAGCGGTGCAACTGCTTTCGCCGGTCTGCCGCTCCAGGATGGCGCGGTAGGTTCCGTCGTCGAGCGCCAAGTCTTTCTTGGCGATATGAACTTTGGCCATAAGGCTTTTCCGCGATTCAGGGCGCATGATGCTTCTCGTTGGCTGCTCATCAGGCCCGGGCCGCCACGCCCGGACGACCGCCCACGCAGGGCGGTTTCGCTTAGGCTTCCCCGGCCATGATGCGCCGGGCCTCGCCCGCGTAGGGCGCGCCAAGGTGCCCGTTGGTGATGGCCTTATTCACCACCCGGGACAGGGCTTCGGCCCGTTTCTTCCAGGCCAGGGCTTGCCCCTCGGCGGACCGCAGCACCCGCATGGGCACCGGCCGATCCGCGCCCGAGCCGCACGGGACCAGGCTCCTACTGCCGCAGTTGCTGCACAGCGTCTCGCCGTTTGACTCCATGGGCTGGCCGATGTGGCCACACTCGATGCAACTAGAGCGTTCCATATCGCTGCCTCCTTTCGGGATGCTCAATGCGTCCGTCACAGCGCCGCCAGGTCCAGCGGGATCGGGGCATAGCTGCCGTCTTCCTGGCGCTCGTAGACCCGCAGCAGCTTCTTGCTGCCCACCACCTGCAAACTGTCGGCAATGGCTTCCATGGCCTCGCGCCAGCGCGGGTCCGGGATGTCGAGGCGGCGCAGGCCCAGGATCGCGCCGGTGTTGAGCCGGCCTTCCTTGTCCACCGCGAAGGCCTGGTTGATGATGGCCTTGATTTCGTCGGGGCTGCCTTGGGTCCATTCGGTCAGACATTCGTCAATGAGCGCCTTGGCCGCCTGCAACTCCACGCCAAAGGTCAGGTGTTCGCTGATTTGCACCTGTACCTTGTAGCGGCCGTCGAAACTGAGCAGCGTGGTGTTGCCCTTGAGGCCGCCGAGCTTGGCCCCGTACTTCTCGGCCGCAAGGTCGATAAAGGCCTGGATGTCGCCCAGGGTTTCGGCGCGAAACGCCTTCATGTCCCCTTGCAGCTGCTTGGCCCTGGCCACCACGCCGCGCGCCAGGTCGTCGCGCAAACGGTCTTGCGGCTTCACCTTGGCCTCGGGGATCAGATGTCCCTTGGCGTCTTCCAGGTAGCCGGGCGGGATGGGGGTTGCCGTCGTGGTCATGCTGTCTGCTCCTTTCCGGCCGCCTTCTTGGGCCGGGGATTGGCGGTGGATGGGGTTTCGTCCGGCCGGTGCGGGCAAGCCTGGCAGGCCCGCCACAGACGCAGGGCCGCCGGGCTGGACGTGGGCACACGGCCGCCGTTCTTGGCGCATTCGGCCGGCGTCATCTCGCGGTCGAGGTGCGGGCACAATGTCCGGCAGAAGGTCTCCAGCACGGTGGTGGCCAGTCTGTCCGTGCCGCCCGGGTATTTGCCAGCCAAGGCCAGGCTCACGGCCGTGCGGGAGTAACCCAACCGGCGGGCCGTGGCGGCGATGGAGGTCCGGCGCGCCTCGGCGGTGAGGATGTCTAACCAATCACCGGACATGGCTGGCCTCCAGGGGCTGGTCGCCAAGGGCAAACTTTTTGCCAGTGTTATGGTCTGTCAGACGCTTGGCGCGGGTGTTGAGCGCCGGGGCCTCGGGACCGGTGTTCATTTCGCGCCGCAGGAACCACCGCGTGCCCCCACCCTCGCTGCGACGGCGGAAAGGCGACAGGTAGCCGGCGGCCTCCAGAGCGGTGATGTAGCGGCGAAGATTTCTTCCCGGGTCGCCCTCGTTGTCGTCGCAGAGGGTGCCAAGCAGGTCTTCAACCGAAAATCCGTCGCGCATCCGCATGACCCGCCACGCCCGTTGCCGCAGGGTTGGAGCGCGCCGGCTAGTGGTGTTGCCGCCACAGGGGCCGGACGTGATGGTGCGCCCCTCGGCCAGAAACTGCCGCCCCTTGTCCGTGATCTGATGCACGCCTTCCGCCGACGCTACGAAGTCCTTTTTACGGAGGTAGCCAAGGCAGCGGCGCATGGACTCGCGGTCTTTGCAAAAGCGGCTTGCAAGCTGCCGCGTCAGCATTGGCCCTTCCGCCAAAGCGTTAAGGATCGCCGTTGTTGTCCAGGCCATCTAACGCCCCCTGCGCCCGGCGCGCACCGTGCTGGGGGTGCGCGTTTGCCAGTCGAAGGAGAGGGGCATCCCGTCCAGGTCCGGCACGTCCACCTCCTCCAAGCCGCTGGCCTCGGCCACCTGCTCAATGGACGCGATGATGTTGAGCGCCTGGCGCATACGCCCGCCCGACAACCGATGCACCTCGGCCTTGAGGTCCGGGGAGAGCCGCACTTCGCACAACTGGTCGCATGTTTGGGCGATGTCCGAGGCCGTGGCCGGCCCGAACTCCACCACATGGCCGATGCGGCCATTGATCTGGCCGTGTTTGGCCACTTCACGGACGATATTTTGCATACCGATCAACACAACGGTCATTTCGGCGCGGTCCGAGAAGTCGCGTATCTTCTCCAGGGTGGCCGCCTTCTTGTGCAGGGTGAACTCCGCCTCATCAATGACCAGGGGAATGTCGCCGCCCTTGAGCCTTTCGAACATGATTTCAAAGAGCTGCGACGACGTGCCGCGCGGGATTTCATTTTCTTCCGCAAAAAGTACCTTCGCCAGTTCCGTTAAGAAATAGCGCGGCGTCCAATCCACATTGGCACGCAGGTGCAGCGCTCCCTCATCGCTGGCCCAGCGCTCCACTATGGTGGTCTTGCCGTACCCCGGTGCGCCACAAACCAGCATCATGCCGGCTTCCTTTGCTCCACGGCTTTCAATTTTCTGAATCCCGTCCGTGAACTTCATGTAGTTCTCGGTTTTGACAAACATCCTGCGCATACCTTTGCCGTCTCCCTGTTGCTGTTATTTCGCGCTGGCCTGGGCAAGCGCATCGTCCCAGGCAATCCCTTCGTAAAAGTAGAAGTCCCGCAGGTCCGCATACCGGGCGGACTGGACGTATTCGGCCACCCATGGATGGTCTGCCGATGTCCAGCGGTCCCGGTTGCGCATCAGCCACATGTAGCGTTCGTTGGCGCTGCCAAAAGCCGGACGCCGGGCCGGGGGCTGGGACGCGGCTTCGAGGGGGCGTTCCGTAGGCAGGTCAATCACGATGGGTTCAGGCTGGGGGCGGGTGATGACGTCGGTCATCATCGTGTAAGTGGGCGGCGATTCGGGCAGCTGCACAGTGGCCCCCGGCGCGACGCGGTTGATCTTCTCGACCAGCCGGGCAATTTTGCCGGTGTCGCGGCGTTCCCGGGCGGCTTCGATCTGCGCGATGGGCTGGTAATCTATCGCATTGCCGTCCAGCTTGGCCGTACAAATCTTCTCACCGTCAGTTGTCCAGCAATACACCTGCGACGCATCCCAGATGTCGTACCGCACTTCCACGTAGTCGCCGTGAAAGTCCGCCAGTTCCTTGGCGAAATACTGGCCGTTGTAGAGGCGCACCCACCCGTTAGCCACCTTTCGCGGCATCCCGGGCATGAAAAGCTCATCCTTGTAGACGTCCGGCACGGGCAGCGGCATGAATCCACGCGCCTTGAAACTGTGCCAGTGTTCATCCGGGGTCATGTGACGGCGTTTGCCGGTCGTCGCGTCTTCGACGAAAGGCAAGGCCCGGTGCGGCGTGGCGTTGTACCGATCCACGCGCTTAAGGAGCGTGTCCTTGAACACCTCAAACCGGGGAAGAAACTTGGATTTTCCATGGGCCTTGACGTCCGCCCGGGTGATTTTGAACACCTTGTGCGCGGCGTCCTGGTCCATGTCGGCATGGCTGCAAGAAGAAAATTGTTTGGAGGCGGACACGCAAATGGTCTGCACCGCCCGCTCCATCAGGCCTTTGCCTTGCGGCCGCCCGGGAATGGCATTGATCATTTCGATGTCCAAACGGGCCATCATGCCAAGACCTTCGCCGGTCATCATTTTGTTTTTGTATCCCGAACCGTTATCCACGTAGAAATAGCAGGGGATGCCGCCGAACAGGCAGGCCATGCGCAAGGCATCCAGGATCACGAAGCCGCTTTCAGCCTCGCCGATGGAGATGCCCACGCACCGGCGAGAAGCCACGTCGATCACAAGCGTGACCTCGGGCTTGAAAGGCTGGCCATGGATGGGGTGCTGTATCTCGGCGTCAAAGGTGGTGCCGTCAGCCGTGTAGATGTCTCCCGGCCAAAGCTCGTCGGTTTTGCGGTGTTTGTGGGGTCGCAGCTTGAGCAGGGCGTTGCCTGTGCGGCGTCCGGCCTCGCGGCTCGGCATGGCCATCTTGGCCAGGAAGCGGCGCACGGCGAAAATTGAGGGGATATCCCCTTTGCATGAGCCCTTGAACTCTTCATAGGCGTCGGCCACGGTTGGCTTTTGCGGCCGTTGCCAGATGGCAAGGAAAGCCGAAGCCCAGGCCGGCACGGCCATATTCTTGCCCTGGTGTTTGGGGGCAAGGGCCGCTTCGCCGCCCTCGGCGAACATGCGACACCAGTCATAGAGACGGCGGCGGGAAAGGCCCCGCCCGACGGTCATGCGGTCGTTGGCCACGGCCACCAGCTCGGCCAGATGGGCGGCCAGGACACCGTCCTTGGCCGCCTTGACCAGGTTGCGGATGGCCGCTTCCTTGCCGATAAGAGGAATGGCGCGCTCGATCTCGCGCACAAAGGCCAGCCTGGCCAGGGCAGCGTCTTGCTGCCGCTTCGTCAGCTTGGCCAGTGGGGCGGGACCTTTCGTCGCGGGTACGGTGCTGGCGGGGATGGCGGGAGGCGTGCCCGGTCCGGGATCGCCGGACAGCATGGCGGCGGCAAAAGCCTGCCGCACGTCCTCGGGCAGGGAGCGCAGGAGGTAGAGCCGACGCTTGCCGCCTCGGCAAGCCAGCTCCTCAAAGGGCCAAGACTCTTTAGAGGCCCTAATTTGAGCAGCGCGCTCCGTTATGCCAAGCGTCTGTGCGATTTCTTTCGCCGTGACCATGTGTTGCATTGCCGTCACCGCTTAGGCAGCTTCCTGGTTCTTCATATCTTCCGGCAGCGCCAGCAGCCGCTTCGGGCAACCGACATCGAGCAGCGCTGCAAGCGCCTTCCGATTGTTTCGCTTGCCGTGGACGGTATCCGAGACGATAGGCCGGGCGATGCCGGCCCGGCGGGCCACCTCGGAGATGGTCACGTCTCGCTGCACCATCCAGGCCCGAATCTTCTTGCCGTTACGCTTCATAGCTTCGCCTCGATCTTGCGTTTGCGCGCCTTTAGGCGCTTAATTTCTTGTTCCGTGCGCGCCCACTCCAGGAGCCGGGCGTCCTCGCCGTCGATGACCCGCCAGCCCTGGCCGTGTGACCTGGCCAGCAAGTCCAACGGCTCCGGTGTCCCGAACACATGGACGAACAGGTTTAACGCCCTGGTGCTCGGCACGTTCTTGGATTCGTTGGGGTTGAGCCATTTTTCAAAGGCCGCCAGGGTCAACGCCTCGGCGTTACCGCCGCAAAGTCGCACTCCGTAACGCCTGGCCGCCTCGTTGAGCCTGTCCACAGCCTCGGCCCGGGAAAGCCCGGAGCTTTCCACGATCCGGTTCATGGACGTCGCTATGTCCGCGTCCAGGTTGAGGCTGGGCAGGTCCAGCAGGTTCAGGCGTCGGGCGCTTTGCATCAGACTTGTAATCCTCGATCCGAAATTTTTCGGGCGTCGGACATTGTCTAACCTCGCCGCCCCTGATAGCTACGTGTGAAGCGGAATAACCGTAGCTCATTCGCTTTTGGCTTAACGCTCAAAATTGACAATTGCAAGCTGAAATTTAAGTTTTAACTTTAAATTTCAAGTTTTTTGCTTCTAAAACAATTTTAGGCTGTTAGCCCAGGGCTGTGTTCGGGCTTTTTTTCGGAGATGCCATGAAAAGCGCGAAGGCCTTTGACACGATTTTCCTGCGGCTCCTGGCAGCGACGGAAGCCAAGAGCGAGTCTGATTTCGCCAGGTGTATTGGAATTACACCGCAGTCTGTGAATGGCGCACGAAAGCGCGGGAAGGTACCACCGGACTGGGTTCAGTCTGTAGCTGAAAAGACGGGCGTCTCAAGTGACTGGCTGTTTTTTGGGCGTGGTCCCATGCGTTGGGATGGCAGACACGAAACCGATACTCAGCTCAAAATGGAACTTGCCCAAGCCGGTGGACTGAAGGCTGGGGACTGCATCGCGCAGCCTATGCCTGCAGATGGAACCGGTAATGCGCGTTGCGCCTCACCCGAAGACGATTTGCAATGGATGGACCCGGAAGCCGCGCCGAGCATGGGCTATGCCCTGGTGCCAAAGGTCAAGGCACGCCTGTGCGCGGGGACGGGGAGCCTGGAGACGGAAGGGGAAGTAATCGGCTATTATGCGTTCAAGCTGGACTTCCTGCAGAGGAAGGGACGCCCGAAGAAAATGGTTCTCATGGACGTTGCAGGCGACAGTATGGAGCCGGACGTCTGGAACGGCGACACTGTTTTAATAGATGAAAGCCAGCGAGAGATAATAGCCGGTGCAATGTTCGCGATAGGAATCGAGCAGGAAGTTTACGTTAAATATTTACATCGCATTCCTGGTAAGCTCGTTTTGAAGAGCAAGAACCCGGAATACGACTCAATCGAAGTCGATATGAACGGCGACCTTGCCGGCGCGGTGCGCATCATCGGCCGAGTGGTATGGAGCTGCCGCGAATACGTGCGCTAGCCCCTCAAAAGCCATTCATTCCCGTGCCAAAAGCCGCGCATTTTTTTACCATTTTCAATCAATCCGTGCCAATTCCTCTTCGTGCCCGTCGTCGCCCGCAAACCCAGGCGCGGCGGGCCTTTTCGTCCGTTCTCCTCCCTTTCTAATCAGTGCCAAAGTGATCGCCTCCCCGGTCCTGGGTGGACCGGATGCAGCATGCCTCTGGCTGGCGACACTGAGCCGGTGATCTGGTGGCGTAAAATTGCGGCGCGAGAGTTGGCTGGACTGGATACAATTTCGCGCCGAGGGCGTAGTGGGAGGTCACAGCAGGAGAAAAGTACCCCAGCCAGGAGGACTGTTCCCCATGGGCGCTTCCCTTCCCCGGGGGCATGGGTATGGGGAGTCAGGCAAAGTGAGAAGTGGCGTGGGGGTTAGATCGGGCAGGACGGACGTGGGCTAAACGTAGGACTGACGCGGGCCTTGGGGGGATTAGGCGGGAGCGCATGGGCCGTAACGAGCAAGATAAGAAATTCGGCAAAAATGGGGGTGAAATTATCAGGCAAAACGAGAAGCCGAAGGGAGGCTAAAAAGTACACAGCAAAGATATAGAATCGTCTAATACGACGGGCATAAAAAAAGAGCTAAGTGCCCATTTTGATACAATAATAAGATTACCCCTCCGCACCCACCGCCTTGTCTCTGCCGGTTGGCTCCAGCCGTTCCTTCAATTCTCTGTTCTCACGCCGCAATTCACTGAGTTCACGCGCCATCGCGTCGGCTTTGGCTTCCCATTCCGCCATCCGCTCTTCGATTCGCGCGAGAGTCCGCTCGCTTCTCACCGCTTGATGAAACGCGTTGATATTGCTGGCTAAAGCCGTCCGGTAAATCGTGTCGGACTCCAGCACTTCGGCCGTTTTGGTCAGCATGTCCGACATGCGGAACTCTTCCTGCGGGGCGGTCAAAAACGCTTCCGCAGGAGCGGGGGCCGGCGCTGGGGCCTCTTTCACGGCTTCTCCCCGGCGCATCGGGCCAGAACCCATGAGAAGCCATTCCGGATGAACTGAGAACTCAACACACGTTTGTTTAATGAAGTCACTACTAGGCAAACGAACGCTTTTGAAATAATTCTGAAGAGTTACAGTCGTTACCCCGAGCTTCGCCGCAAAGTCGTCTTGCTTCAAACCTGTCCCAGACCAGACTTCACGGAGCCTATCCCCCAACTTCGGGCTTTCTTGGGGAAAGCCTGAAGCAAAGCCTGAAGGAGGACTTCCGTTTGTTTTGTCGTCTAGTCTGCTCATATACTTGAACAATCCCCTGGTTGCGGCGGTGACACAAAATAAATTAAGCTTGAAGCAAACAAATGCTTTGACACGAGACAAAACGAATGTTTATTTCATGCCTGTGGGGTGACGAATGTCACCGTTACGAACGTAGCTACCAGGGCCGGCAATAATCCTCAATGTCCAGCGGCCCGGAAACTTTGGATCGGAGCAATCGGAATTGGCTGCCCACTCTCGACGCCTCAGCCTGCTCGAACTGGTCGAGCTCAATCCGGACGCGGACATTGCGATGTCCATGGATCGGATCGTCCAGGCGGCCGGAGTGTCGCGGGCGGAAGCCGTCGACCGGCTCAACGCCGCCGCGCGTCGGTTCGGCGTGCGGTTGGCGGCCGGCAGCGCCAAGGAACTTGGCCTGGCCACCTTCGATAAATGGCTCAATCCGCGAGAAGGCGACTACGTGCCGAGTGTTCGGGCGCTGAACCTGTTTTGCCACGTGTTCGGCTCGGCCGAACCCCTGGACATCCTGGCCCGGTCTCACGGCCTGGGGTGGCGGGTCATCGAAGGCGACGACGCGAAGCTCTTGGAGCTGGCCCGCACCGAACGGGAGATCAAGCTCTTGCGCGAACGCAAACGGAAAATCGAGGCGGGATTATGAGACGCGCAGGCAACAAAATCAAAGGCTGGATGGCCGAGAAGAAGATCAAAGTTATTGAAATCGCGCGCAAAGCCGACATTTCGCATTCACTGGTGTCCGACACCATCCACGGCAAACGCAATAACCGCCGGGCGCTGCAAGCGCTGTTGGACGCCGGTTGCCCTGCCCGGCTGCTCGATCTGCCGGCGGACATGAAAGGCAAGCAAGCGGCCTAGGCCGCCAGGAATTTCCGCGCCTTCGCGGCAGCCAGGGGCCGAGCGGCAAGACCGCCAGCCCACCCGGCGCGAGAGGCAGAGCGACACGATCGCCATCCCCTGCGGGGGCGCGGAAAATATCAAATCAAGCGGGAGGACAGACGATGCAAATGGTCATGGACATGTGGCGAGTGGACCCCAAGCTTTGCGGCGTCTCTGAATTGCCCGTCGAACCGACGAGCGGACTGGTCGGCTATCTTGTGGCGGCTCCTGCCGACGAGAAGCCTTTCTTTGAAAAAGGACAGTTCGACATTGATGCGTTCGATGACGCGTCGGAAGGCGTGTTTTTCTGCCTCACGCGGGAAGGTTTCCGGGCCGCCCATGTCGCCTTACGTCGCAGATGCCAGGAACAGGGCCATACTCTCTTGGTGGTGACGCAATGAACAAGCGGAGGCCGACAACCGGACTGGCGGAGAAGCTGCGGCAGGTTGCCCAGGTTTTGAGGCAAAACGGGCTCCCGGACGCAGCCGTCCAGCTCGCCTTGATGGCCGTGTGCGGCGTCGAGGTGAAGGTGCCTCCCCCCAAGGGTGGTATTGGCTCGGTGGATGAGGCCTTCACAGGCAGCGGCTTTAATTAACCTCTGCGAAACCGCCCCACACGGGCGGTCGTCGGGGCGTGGTGGCCCCGGCCTGACGAGCAGCCAAACAAAGAGAGGAGTCGATATGCGTGACATTAGGGAGCCCCAGGAGGACTTGCGAGGACTCAAGAACTTTCTTGAGTCGGCTTTGGAAAAAGCCATGCCGTTTCATGAATATAAGTCAGGAGCGGTAGCCCTAGTTCCATCGCTGAAGAGCCCTCAAGCAATCCGTCTGGGAAAGTGAAGTCTGGAGCCAGTTCGAGAAACATTATGTGTTGCGTCAATAGCTCAAGCAATACTTTCCGATCTTTATTCGACAACATGGTTACTTCAGCAGCTGTAATCTTATCGGATTCGATCAAGATTTTGAACACACGCGCTTCGGCTTGCTCACAGAACGGGACAGCCTTTGCTTTGGCTGCAAAGTCTCTAAAAGAAAACATACTGAAATTATATAATATTTCTTGAACAGCAATGGCTGGAATCATATTTCCGCGCCTCCTTTGCGGGTTGACGGTTGGGTGAACAGGTAACGGAGACCCTATCAGGGGGCGCGGAACTCTATCAAGCGGACGGACGGCGGCACGATGAAAGACGCTTACACAGTCAAGGAAATCGCGCAGGCGATGGAGGTCACGGAACGGGCAGCGCACGCCAGGGCTGTCAAGGAGTCCTGGCCCTTCGAAGAGCAGTCCTGCCGTGGGGGCCGCCGCCGCTTGTATGTCGCCGTTTCCCTGCCTGCCGAGGTCCAGGACGCCTTGACTGCTTATGAGGGGGCAAGTCTCCCCGCCGCCGTCGCGGCCGATGAAACGGCCCTGACCGAAGACCAGCGGCGTGGAGCCCTGGCCAGGGCGGACCTGGTGCGGCTCTACACCGAAGCCATGGCGCGGGCTCCCCGCAAGGGGATAGCCCAAAAGGAATTTCTCTCGGCCTACCGGGCCGGGGTGTGGCCGAAGATCAAGGACGTGCTTGGCGACGCGGTATCCGTGCAATCCCTGGAACGCTGGAAGCTCAAGCTGCGCCGCACCGGTTCCGCCCTGTCCCTGGCCGACACGCGCGGCGGGGTTCGCGTCGAACCGATCCTGACCGTGGCGCACCAGACCATCATCACCGCCTTGGTCCGGCATCCCAACCAGCCGAACATCGCCGAAGTCTGCCGCGAAGCGCTCAAAGCCTTCAAACCGGCCGGCCTGCCGCCTTGCTCCGAGATAACCATTCACCGCTTCGTGAAAAAGTGGATCGCCAAGAACTACGGGGAATTCGTGTATTCGCGCAAAGGCAAGAAGGCCTGGAACGACGAATGTTGCCCCTACATCGTGCGCGACTACACCAAGATCGGCGTGGGCGACATCCTGGTGGCCGACGGCCATGCCCTCAATTTCGAGACCATCGACCCGGAGACCGGCAAGGGCACGCGCATGGAATTGGTGCTCTGGTATGACATGGCCTCAAGCTATCCCCTCGGCTGGGAAATCCTGCCCACGGAAAACACGCAAGCCATCGCATCGGCCCTGCGCCGGGCCTGCCTGCGCCTCGGGAAGTTCCCCAAAGTGGCCTATCTGGACAACGGGCGGGCGTTCAAGGGCAAGTTCTTCACCGGGGTTGACCTGGAGCAATGCGGCCTTGGCGGCGTGTTTCAGGTGCTCGGCATCGCCACGATCTTTGCCTGGCCTTACCACGGGCAATCCAAGACCATTGAACGCTTTTTCCGGTCGTTTGGCGAACTTGAGCGTTGGTGTCCTTCCTACGTCGGCACGTCCATCGCCACCAAGCCGCCGCGCCTCAAGCGGGGCGAGACCCTGCATCGCAAGGTCTACGAGGCCATGGGCTACAGGCCGCTCACCCTGGAGGAAACCCACGCGGCGGTGGCCATGTGGTTCGACGACTACGCCGGGCGGCCCCAGCGCGGCCATCTGAAGGGACGGTCGCCGCTTGAGGTCTTCCAGGAAGGAGCCGGACCGGGCCTGACCGACGCCGATTTGCTCAAGCTGCGGCTGTGTATGCTTTCCAAGGCCGTTCGGCACATCGAACAAAACGGCGTCAAGCTCTTCGGGCAGCATTACCGCCACCCCTTCTTGCACAGCCTGCGCCATCCCGTCCTTGTCCGCTACGACGACCAGGACCGGCGGACAGTGCTGGTCTACGACCAGGCCGGCAAGAACCTGATTTGCGAGGCCACCCCAGCCCCGTCTGTCCATCCTGCGGCGGCACTGCTTGGCACGACCGAGGACAAGGCCGTGTTGGAATCCGAGATCGCCTACAAAAAGGCTCTTGAAAACCATGTCACTACCGATGCTCGGGAATTCCTCAACAGTGTCGTTCTGCCCGAGACGCAAAACCGGATGCGCTTGGTGGCGGCCAAGGACGCGGCCAAGGCTGCGCCGGCCGTTTCGTCGGCCCCTCGCACGCCGGACGTCAAGAGCATCGAGGCCGCCAAAAGCGCGGCCAGGGCCAAGCTAGAAGCCACACCGGCCTATGTGCCGCCAGCGCAAATGCCCGCCATCGTCAGCGAACTCGACCGCTACGAATACCTTTTCAACTTGGCCGTTCGGGACGGCGTGGCCCTGCGTGAGCCCGACGCCGATTGGATGGCTCGCTACGAGCAAACCGAGGAATACGCGGCCTGCGCGGCTGGGCGTTACGCGCGCTTGCGCACGGTCTACGAACGCCGTCGTTTGGCCGCCAACGGGGGAGGAGACGCATGAAATCGGTTTTTGTGGAGACGGGCAATGTGACCGCCTTTCGGCGGGCCGTGCTGACCGTCGAGGACACCCAGCGCGGACAGCCCGGCATTGTCGTGGCCTGGGGACAGGCCGGCCGAGGCAAGACGTTCGCGGCCCGCAACAGTCACTGTGAACGTGGGGGAGTTTACCTGTCCGCCTGGGAAAACGAAACCCAGGCGGCCTTCCTGGGACGGTTGTGTTTCGAGACCACAAAGGCCAACGCGCCACGCTCAGCCAACGCCTGCAAGGTCCGCATCATTGACGACCTGAAGAAGCGCCGCGACCAAGGACAGGTCGCCACTATCTACATGGATGAAGCCGATAGGCTGCATCTTAGCCGCATCAACGACCTGCGCGACATCCACAACGAAACCGGATGCGCCGTGATCCTGATCGGCGAGGAAGAATTGATCGGCCTACTCTCCAATCAACGCCGCATCTGGTCTCGCGTGACCCAGGAAGTGGCTTTTGGGCCGGTAGACGAGGCGGACGTGGCGGCTTTTGCCCTGGAAGCGGCGAATCTCGACCTGACATCCGGTGCCTGCGCCTTGGTCCGGGCTACGTCCGACGGAGACATGCGGCTTGTCCGCAACATGGTGCAACTCCTGGAACAGGTCGCCAAGGCCAAGGAAACGCACACGGCCGACGAGGACATGGTGAAGGCCGTTCAGAAACAACGGTCCTGGAGGCGGGCATGAGCGAGGTACTCCACCGCATGGCCGCCGAAGGGGACATCACGGCCGAAACGGTACGCTCGGCTATTATCGGATTGGTCGATAACGGGGCCGAATACGTGACCCCCGTTCTTGTGCGCGAGGCATTGGGACTTTCGATCGATGATCCACGCGTTCGTTGCACCCTGCGCGACATGGTCAAACGGCGGGAATTGGAACGTCTCGAAAAGGGCAAATATCGATACAACCCGGCTGCTCGGGACGATAGCCGTCGCGGCTCCGAATTCTATCCGCGCATCTGGCGGGCCATCCGATCGGCCAGGCCGGGGTTTACGCTTCAGGACATCGCCCTGGTTACCCGGGTCAGCTATTCACACGTCCGCAAGTATTCAAACTTTCTGGAAGAAGCCGGCTATCTGGCCCGCTATGGCATGTCCGGCCAACGTCGCCAATGGCGGGCCACCCAGCTTGCCCAAGACACGCCAGAAGCGCCCTATCCGCCCCGAAAAATCAAGGACCCCTTTGAACAGGAAAAGAGCCTGGCCCTGGGCGTCGTGCAGGCCTTTTTACTGCGCGATCCCTACCAGCCCCTGGTTCGCGCCAAAATCGTCGACAACTGCCGGGCCATCCTGGCCCGGTTCGAGAAGGAGGAAGAGGAGGTGTCCCATGGCTAGAACGAAACCGAAGGTCGCCGTGTTGGCCGACGTCAAGGACGTGGACGCGGCTCTGGCCGAACTGGCCGGCATCCAGCGCGACGTGGCCGCCCTGGAGTGCGTCATGAACGACTCCATCGACCGGATCAAGGCCGAGGCCAAGGCGCAGTCTGAACCACTGCTGAACCGCAAGAAAGACCTGGAAGCGGCCCTGGCCAACTTCGCGACGGCCCGCAAGGACGATCTGTTCCCGAAAAAGAAGTCCCTGGAAATGACCTTCGGCGTCCTGGGCTTCCGGCAGTCCACCAAGCTCAAGACCCTGGTGAAGTGGACCTGGAAACTGGTGCTGGAACGGCTCCAGGAACTGGCCGAGGGCGATGCGGGCAAGCCTTTCCGCGAAGCGCTGCGCACCAAGGTCGAGGTGGACAAGGAAGCCATGCGCGACTGGCCGGAAGAACGTCTGAAGACGGTCGGCGTCCGCAAGGTGGCCGAGGATGAATTCTATTACGAACTCAAAGGTGAATCGATCAAGGAGGTTGCGGCATGAACAAGGCTGATCTGGTCAACTGCCTCGCCGAGCATGAAGGCGTGAGCAAGGCCCAGGCGGAACGGTGGCTGGACACTCTGACCAAGTGCGTCATGGGCGCGTTGTGCGCCGGCCGCAAAGTCGTCCTGCCTGGCCTGGGGCATCTGGAGCCGGTCACCCGCAAAGAACGCAAGGGCCGCAATCCCCGGACCGGCGACGAAATCGACATCCAGGCCAAGCGGAGCGTGAAGTTTCAGCCCGGGAAGCCCCTCAAGGATGCGCTGACCGCCTGGCCCTCAAGGATGCCCTGACCGCCTGATCCTTGCGAAACCGCCCCATGCGGGCGGTCGTCCGGGCGTGGCGGCCCGGGCCTGACGAGCAGCCAAAAGGAAAAGTCATGGAATGGCGCATCATCCCAGGCTTGGAAGCCTACGAGATCACGCCGACGGGGCGCGTCCGCAAGCGCGGATCGCGCTATGGCCTGGCGCTGCAAGGCCGCAAGTACGTCCTGCGGGACGGGATGCGGACCGTGCGGCGTAGCCCGGAGGAGTTGACGGCGTTGGCCTATCCGACGGTTGACGAGGTGTGCCGGCTGCGGGCGCGCGTCGCCGAGCTGGAGACTGCCTTGGAACAGACCCCGCAAAGCGATCCTGCCACGCCGAAGGCGGCTGCCAAGCCGCGCAAGGATCGGCCTTGCTCCGTCTGTCTGGCCAAGTTCACCCCGCGCGCAGGCGGCAGTCCAAAGCTGTGCCCACAATGCGAACAGACCGCGCCGCAAAAGCCCAAAAAGCGGCACTGCGTCGTCTGCGGCCGCACTCTGCCGCAAGGGTTCTGGCGGCGCTGCCCGGAACACGCGTTTCGGGACAGCGTGCATTGCGCTGACGACTTCTCCGGCGCGATCGCGCGGTAGGAGGCTGGCATGTCCGAGCGTTTCTATGCTGACGACAAGGCCGTCAGGGGCCGGGCCGGCATTTTCGACTCGGCCAAGGGCAACAGGCTGGTGGCTTTTTTCCTTAACGACCCAACCAACGCCGAGGCCGCGCCGGCCATGGCCAAGGTGTGCGCCCGGGCGCTGAATGCCGCCGTGAGCAAGCCCGTGCAAAGGAAGTTGACCGATGGCTAAGCGCACTGCCGGCACCGGGTATTGGCTGTCCGTCGTCGACACACTGCCTGGACACAAGGTCTTGGAGGCGGAACCGGGCTTCAAGCGCTGCAAACGACCGGGCTACTACCATGTTTGGCAGGGGCCGGAAGGCCCTGTCTGTCCGGGCTGCGAACGCCAGTGCCGCATCGTGGCCATGGCCAATTGCCAGCATGGCGATCCGATCCGCGTGCTTGGGGCAAATCAATAAAGGATTCGATCATGGGAAAACAAACTGTCTCCTGTGCGGCCATCTACAACATGCAAAGCAAGGTCTTTTTCGGAACGCTCCTGAAGGCCACAACACTGTCTTACGAAACCGACCGGGATTTGTTGATTGAAATGTTCGGCCGCATCCTCGGCGGCCAGGCCGCGTCCTGGTCGAAGCTGACCCTGGGGCAACGCAACCAGGTGCTTGATGCCCTGGCCAGGCAGTGGCTCCCGAACCATGCGGCCGTGGACATCCCGCTTTTGCCCAAGCGCCTGCACAACTGGCGCAAGGGCGACAAGGCCGACGGCTACGAGCGCCTGGACATCCCGCCCGGGCCGCTGGCTCGGCAGAAGAAGTATATCCTCATGCTGTGGTGTCTGCTTGGCTACGAGCCTAAAAGCCTGGACGCCCGGGTGTCCAAGCAGTTCGGCGTCGAGCGGTTCGTCTGGCTGACCGACCCGGCGGCCCTGGCCACCCTGGCCAAGGACATGTGGAGCCGCTGTCGCCGGGCCGGCATTGATCCGGAACCGTCCGGCGAGCCGACCGACAACCGCGCCCAGGCAACGGCATGACGCATGGGGCCGGACGAACGCGAGGCGTTGCGGGCCGCCATCCTGGCCCGCCATCGAAGCATCTACGCGTACTGCAAGGCGACGGGCATCACGAAGTCGGTGGTGCTCCAGCTCCTGGCCGGGCGCTATCCCGGCAATGTGGCTCGGCAGATGGCGCGCATCCGGGCGGCCTTGGCCGACACGCCGCCGGCCGGGAGCGGAGCCGAACCGCCCTCATTGACGGCGATTTACGCCGCTCTGGAGCGGGTGGGCTGCACCAGATGCCGCCGCACGGACAAGCGGCGTTGCAAAGCCTGCCGGGTCCTGTGGGAACGGCAAGCGGCGGAAGTGGCCGCCCTGCACGCGGCCGCCGCGTTATCTCAAGTTGGTTGATATGAGCGAGAAACGCCGAAAATCGACCACGATTTTGCTCCGAAACCAGGGCAAAACGGTCAAGCTGGAACTCTTCCCCGCCGCGCAATGGGGCGGGCCGGCCGACGCCTGGCGTCTGCGCCTGGATGGGTGTTGGCATGGCCCGGGCGGCGAGCGACACGCATTTTACACGCCGGCCGGGTTGACGGGAGAGCTGTTCCGACTGGTGACGGGCCGGGAGCCGCTCCAGGACGCGCCGCATCCGCGTTTCCGTCGCCGCGACCGGGTAGCAGTGCCGACAGGGCGCTTCGGCCTCGACGGAGAGCCGCTCTACGAGCTGACCTTCCTGGCCGGCGCGCCGATCCTGGGCATCGACGGTCGGTGGTGGGCTCCGGTGGTCGGTCGGGACGAGCCGGTGGCCCTGGACACCATAAGGGGGTGATGATCATGAGCGTTGTGGATGACGTGCTGTCGCTGTTGACGAAGGGCTATCTGCCCTATGCGGGTCTTGTCGAGGGTGACGCCTATGCTGCGCTCGGGTGCGGTCCAAAACGTCGGCCTCGGTGGTTTTTCCGTGACCGGAAATTCGTTTGTTTGGGCTGTGCCAAGCGATGCAGCGTGGTTGATCCTGTCGGGTTCGAGCTGGTTTTGCCCGTTACGTTTAAAACCAAACGGCTCGTGTATGCGCAGCTCCCGGCCGTATCTGCCCATGAATTGGTCACGAAGAAAGCGCTTCTGACCATCCCGGAAGTGGCATTTGTCCTGTCGATCGGGCGCAGCCAAATATATGATATGATAGAGGAAGGAACGTTGGTTCAACATCCGGTGTCGCCTCCGGCCAGGGTGACGGCGGAGAGTGTGCGGCGGGAGTTGGCGCGGGCGGGGGAGAGTCGCGGTTAAAGTTTGCAGCAAAGATATCTCTCTACAAGAGTTTCCCATTCACTTTTTGTTGCTGGAAGCTCTGGACGGTCCTTATATTTCTCATCGTATGGAAAATTGTATGAAATATGTACCAGTGTCACGGAATTTCTGTCGCCAGGAAAAAAAGGAGGACGTCCTGTCAATGCCCCTTGATACCACTGCTCTCTAAAATGATTCTCTATAGGACAATGTGACTTAAAAATACACGGAGACCATTTTAAGCCGTCATGAGACAATAAAATTTCAGAGTTTTGCTTAAATTTTAACAACGAACAAATGTTCATAAAGACTGAATGCTGGAGCAACGATATTCGCCGATCTTCACGAGAAAAACCGCGTTTCCACATGTGCGGCATTTGGCCAATTTCGTCAAAATATGCTTGAAACTTATCGTATTCTGGCCAATGCAGATCAACGTCTTTGAGATTTGTTTCGAATGATTTTTTGACGTGGTTGATATCACCGGTTTGAAAAGCACCAACAAAGTCAGATTTCAGGCTGTTTAGGGCTGTACGATGAATATTAACGTTGGCCATGTAGTCATCAAAGCCTTCTTCAACAACAGCATCAGGAAGCTGAATCGTGTCAAACTTGTTCATAAGTCTCGCTCCCAAAGGCTTTGTCTCGGCGATATGAGAATGCCTTCACCACGTCAACTGGCTTGACGCCTTGCCAGCGAAATCCTATCTGGAAGGCGTCAGCATCAGTGGGCGCGCCCCCGGCCCCGACAGGGGGATTTTGCGTTTTGAGCGAATACTCGCCATCGGCTTGACCGTGGGCGACTATCCGGGCTCCCAGGTGCCCTATGTCGTGAGGCATGGGGGCGGCCCACTGACCGCTGACACACCTGGGGGCCTTTTTGTTTGTCAGGCAGAAAGGCCCGGAACGTCAAATTCAGTGGAGGCCTCCATGTCTACGTCGAAATCTCTCAATCCCCCTGTGTCTATTGAGTTTCTGCCCGGTGAACGTCCTGCCGTTCGCTCGGTGGAATTGGCCAAGCATTTTGGTCTCCAGCACAAGCATGTGCTGCGAGATATTGAGGGGCTGCGAAAAAAACTGCCCACGGCATTTACTGAGCCCAACTTTGGGCCGAGTGAATATCAAGACCCAACCGGCCGCACTCTGCCCTGCTACCTCCTCACCCGCGACGCCTTCACCTTGTTGGTGATGGGCTGGAGTTCTCCCCGGGCCATTGAGTGGAAGCTCAAGTATATCCAGGCATTCAACGCGTTGGAGGCAGCGGCGTTGGCCAATGCGCGAGCCGAGGCTCTGGCCGAAGGAGCGCGGGCGTGGCTGGACCTGCCGGCCGGAACTCGGGCTTGGCTGCCGCAGGCGCTTGGATACCACGCCAAGGGCCTCAATACCGAGGAGATCGGCAAGCTGCTCGACCTTACGGGATCGGCCGTGGCCAAGGCTTTGCAACAAGCTCGGGCGTGCGGCATGATTGAGGCCAAGCCTGCATCGTCGCGTAGGCGTCGTCAGATTGGCCAGGGCCGGCGTCGCAAGGCTCCCGTCATTTCGCAATCCGGCCAGGACGCCCGCGAGGCGCGTTAATGTGCGCCTTGACCGAGGATGCCAGGCCAGGCGATGTCCTAGACCGTTGCCGCTGCATGACCAGCTTCTTGCTGGAAGCCTTGGGCGAAGGCAATGGGGTTGACGGATCGACGACCTTATCGTCGCGCGCCGCCAACGGCCTTTGCCTGATCCTGCTGGATATTGACGCGGCCCTGGCCGAAATAACCGAACGGCTTTAACTCGTTTCCCCCGCGCCGGGGCGGTCCGAAGACCGCCCCGGCGCTTTTCTTTCCGCCCCCGTCCGCACCGCCCTCTGCTTTCCCCCTCTTGTGAGCGAAAACAGCGCCATCCTATCCGCCAAGGAGGCGTTTATGAAGTGGTGGCCGTCTGCTTGTAGCTTGGCCTTTCTGTTGGCCTATGGCCTCGTCATCGCCATCGAAATCCGCCAGGGGTGCAAACTCCGTTCTCGCCTCGAAGAGGGCGATACGGCCGTGGTCGCCCAAGTCGTAAGCGGCGATTCGGTTGTGGTCCTTGTCCCCGTATTGGTCCAGGTGGCCCGTGTCACAGCCCCTGATCCCCTCTCCGGCGACCCGGAAACACAGGCCATGGGCGAACTGGCGCGCGACTGGCTGACCGCTCGCCTGCCGAAGGGCACGATTGTGACCTTGCGGGGAGGGGCGACGAAGTTTTCGCGGACATCCGCCATTGAAGACGCTGGCGGCAACGTCGGTGACGAGATGGTGCAACGCGGGTTGGTGCAGCCTGCCAAATGACACAGGCAAATTGTGTCCGTGAACGTCCGTACCGCTCCAGCCATACAGTATCGACTGGCTTATGATCCGCTCATTCTTGGGGTGAGCGGCATGGGCCAGCCCCCGATACGGAGGCGCGTATGGGTTTCGTTTTCGGCAAGCGGTCACAGGCCGCATTGGCGAACTGCCACCCGGCATTGCAGGCTGTCGCCGCGCGGGCGCTGGAGCTCTCGACGCAAGATTTCACGGTCACCACCGGGGCCGGCCTTTGCTTGGCCGTCGCGCCCCACCCGGACCAACTCACAGAGGCCAAATTCCAGGCCATCGCGGAAGCGTTTCGGCTGGCGGCCCAGGGAATGGGAATCGTCATCCGGTGGAGCGGCGATTTCCGTTTCTTCGGCGATCTTACCCGGTTTGAGATCGACGAGCCCGTAGGCGGGCAGCAACCGGCGTCTTCCTTGGCTGTCTCGCCGCATCCGGTCACGGCCTTGCCCCCCGCCTCTTCCATCGCCAACGGTGGACCGGGTTTCGAAAAGACCATTGCCTGGCTCAAAGCGGAAGAGGGTTTAGTCCTCAAGGGGCATTGGGACCCGATCGGACAAGTCTGGGACATTGGCCACGGCTACAACCTGACCGCCCATGGCGTCCCCGCCAGCGTCGCCCAAAACCTTACCTGGACTGTCGAGCAGGCCGACAAGGCCTTGCGAGCCGAGGTAGCCGCCACCATCGCCGAACTGGAGGCGCATTGGCCCCTCTGGGACGATGAATTCGATGCGGTGCGCCAGGCCGTTTACATCGCCGGCGTCTACCAGCTCGGCGTCGGCAGTGCGGCAAAGTTTCGCAACACCATAGCCTGTCTCCATGCCCACGATTTTGAGGGCGCCGTGCGCCACCTGGAGGCTTCCAGGTGGGCGCGTCAGACGCCGGCCCGCGTCGGGCGCATCGAACAAATGCTGCTGACCGGCCAGTGGCCGACCAAGGTCAACGGGGTGGTGCTGTGACTATCCAGGAAGCTGCTCAGATCGGCCAGTGCCAGGGCTGCATCTTCCGGCTTATCGGCCCCGGGCCGCATCAGTGCATGGGAACCCAAGTGGGTGACACCGAGTGCCCGGGACGGTGTGCCCCGGACGCACAACAACCAAAGGAGCAGAACTTGTGATGGACGAGCAGAAACAACCGCAGTCGGCCGCTTCGGTCCCCGCCGCTCTCACCCCGGAGACCATCGCCTCGGCCTTGGCAATTTTTGGCGAGGTTGCCAAGACCTTTGCCGCCCCGACCGACCCCCCGCCGCAAGCCATGCCCTCGTCACAGCCTGTTGCCGCCGAAAAGCTCGGTGAATATGCCGGCCAGGTCATCACCACGCTGACAGCTTCGCCCCTCGAACGGGAACCGCTGCTCACGTCCAGCCGCTTTTGGACCATGATCGGCACCGTGGCCACCCTGGCCGTCCAGAACCCCATCGGGTTCGAGCTGTCGCCCATTACCCAGGTGTGCATCGCCGGCGTGGCCGGCATCTACATCGCCGCCCGCACCATCAAGGGCGGCCGGCGGATCGAGGCGTAACATGGATCAATCGCTGGCGGCGACCCTGCTGAAAATCCTGTCGGCCATGGACGCGGGCACGATTGCGTTTGTGGCGGGCCTTGTCACGCTCACGCCCATGGGGCTGGTGCTGCTCATCGTGGTCTTCTGGCAGGTCGAGGATCGCCGTCGGCGAACCGACTTAGCCCGGTATCGCCAGGACATGGACAACCTGCTCAAGACCTACGGCGACGACCTGCGGCTGGTGACCGCCTACTACAAGGACAACGTCAAATTGGTCGAGGGCTACCAATCCCTGGCCGCAAGCCTACACGACCAGGTCGTGCTGAATACGCAAGTCATGCAGCGCATGGTGGACGCCATTTGTACCAACCAGTTTTGCCCGTCGGGGCGCATTGCCAAGGGCGAAAGCCCCTTGAGGAGCGGACTGTGATGAACCTCGAACGCGCGGCCATGGTCGGCCAGAAGACCGAAAAAGAGCTTACGGCCAAGGGCCTGGCCATCAAGGCGTCGGGCCTGCGGGACTCGTTGCGCTTGAGCTTGCTGCTCACCACGCCGGTGGAAGAACTCAATGACGAGCGCATCGCCTCCCAGGCCCTGGAGCTGGCCGAAACCGTGATCGCGTTGCGGGCCGTCCGCGCCGAGATCGCGGCCATCAACAAGCACCTGGGGAGCTGACCCATGCCCGCCGTGGCCGGACGCCGGGAACATCCCATGGAGACCGTGGAGCGCGCCGAAGAACTGTGGTGCGTGGACGGCCTCACGTTTGACGAGGTGGCGACGCGCACCCGGGTGGCCGCCTCGACCCTCAAGCGTTGGGCCGAGAAGTATGGCTGGCGCGCCAAGCGCGATGAAATCCGGCAGGCCCTGGCGTCCATCCGGGCCGACACCATCCGCCTGCGCGCCCGGCTCATCCAGAACTGCCTGGCCAGCATGAACGCCATGGACGCCTTTGCCGTGGCCAAGATGGAAGAGATGGCCATCAAGGCGGCCGAACTGTCGGACAAGCGGGCCGAGGCCGCGCCGGCTGGGCTTCCCATGCGCGAGATAGCCACCGAAGCTGACGCCGTGGCCGCCCTGGAGGAAGCCGTGGGCCTGCGGCTTAACGCCATGCTGGCCAGCCCGGACAAGGTGACCTTGACCACGCTTCGCGAGGTCAAGCAGGTGCTCGATCTGCTCAAGGACATGCGAGCCGCCGCCGGCGCGGCCGCCGAGAAGACGCCGGGCCGGGAAAACGGCTTGTCCGCCGACACGGCCGACCGGCTGCGCGCCTTGCTCGGGGGGCAGGCATGAACGATGCCCCGCTGTTGCCGTATCAGGTGCGTTGGAACCAGGATCGCAACCCGGTCAAGTTCTGCGAGAAGTCCCGGCGCATCGGCCTTTCCTATGCCGACGCGGCCGAAGCCGCCATGCTGGCCAGCCTCAAGAAGAGCGACGGCGGCATGAACACCTTTTATATCTCCTACAACAAGGAGATGACTGAGACCTACATCAAGGACGTGGCCGATTGGGCCAAGCGCCTCAATCTGGCGGCCTCGGAGTTCGAAGAAGTGGTCCTGGAGGATGAGGACAAGGACGTGCTGGCCTACCGGGTGCGCTTCGCCTCGGGCCAGGCCGTTATCGCGCTTTCGGGCAAACCGAAGAATCTGCGCTCCAAGCAAGGCCGCATCGTCATCGACGAGGCCGCCTTTTGCGACGACCTGGAAGAGCTCTTGAAAGCCGCCATCGCCCTGACCATGTGGGGCGGCATGGTGGAAGTGATTTCCACCCACAACGGCGAGACCAATCCCTTCAACAACTACATCCTGGACATCCGCGCCGGCAAGCTGCCCTACAGCCTGCACCGCATCACCCTCGACGACGCCCTGGCCGAAGGCCTCTATCAACGCATCTGCCAGGTGCGTGGTCTGACCTGGTCGCCCGAGGAGGAAGCCGCCTGGCGGGCCAGCCTGGTCGAATTCTACGGCGAAGGCGCGGATGAAGAACTGTTCTGCATCCCGTCCCAGGGCACGGGCACCTATCTGACCCGCCAGATGATTGAATCGTGCATGTCGCCGGACATTCCGGTGCTGCGTTGGTCGCCGCCGGCCGTCGATTTCGTGGACTGGCCCGAGGAACGCCGCCACCGCGAGGTCCGGGATTGGCTCGACGCCGAGCTGGGGCCGATCCTGGCCATCCTGCACCGGGATTCCCGGGCTTACCTGGGCGAGGATTTCGGCCGCACCGGCGACTTGAGCGTCGACTGGCCCGTGCTGGAAATGCCCAACCTGCAATTGGTGACGCCGTTTGTGCTGGAACTGCGCAATTGCCCGTTTCACCAACAGCGGCAGATGCTCTTTTCCATCTGTGACCGGCTGCCCCGGTTCTCCGGCGCGGCCCTCGATGCGCGCGGTAACGGCCAGTACCTGGCCGAGGTGGCTCGGCAAGCCTACGGCCCGGAGATCATCCAGGAGGTCATGCTGACCGAGGGCTGGTACCGGGAACACATGCCCAAGCTCAAGGCGGCCTTCGAGGACAAGACCTTCGTGGCCCCGAGGGATGCGCTCATTTTGGATGATCTGCGCGCGTTCAAGGTCATCAAGGGAGTGGCGAAAATTCCCGAGGCCCGCACCGGGGCCAAGGGCGAGAAACGCCACGGCGACGCGGGCGTAGCCGCTGCCCTGGCTGTGTTCGCGGTCAAGACTATCCAGTACGAGCCGTTCACGGTGACCACGGGTATGCCCTACACGGCCGGCAACCTGTTTCGGGGGTTTCGATGACCAGTGGCCTGTGGCTTGACGAAAAGCGGTTCATGGAATTCGGCGCCCGCCCCCTGGCCGAGCTGCTCGGCGAAATCGCCGTGGCTCCGGCTTCCTGGGGGACGCTGGGGCTGCTGCCCGATCTGGACCCGGTGCTTCGGGAGCGCGGCGACGACGTCAAGGTGCTCGAAGATCTGACCGCCGACGGCAAGGTGTGCTCCTCAATCCAGGGGCGCAAGATCAAGACGCTCAACAAACGGGACTACCGGTTTTCGCCCGGCAAGGCCGATGGCCAAGAACCCACGCCCGAGGCCAAGCGGCTGTGCGACGACCTGACCCGCGATCTGGAGCGGGTGGACCTCTATGCGTTGTTCTCCCAGGTGCTCGATGCGCCGTACTACGGCTTTACGCCGACCGAAATCCTGTGGCGGCGCGACGGCGACCGGCTGCGCGTGCGCGACCTGGTTCCCAAGCCGCGCGAGTGGTTCGTCTTCGACGTTGACGGCGCGCTGTGTTTCCGGGGCGAGGACGCCATTGCCGGCGACAAGGTGCATCCCTTCAAGATGATGGTCTCCCGGCACTTCCCGACCTTCAAGAATCCCTACGGGCTGCGGCTGCTCTCCCGCTGCCTGTTCCCGGTGGCCTTCAAGCGGGGCGGCATTGAATTCATGATGCGCTTTGCCGAGAAGTTCGGGATGCCCTGGGTGGTAGGCGAGGCCCGGCCCGGAGCCCTGGAACCGGAACGTCGGGATATGCTGGCCAGCCTGTCGGCCATGGTCCGCGATGCCGTGGCCGTGGTTTCGGGCGGGTCCAAGGTCCATATCGAATCCGTGGAAGGTAAGGCCACGGGCGGCATCCATCTGTCCATCGTGGGCTATATGGACGCCGCCATCGCCCAGGTCATCCAGGGCCAGACGCTCACTCAGGAAATCGGCTCCAAGGGCAGCTACGCCGCCAGCCAGACCCATTATGACGTGCTGACGGACTACGCCGAGGCCGACCAGACCCTGGTCGTCACGGCCATGAATGATCTGGCCTGGATATATGGCCAGGTGAACGCGCCGGACGCGTTGACACCGGTCTTTGCCTATGTGGAGCCGGAAGACCTGGAGCAAAAGGCCAAGCTCGGACGCTCGCTCTATGCCCTCGGCGCGCGTTTCAAAGCGCCGTACTTCGAGAGCTTCGGCCTGACGTCCGAGGAATTCAGCGTGGCGGCCGAGACGACCGGTCCGGGAGCCGGCGAAGCTTTCGCGGCCGGGGAAGAGCGTTTCACCCAGGACCAGCAGGCCGTGGAACGGCTGGTGGCCGAAGCCCTCAAGGAGGGCGGCCAGGCTGTGCGCGCCCAGGCCGGCCGCATCGTGGACCTTATGGAGCGCGCCGAGTCCTGGGAAGACGCGGAACTGCTCCTGCTCGAAGCCTTCCCGGACCTGGACAACGGGGATTTCCAAAAGGCCGTGGAAGCGGCCCAGGTCGCCGCCGATCTGCTTGGCCGCCATGCCGTGCGCCTGGAGACCGGCCGTGCCTGAGCGTCCGGCGTCCATCGTCTTCGGGCCGGTGCGGCCGGCCGAGGCCATCCGGTTCCTGCAAGACAAGGTTGCGGTCACTCGTGAGGAATTCGACCGGCTTTCCGACGCGGCCAAGGCCCGGGCCTTCACCGTCTCGGGCCTGGCCAGGGTGGATATGGTCGAGGCCGTGCGCCGCTCCATGCTCGACGCCATGGAACAGGGCATCTCGCTCAAGGAGTGGAAGGCGAGCGTGGGCCAGGCCCTGGAAGCGGCCGGCTACACCGGAGACCGGGCGCTTCGGCTGGAAACGATCTTTCGCACCAACGTCCAGTCCGCCTACATGGCCGGCCGCTACGCCGAGATGATGGCCATGGCCGACACGTTTCCTTATTGGCAGTATTCGGCGGTCAACGACGGCCGCACCCGGCCGGCCCATCGGGCGCTCTCCGGCAAGGTCTACCCGGCCGGCCATCCCTTTTGGGACACCTGGTTTCCGCCCAACGGCTTCAACTGCCGCTGTTCTGTCCGGGCCCTCACGCGTTCCCAGGTCGAGGATCGCGGACTGACCGTCGAGAGCGAGATCCCCAAGGAGATCGACACGGCGTCCGGGCCGGTGCGCATGACGCCCGACCAGGGTTTTGCAACCAATGTGGGAAAAGACTGGCTGGAATCCCTGACGCCGAGCCCCTTGGCCGAGGAGATCAAGCCGCTCGTCTCCCGGGCCATCTGCCGGGGCGGCCTGGCCTTTGCCGACGATCCCTGCCGGCCGCCGTTGGCGGGCATTGATCCCCGGCACGTCCTGACGGTGGACGCGGCCGACATCCTGCCGGCGGGCCTGGCTCCGGAGCGGTACGTGAAAGCGTTTTTGTCCGAATTCGGGATTGCCGACATTGAGGGGACCAAGGTCGTGAGCTTGCCCGGCGTCGAGCTGCCCATGGTGGTCGGCAAGGGGTTTTTCATCGACAAGGGCAGCAGGGCCTGGAAGGTCGACAAATCGGGCCGGGCTCCCTACGTCCGTCTCTTGGCCCAAACCATCCGAAATCCCTATGAGGTATGGCAAGTGCCCGCCGAGGTTTCGGGAAAGCCCGTGGACACCTTGCGTCTGCTGCGCCTGTTTAGCTTGGACGGCAAGCGTATCGGCGGCTTTTCCGTATTCAACCTTGTGCGGGGTCGCGAGTGGCAGGCGGCTACGGCGTTCACGCCCAAGGTGACCGCCGCATCCGAAGCCAGGATGCTCGAATACTTGGAGGGGCAAAGATTGGGAACACTGGTTTTTCGCGAGGAACTCAAGGAGGGCGGGGCTCCTTGAGCGGCCGGCGCGCCTATCGATCCCCCCCGCCGGGGCTCGGCCGCGTCGTTACATCCTCATGTGTTCTGTGTAGTCATGCTCTATGGGACGGTCAAGCCTTGCGCGGCCCTAGACCTTCTTTTACCGCCTGATCCTGTCCCGCTTCCGTGATCCGTTCCCCCAGCCGCCCAGACCTCCCGTCCCTTGCAACCGCCTCCGCAAATCCTAGACCCATTTTAGACCTAGGATTATCCCGGGATTATCCCACCTTCGCCCCATAACCCGGGGCATTGCCGCAATCGTGTCCGTGCGCGTCCGTAGCGCGCTCCTTTGTGTTCGCCGCTTCGGGCATACCAGGGCCATGGCAGCACGCACCAAATGGATCGAGATCGCCCGGGCCGGCGGCCCGTTTACGGCCCTGTCCGGCGAGGCGGTCAGCATCACCCGCGACGACCTCGACGCGGCCGTGGCCAGCTTCGATCCGGCCGACCGCCGCGTGCCGTTGGTCCTGGGGCATCCCAAGCTCGACGACCCGGCCTTCGGTTGGCTCACCGAAGTCAAACGCGACGGCGACGTGCTGCTGGCCCGCTTCGGGGACGTCCCGGAGCCGGTGCGCGCGGCCGTGGACCAGGGGCGCTACCGCAACGTCTCGGCCAAGTTCGCCAAGGGCTGGCGGCTTTGGCACGTCGGGCTTTTGGGCGCGGCCCAGCCGGCCATACCGGGCCTCAAGGAGGTCCGGCTGGCCGGGGCCGAGGACGGATACACCTTCGAATTCGCCAAGGAGGCGACCAAGGAGACGGACATGGATGAACTGGCGCGGCTGCGGCAGGAACTCGCCGACGCCACGAAGGCCTTGCAGGAAACCCGGGACGAAATCGCCCGGCTCAAGGCCGAGAAGGCCGGCGAAGGCAAAACCAAGGAGCTGGCGGCCCAGATTGAGGATCTGACCAAGCGCGTCCAGACGGCCGAGGCCGACCGGGACAAGGCGGTCAAGGAATTCGCCGACTTCAAGAACGACCAGACCGCCAAGGGCCGGGAAAGCCGTTTCGACGCCCTGGTGGCCACCGGCAAGGCCCTGCCCGGGGAGCGTTCCAAGGTGTTGGCCTTTGCCGCCGCCCTGGGAAACGCCGGCGGCGAAATCGAGCTGGCGGCCGGCGACGGCAAAACCGCGAAGGTCGGCCACGAGGAAGCCTACTGGCGCGAGCTGGAAGACCGGCCGGAAAACGGCCTGCTGACGGAACTCGCCGCGCCGGCCCATGGCGGCGGGCAAAAAGGCGGCGAGGCCGTCGACCTGACCGGCAAGGTCTAAGGGGGAGCCATGACCATCGACGGCGTCATCACCCGCATCAACTACGACGACCAGCGCGCCCGGGGCGACGGGCATCCCCCGGTCATTGTCGGACGCAAACTCAAAACCGGCCAGGGCGTGTTGCCCGTGGGCCTGCTCCTGGCCCGGGACGCTTCGGACCTGGCCGTACCCTTTGAAACGGTTGCCGGGGAAGCCCTGGGCATGGGCACCGGAGCCGTCAAGGCCTATGCCGACGTTCTGGCCAAGGCCCCGGTCCAGCCCGGAACGGTCGTCGTGGCCGACGGCGTCGAAACCTTTGACGACGACGGTTTCGGCCGGCTCGTCGGCAGCGCCGGGGGCCTTGGGACCGTGAATTACGTCACCGGAGCCGTGGCCGTGGAATTCGCCGCCAACGTGGCGAACGGCAATGAGGTCGCCGCCGCCTACTGCCGTCGCCTGGGCGGCGTGCTGGATGAAGTCGTGGATACCGCCGCGTCCGGTTCCGGCCTGGTCATCGTCCACGGCAGCGTCCGCAAAGACGTGCTCAAGGTCGGGGCCGTCGCCCCGGCCGCGCCCTCAGCCGCCGTGCTGTCGTTGCTGGCCGAAGCCGGCATCTGGCCCAACTAAAGGAGTCCCGACATGCTCAACCTGCGCGGCCTTTTCACCCGCGAAGCCATCATCGCCTATTTGAAGTCCCTGCCGGTGCTCAAGACGCCGGTCATGGACGCCATCTTCACCGAACGGCCCCAGCATCCCCTGGCGCTGCTCGGAGCCGACGACATCGCCGTGGACGCCGTGCCCTTGCCCTTTATCCGGCGCGGCGGCCCGAGCATCGCGGCCGTGTCCGAGGGCGGCGGCATCGCCATGTACGAGCCGTTGCCCGTGCGCGTCCACAAGTCGATCACGGCGGCCGACCTGAGCACCTTGCAGGTGCTCAAGGGCGAAAGCCTAGACACCTGGGCCAGGGGCAAGACCGACTACCTGCGCCGGGCCGTGCGCCGCACCACCGAAGCCCTGTGCGCCCGGGCGCTGTCCGGCAAGCTGCGTTGGCCGGTCGCCCTGGAGAAAGGCGGCTTCGACGTGTTTGAGGTCGTCTATGGCGCGATCCTGTCCGTCACCCCGGACAATATCTGGAACGACGCCGCCGTCAAACTCAAGGACGTCTACACCTGCCTGTCCGACATGGAAGAAGCCATCCAGGACGGCGGCTTCGGCGGCCAGATCGAGATTTGGGCCGGCAAGGACGCCTACAACGCCCTTTTCGTCATCGCCGAGAACTCCAAGACCACGGCGCAAATCCGGGTGGAGATCACGAGCCAGGGCATCAACGTCGGCGGCTACCTGGTCAAGCGCCGGTCCGAAAAGCACCGCGACCCGGAGTCCGGCACCATGGTCCCGGCCGTGCCGAACGGCACCGTGCGCATGATCGCCCTCGATGCCGGCCACAAGCTGCCGTACTGCGCCGTGGACGACCTGGACGCCAATCTCCAGCCGCTGCCGCTGTTCGTCAAACCGGTCAAGACCGACAATCCGAGCGGCTACCAGCTCATCGCCGAGTCCAAGCCGTTCCCGGTCGTCAACACCCGGGGCGTGTGCGACGCCGTGGTGCTGTGAGGCATGGCCATGGCCTACGTCACCCTCGCGGACCTCCGGGCGGTCATCCAGGAGAGCGACATCCTGGACCTGGTTAACGACACCGGCACGGCCACGGACCTGACCGACCCGGCCGTGGCCCAAACCCTGGCCGAAGTCTGCGACCAGGCGTCCCAGGAAGTCGACGCCTATCTGGCCGGCGTGGCCGACGTTCCCCTGGCCGCGCCGCCGAAGATCATCCGCGACCTGACCGCCCGCATCGCGCGGTACCGGCTCTACCAGCGCCGCCCCAACCTCGAGGACATCATCAAACCCGTGGCCGCCGACTACAAAGGGGCCGTTGACCTCCTGGCGCAGTTCGCCGCCGGTACGCTCACACTGCCCGGCGCCGTCGATGGCCAGCCGATTGTCGCGGGCGACTGCGGCCTGTCCGTGGCCAGCGCCCCCCGCCGGTTCGGGGACGATTTCTGGCGGAGGATGGGCTGATGTACCTGCTCGTTGAAGTGATCGTCGGCCCGGCGGCCGGTTTGCTTGGCCGGATCGCGGCCCTGCTTGGCGACATGACGCCGGCCATGGACCGGATCGGCCTGGCCCTGGTGTCGTCGATCCAGGAAAACTTCGAGCTGGGGCACTCCCCGGACGGCCAGCGCTGGAAACCGAGCCGCCGGGCCGTGCTCCAGGGCGGCCAGACCCTGGTCGATACCGGCGCGCTCATGAACGGCATCGTGCATGAGGCCGCCGCCGACCAGGTCACCGTCGGGCCAAGCGGTCCCTCGCTCAAGTACGCGCGCATCCATCAGGAAGGCGGCGAGATTCGCCCGAAGTCGGCCAAGGCGCTCTTTTTTCGAGGAGCCGACGGCCAGGCGCGCACGGTCAAGGTGGTCCGCATCCCGGCCCGGCCCTACCTGGGCATGAGCGCCGAAGATTGGAACACCATCGGGAACGTGCTGGTCGAATACCTGGGAGTCGCCGCCCATGGTTGAAATCCACGAGATGGAAAACGCGCTGGTGGCCAGGCTCGAACCCCTTAAGGACAGCCACGGCGTGCGCGAAATCAAGACCTACGGCGACGATCTGGCTCCCGAGCAGCTGCCCAAGCTCTTGCCCAACCTGCCGGCCTTGCTCGTGGTCTACGCCGGTTCGGTCATCGTGGATCACGGCCAGCGCCAGATCGACCGGGGGGCCTACTTCGTTTTTGCCTGCGCCAAGTCGCTGCGCAGCAACCAGGACGCCCGGGGCGGCGCGATGGGAGTCTATCCGCTCCTTGGCCTGGTGCGGCGGACCCTGCACGGCCAGGAAATCTTCCCGGACATGCCGGCGCTGCTCAAGCGCCAGGAAACCTTTCTGTCCCGGCCGGACCTGACGGCCTGTTACGCGGTTTACGAGATCGCCCAGCCGTATCTGCTCGGCGAATAAGGAGACAGGCACATGCCCGCACAGCAAGAACAGAAAACCCAGCTGACCCGTAAGGCCGTGGTTCTGGCCAAGGTCGAGGAGACCTATGGCCAGCCGCCGGCCATGGAGGCCAAAAACGGCGTCCTGGTCAACAACGGCGTGGACGTGGAACCCACGGGCGAAAAGGTCAAGCGCGACGTGGTGCGCCGCACCTTTTCGCCGGCCGGCGCGGTCATCGGGGCCAAGAAGATCATTTTCAAGGCCACGGTGGAACTGCGCGGCGGCGGCCTGGACGCCACCGGCAAGGTGCTGCCGCCGGACTCCGAACCGTTCCTGCTGGCCTGCGGCGTCCAGCGCACCGACGTGGTGCGGCTGGCCGTGTCCTCGGTGGCCGGCTTCCTGCTCGGCGAAGAGATTGCCGGCTCGACGTCCAACGCCAAGGGCGCCCTGCATCATATCGACGGCGACAATACCTTGGTGCTCAAGGCCGTGACCGGCACGTTCCAACCCGAACCGGTGACCGGCGTGTCGTCCACCACCCTGGCCGACGTGATTTCGGCCGCGCCGGGCATCGAATACCGGCCGATTACCGCCGATCCCCAGGACCAGGCTTCGACCTCGGTCCTGTTCCACAAAAACGCCATCCTCTACACCGTGGTCGGGGCGCGCGGCACGTTTACCCTCAACTGCGGCGTCAACAAGTATCCGCTGATCGAATACACGCTGACCGGCCTTTGGACCGATCCGGCCGACGCCCCGACCATGCCTGTCCCGGATTATCCCAAGCACAAGCCGCCCATGTTCATGGGCGCGAACCTGGTCATCGACGACTACCGGCCCGTGGTCACCGAACTCACCTACGCCATGGGCAACACCATCGTGGACCGCCTGGACGCCAACGCCGCCGACGGCATGGTGGGCGTGCTCATCACCGGCCGCGAAGCCACCGGCACGGTCAATCCGGAAATGGACGCCCTGGCCAGCTTCAACCCCTGGACCAAGTGGAAGGCGGCCCAAACCTCGCGCATCGCCACCTTGTTCGGCAGCGACCCCGGCAACCGGGTTCGCCTGGAGCTGCCGGCCGCCCAATACGACGGCCTCAAACACGCCGAGCGCTCGGGCATCGCCGCCTATACCGCCAACTACATTGCCAACGCCCACCGGGACGAAGGCGATGACGAATGGCGCATGACCATCCTCTAACCCCTGATCACGCAAAGGAGCACGTATGTCGGGAAACCAGCCCATGCTCGTTTTGAGCGGCAAGTACGTCCTGGAGATGAAGGATCGCCTGTCCGGGGCGAACCTGGAGTTCCACTACCGTTTGCCGATCCAGGCCGAGCGGGACGCCTACACCAAGGCCACGGTCCAGCACAAAGGGAACAAGGTCCGGTCGAAGGCCAACGTCTTCACCGAGCAGGCGGCCCTGGGCAAACGGGTGTTGACGGGCTTCAAGAAAGGCTCGTTGGCCGATGAAAGCGGCCGGGTCATCAGCTCGGACAAGACCGATCCGGACTTCAATCCGGACTGGAAGGATCTGCTCGAAAAGTACCGGCCGGACCTCCTGGCCGCCGTCGGGCAGCGGGTCCTCAAAACAACGGAAACCGCCGAGGAAGAAGGTCTCTTCGAAGTCGTGGAGGACTTCGGCGAGGACCCTTCGAATCCGTTGTCCGGCGACACTTCGAAGGATGCGCCGGACCAGACCGACCCCTTGCCGAATGCCTAGACGCCAACGGGCCGTGGCTGCGGGCGGCCTGCGCCGGTTGCGACAAGCGCCAGGCCGTCCGTAGCCCATATGTGAGCTACCTGATCTACCTGCGCACCAAGCGGTTGGGCGGCTATCCCTTCGGCCAGGAGGACCTGGCCGAACAAACCTGGATCGACCTGGGAATTCTCGAACTCTACTACCAAAGCCAGCAACCGAGATTGTTTTAAGCCATGTCCACCCCCGAAAACCGCGTCCGCATCGTCATCGAGACCGACAACGCCTCGGGACGTCGGGGCATCCAGGAGACCGTTGCCGACCTGGATGCCCTGGCGGCCAAGGGGAAGGTTGTCGACCTCGCTGGCGTGCTCAAGCTGGATGCCAGCGCGGTGACGCAGCCGGTGGCCAAGGCGACCCAAGCCGTGGACGGCCTGGGGGCCACGGTCAAGAAGGCTGGCGAGGACGCCGGCGCGGCCATGGCCACGGTCGGGGCCGAGGTGAAAAAGGTCGGAGCCGAGGCCGACGCCGGCGGCAAGACCGGCCGCGCGGCCATGCGCAACCTGGGCACGGGCGCGGCCGAAGCCAAGGCCCAGGCCGAGGCGCTCGGCGCGAACCTCTCCGACATCCGGACATTGGCCGCCCAGCTGGCTCCGGTCCTGGTCGCGGCTTTTGGCGTTGACCAGGTCATGGCCTTCGCCAACCAGGTCGTGGGCGCGGCCATGGCCATGGAGCAGCTCGCCGCCACCTACAAGGCGGTGTTCAAGGACAACGCCGCCGAACAGCTCCGCTATGCCGCCGGCATGGCCGACGCCTTCGGCAAGAGTCTGTTGGACGTGGCCGGCGCGTACAAGAAGTTCGCGGCCGCGTCCGAAGCGGTTGGCCTGTCCACGGACAACCAGCGCCGCACCTTCGAGGCGGTCACCGCAGCCATCACCAAGGTGGGCGGCAGCTCCCACGATGTGGCCGGCGCGCTGCTGGCCCTGGAGCAAATGCTGTCCAAGGGGACCGTCCAGGCCGAGGAATACCGCCAGCAGTTCGCCGAACGCATTCCCGGCGCGCTGAAGATGGGCGCGGACGCCTTGGGCGTGACCACGGCGGCGTTCCAAAAGATGATGGAGAACGGCGAAGTCATTTCCAATGACTTCATCCCCAAACTGACCACGCAGCTTGAGAAGTTCGGCGACGGCTGGCAGGCCACGGCCGACACCGCCGCCGCCAATGTTGCGCGCTTACAAAATTCCTTCCTGGAGTTGTCCAATTCCCCTGTGTTGACCGGGCTTGTGAACTCCGTTGTAAAGCTCGGCACCGCCTTCAACAAAAATCTGAATCACAACCTCGAACAATTCAGGGTAACGTATCTGGCGCTCATTGCCGAGGCCAAGGGCGAACTTTCGCCGTTCGCCACCTGGACCAACGACCTGGACGGCCTCAAGAAGCAGCTCGACGCCCTGGACCAACGCAAGGCGACCTACGTCAAGGACCTCAAGGACCAGGCCCAGGGCCTGGCCGAAGCCCTGGTCAAGGTCCAGACCCATCAAGTAGATTTCGGGCCGTCCGGCGAGACGGTCGACCAGCTGCGGGCCAAGCTCAAGTGGTTCCAGGAACAGATCACGGCCCTGACCGGCCAGACCTGGGTGGTCAACGTGGTGGCCCAGGTGGACAACTCCCAGCTCGTCCAGGCCAAGGCCTACATTCAGGACCTCATCAAGGGCACGACCGAATACAAGACCCGGAGCCTGGAGGCGAAGCAATACGCCCTGGACAACGCCGTCAACATCGTCGCCAGCAACAAGACGACGGTTGAAACCAAGCTGGCCAATCCGAATCTTGACCTGCGCGAGGCCGATGCCTTGTCCCGGGAACTGCAAAACCTCAACGGCCAGCTCGCGGACGCAAGCCTGGGGTACAAGGAGCTGGGCAAGCAGCGCGAGGAGCTGGCCAGACAGCAGATCAAGGATAACGGCGCGGTGGCCGGCTTTAATGCCGGCCGGGGCGGCGTCAATGAGTCCGAACTGGACAAGGGCACCCGGGTGTCCGACGCCCATGCCCTGTCCATCGCCCGCCAGACGGACGCCTATGCCGAACTCCAGGCCGGATTGACCAATCTGCCGGGATATTACGAGAAGGTACGCCGCATCCAGGAGGCCGAGGACAACACGGTCAAGAACCTGACCAAGTCGAGCAACGCCGCCGCCAATGCCATGGAACGCTTCGAATCCCAGGGCGCGGCCTATCTCCAGTCCATCGAAAACCAGATCGACGCCCTGTCTGCCCAACTCGGCGGCGACAGTCTGGCCGCCGACCTGGCCAAGGTGGACAAGCGCTATGACCAGCTCGCCGCGACCATTCGCAAGGCCATGATCGGGGCCAAGGGCGACGTGGCCGACTACCAGGCCGCCCTGGCCAAGCTGGAAGAAGCCCGGACCCTGGAACAGCAGATCGTCCAGATCAAGGCCTGGGGCAAGGCCATGGACACGGCCGCCGCCACCATCAAGGACCTTGGCCGGCTGACCGGCGACCCGGACCTGATTTTCGGCGGCGCGGCCGTCGAACTCCAGAAGTGGGCGCAGGACCAGGAAAGGACCATCAAATCGGTCTATGCCAACGCAGCCGAACGCGCCCAGGCCCTGGCCGACCTCAAAGAGGAAATCCGCCTCAAGGAGCTGGAGAACCAGAAAAGCGCCTTCGCCGAGCTGGCCGGGGTATCCGACAACTATTGGAAGGCCGCCTGGGCGCTGCTTGATGAGCACCTCAAGCGGGTCAAGGACAACTGCGACAGCGAAGTGGCCTATGAGGCCTACGCCGCCAAGAAACGGTCGGAATTGCGCAAGCAGGAGATCGAGGCCCGGCTTGAGTACGAGACGGATTTCCTTTCGACGTTAAAAGACGCTCTGTCTCTGGAATTCGGGCTTTACAAGGACGCCGGCACGCGTCGGCGCGACGCCTGGGTGTCGCTGTCCAAGGAGATCGCCAGCGGCGTCCATGACCTGTCCGACGCCATTGCCGGCGGGGCCACCGACGCCTTCAAGGCCTGGATCACCGGCAGCGGGAGCATGGCCGACGCCTTCAAGTCGGCCATGGATTCCATGCTCGACTACCTCATGACGATCATTCAGAAAATGATCGCCTATGCCCTGGAAAACTACGTCATCATTCCCATTGTCGAGTCGGTGGTGGGTTCGACTTCAACCGGTTCGAGCACCGGGACCGGGACCGGGACGGGCACGAACTCGCTGTCCGCCGCCGCCATGTCCAAGATCACAAGCAAGGCCGCCGACTATGGCGTTTCCAAGGGTTTGAGCTACGTTACCGACCTTTTCAGCGGCAGCGGCGGCACCTCCCTGGCCTCGCTGTCAGCCGCCTCGGCTACCGAGATGAGTGCATTAGGCACAACCACCACAACATCCCTCGCTTCAGGAGCTGGCTACACGCAAATTACTTCCGGGGCTGTCCAGGGTGGCGCTTTAGCGGGAGGAACTACAGCTTCGGCCGGGCTTGGAACGGTCCTTGGCGTGGTCGGCGGCGTGGCGGCCCTTGGCGGCCTGCTGGCCATGGGATTTTCGCAGACCAAGACCGAGGAAAAGACCGGCTCCGGTATCCGCGTGGCCATCATCGGCGATTCCACCAACGTGACCGGCACGGACTATTACAAGGTCACGACCAGTTCGATGCTTGGCGGTTCGTCCACCTCGCACGAAATCCGTTCCACCGGGCCGGCGGATTCCGAAACGACAAGCGCGGTCAATGACGCCCTTGGCACCTACACCACGGCCATCAAGGCCGGCTTCAAGGAGCTTGGCGTCGAGACCGCCGACAGCTTGAAGAACTTCTATTTCCCGGAATGGGACGTCGCCCCAGGCCAGGAAGAGGACTATTACAAGAACGTCTCCAACGCCAAGGTGGGCAAGATATTGGCCGATTCCGGCCTGACCGGGGCCTGGTCGGCCATCGCCGAAGAGGGGGAATATTGGATCGAGCAGCTTGACCGCCTCTATTCCTCCCTGGCCACGGTGGGCACGGCCACCAAGCAGATGGGCCTGTCCCTCGAAGCCCTGGCCGGCGAAGACTACATTGCCGCCCTGGTCGACAAGATGGCGGCGGCCGAAGACTCGGCCGGGACGGCCAGCCTGGACTTCGAATCCCTGGCCGGCGTGCTGGATGACGAAACCCTGGCTTCGCTCAAGGACATGCAGGAGCAAGCCGCCGCCACCGGCGAGGAAGTGCAGGCCACAAACGAGCAGCTCCGCCAGCTCGCCCTGGCCCAATACGCCAGCGAGATCGTGGCCGCCTTCGGTTCCACCGACGCCGCCCAAAGCGCCTTCAACCGGTTTTTCAGCAACGCCTATTCGTCCACCGAGCAGGCGACCCGGCTCATGCAATACTATGCCGAGGGCGCGGGCGAAGCCATTGGCGCGCTCAACCAGTCGGGCGTGACCCTGGAAAATTTCTGGTCATCGTACCGCGCGGCCATGGAATCCGGTCCCATGAGCGCCGGGGAGCTCAAGGCCTGGGACGACGCCGCGCAGTGGGTGGAGGCCTGGGGTTCCTCCCTGCAATCCGCCGGGCAGGCCTGGGACAACACCAACCAGACCTTGATCGACGGCATCAACGCGCAGATCGCGGCCCTGGAGCAGCAGCGCGACGCCATCGAGGAGACCCTCGACCTCTGGTCCGATTTCCTGGCGAGCCTCAAGGACCTGCGCCGGTCGATCAAGCTGGACGACAACCTGTCCGATCTGTCGCCCTATGAGATTTATCAGGAGAAAAAGGCCGCCTTTGACGAGACGGCCGCCAAGGCCCGGGCCGGCGACGCCGAGGCCATGGCCCAACTGCCGGAACTGACCCAGGCCTATCTGGACGCTTCCCGGGACTATTACGCCTCCTCGGAAAACTACTTCGCCGACTTCAACCACGCCGACGCCACCCTGGCCAGCCTGGAGGATTACGCCCAGGTGCAGGTCGACCAGGCGCAGGCCCAGCTCGACGCCATCAACAATGAAATCGCCATTCTGACCTTGCAGGTGGACCAGCTCACCCTGGTCAACGCCAACCTGGGGACGCTGGCCAGCGCCTGGGGCGACGGCGTGTCGGCCATTGTCTCGGCCATCAACGATTCGAGCTTTTCCAGCGCTTATGCCGACTCCATTGCCGCCGCCAACGCGGCCCAGGCTGCCGCCGCCGCTTCGCTCCTGGCCACGCTCTCCGGCGGGGCATCGAGCGCCGAAGCCGCGACCTCCTCGGGCTTCGATTGGACGAGCCTTTTCTCCGGCAATCAGGTCGAGGAAGACGAAGACGGGACCATCCATTTCGTCGGCTTTTCCGAGGGTGGCTTGGCCCGGGGCGGGATTCGCGGCGTGGACAGCATCCCGGCCGCGCTCATGGACGGCGAACGGGTCTTTGACACCAAGCACACGCAGATCCTGGAGTGGCTGTCCGAGGGCGGCAACAAAACGAACGTGGACACATCCGGCATCGAGCGCCGGCTTGACCGGGTGGCCGCCACCTCGGCCCTGGCCTCCCGGGCCAATCAGGAAGCCATTGAGGGCCTGCGCGGCGAGATGGTGGCCGTCTCGCGCAAGCTGTCCCGCGTGGTCCGCAAGGAGAGGACGCGCTGATGCTGACCAAACTCATTTCCGAACTCGCGGCCGGCATTCCCAGCCGCACGGCCGAAATCCCGGTCAACATCGCCGGCGTCACCTGCAAGCTGAAGATCGAGGACTTGCTGCGCCTGGCCACCCCGGCCGACAGCGGCGCGGCAGCGGCTTCCCATGGCCTGCTGGCCCATGTTGTCGCCGGCCTGACCAACGGCCATGTGCTGGTGGCCACCGGCCCCGCGACGTTTGAGTTCCGCCGGCTCACGGAATTTCACCTGCCCAATCCGGCCGACATCGACGTCAAAGGCAACGCCGCCACGGCCTCGCGCTTGCTCAACCCGAGCCAGATCGCCGGCGTAGTTTTCGATGGCTCCGGGGCCATCGCCATTCCCCATGGCAATCTGGAAGACGCGGGTGAACATACCCATGCCGTTATTGATGCCCACCTTGAGGCTGTCGGCAACCCGCATCGCACCACCGCCGAGCAGATCGAAGCTGTGCCCGTCGCCCAACTGGGTCATGTTCTGGTTGATGCCCAGGACGCCACGCCCGCCCGATTGGCCCAAAAGATCATGGCCGGCACCGGCGTCGCCATTTCCTTTGAGGCCGTGGACGGCATACCCGAGGCCAACGCGCCGGCTTGTCGCTTACTCGTTATTTCCATCGCCGCCCATGCCCACGCCAGCCCGAGCGATGGTGGACAGCTTGCCCATACCGCCCTGACGGGAGTCGGGGCCAACAGCCATGCCCAACTCGACGCGCATCTGGCGCATACCGGCAATCCCCACAACGTCACGGCTGCGCAAGTCGGAGCCGCTCCAGCGGGCCATGGCCATGCTTACGCCTCTCTGACCAACCGGCCGGCCTTTTTCGCCATCATTGCCGTGGCCGGCCAAACGAGCATCGCCGCCGACGTCGAGGCCGACACCCTGACCCTGGTGGCCGGTTCGGGCATTGCCATAACCACCGACCCGACCACCGGAACCGTCACCATCACGAACAATGGCGGCGGCATTCCCGGGGCGCATGGTCATACCGGCCCGGCCGACGGCGGCACCGTGAGCCACACGGCGCTCACCGGCGTGGACACGGACACGGCGACGAGCGCTATCCACCATACCCTGGGGGCAGGAGCCAACCAGGCCGCGCCGGGAAACCATGGCCATGCCTATCTGCCGTTGGCTGGCGGCGCGCTGACTGGCGCGCTGACGATTATGGGCGGCACGGCCTGGCATTCGGGCAATGACGGCCCCGGTTCCGGCCTGGACGCCGACACCGTGGACGGCAGACACGCCGACGAACTCGGTTCGACGGCCCTGCGCATCGTCATGGCCCAACAGTTCGGGGGCTTTTGATGGCCATGGCCTATCTTGTGGAAATCGACGCCTATGTGCCGGCCGCCTGGGTCACCGGCGCTGACGGCGTCGGGCTGCTGACCGATCCTGGCACGGCCCTGGCCACCGAGCCCCGGGTGGAGACCCTGCGCTTTTCCTCTGGCCTGGGCTTCATGTCCCGGCCCGATGATCGGCCGCCAAACGCCTACTACGAACCGCGCGTCAGCGTGCCCTTCAACTTCGAGCGGCTCATTTTCACCGATGGCACCAGCGCCGGCGCGGCCGATACCGGTTACGGCGAGATCGAACTGGTCAACCCCGATGGGGAGCTGGATTTCCTGGCCGAGTGCGGCCTGGATGGTCGGCAGGTCCGGCTGCTCCACGGCGACGAAGCCGGACCGCTCGCCGACTTTGAGCTGGTGTTCGTCGGCACCGTGACCCAGCCGGAATTCTCCTGGCGAAGGGTGGTCCTGCCCGTGCGCGACCGGGCCGAGGAACTGCGCAAGGCCATCCAGCAAAACGTCTACGCCGGCAGCAACCAAGGACCGGCCGGCGTCGAGGGCACGGCCGACGACCTCAAGGACAAAGGTAAGCCGCTGGCCTTTGGGCGTTGCCGCAATGTGCCGGCCACCTGTGTCAACGGCTCGACCCTGGTCTTCCAGATCCACGACGGCCCTGTGGCGGCCATCTCGGCGGTCTATGACCGGGGCATGGCCCTGGCCGCGACCACCGACTACCCGACCGTGGCCGCCCTGACCGCCGCCGGATTTGCCGCCGGACAGTACGCCACATGCCTGGCCATGGGCCTTTTCCGCCTGTGGTCCAGGCCGGACGGGGCCGTGACGGCCGATGTGGACGGCGACGCCACCGGCGGCGTCCTGGCCGGTTCCGTGGCGGCCATCATCCGCCGCATCGCCCTGACCTGGGCGGGCCTGGCCGAGGCGGATATGGACCGCGCCGCCTTCGAAGCCCTGGAAGCGGCCAATCCGGCCTTGGTCGGTTACTTTCAGGACGGCGGCAGCAAGGCCGAAATCAACGACGTCTTTGACGCCCTGTGCGCGTCCATCGGGGCGTGGTGGTGCTTCGACCGGTTGGGGCGGCTTACCGTGGGTCGCCTGGAGGCTCCGGCCGGGGAACCCCTGGCCACGCTGACCCCGGTGGAACTGCTCGACTCGGGCGATGGCCTGGAAATCCTGCCGGCCCATGATCTGGCCGACGGAACGCCGATCTACCGCGTCTCCCTCGACTATCAGCGCAACTGGAGCCGCCAGGACGACAACGATCTGGCCGGCGGCGTGGCCGACGAGCGCCGGGCCTGGCTGGCCGAGGACTTCCGCACCGTGGCCGCCACGGACCCGAACATCCGCACCGTCCATCTGCTGGCTCCGGAACTGACCGTCGAGACGCTTTTGGATGACGCCCAGGCGGCCCGGGCCGAGGCCGACAGGCTGCTGGCCCTGCATGGGGCGGCCCGATTGCGGTTGGTCTTACCGGTCAAGCGCGAGTACGCCCGGGGCCTGGACCTGGGCAATGTGATCGCGGTGCGGATTGCGCGCTTCGGCCTGTCCGGCGGCCGGCTGTTCGTGGTCATCGGCATGACCGAGGAATACGAAACCGGTCGGGTCACCCTGGAGGTGGTCGGCTGATGGCTGCCTGTCTCCTGTGCTGGCCCAACTACGCCGATGCCGCCAGCTATTCCGGCGGCGTCTGGCAAACGCCCCTGGTCAACCTGCGGGATCGCTTCCTGACCAAGGTGGCCAGGACGGCCGGGCTCTCCCTGGAAGCCACGCGCTTTGACGTCGATCTTTCCCGGGACCGCACCATCAAGGTGGTGGCCATCCCCGGCCACAACCTGTCGCCCTCGGCCCGCATCCGCGTCCGACTCTTCGCCGACGCCGCCAGGACGATCCTCCGGGCCGACTCCGGTTGGCTGGACGCCTGGCCGGCCATCTTCGCCACTGCTGATCTTGAATGGGAGGCCGACAACTGGTGGTCCGGGCGCGTGCTGGCCGAGGACGTGGCGCGGCTGCCCCGGTCGTATCTGTACGTGCTGCCGCGCCAAGCCTTTTGCCGCTACCTGTCCGTCGACCTCGACGACCAGGCCAATCCGGCCGGTTATATCGACCTGGCCCGGTTGGTGGTGGCTCCGGGCTGGGAACCACAATTCAATTTCAGCTACGGCGTGGGCCTTGGCTGGGAATCGGCCACCCTGGCCGAAACCTCCCTGTCCGGGGCCGAGCACTTCGAGGAGCGGAGCCCGTCGCGCGTGGTCTCGTTCCGCCTGGACTACATGAACCGCGTCGAGGCCACCAACCAGGCCCTGGCCATGACCCGCGCCCTGGACGTCTCGGGCGAGGTGTATTTCGTATTTGATCCCGCCAATCACCTGCTCATGCAACAACGCTCTTTCCTTGGCCGCCTGCGTCAGCTCTCGGCGCTTGAGCATGTGGCCTGCAACATCAACGGCATGGCCTTTGAGATCAAGGAGGTGGTGGCATGAGCCAGGCCGCCGACCGTTTGGCCGTTTACTACAACCCCGGCGACCATGACCCGGCGACCAACCCCGGCGGCATGGCCGCTGGCGGCCATCGGGACAATTTCATCCCGGCCCTGCGCGACATGGCCGCCGTGGCCCTGGAAGTCGCCGTCAACGCCGCCAAGGCAGAGGAATCCGCCGCCGCCTTGCGCGGGGCAACGCTGTCCGGCGGCGGACTCGTGATCGCCTCGCCCACGGATACCGAGGGCGGCAGTCTGGCCGCCAAGCTCGAAGTGGCCGGCCTGGACAAGTCCGTCGTCAACGTCGGCGGCAATGAGCGGGTGCGCCTCGCGGCCCGGGACGACGCCGGTTCGACGCTCTACCTCGCCCAAACCTGCAACGCTTTCTAGGAGACTTCCCATGGCGGAAAAACCCATATTCCCGGGCGTGATCGCCAATGCCGGCGCGTCCATTTCAAACGCCTCCGGCACCACGAAGCAGACCCTCTATACGGCTGCCGTCGGCCTGCGCGTAGACCAAATCCGCGTGTGCAGCACGGACACGGCCGCCGTGTTGCTGGCCTTTTCGCTTGGCCTGTCCGGCACGGACTATCCCCTCGGCGAAGTGCTGATCCCGGCCGGGGCCGGCACCGACGGCAGCACGCAATGGGTCGATGCCCTGGCCATGCTCAATAACGACGCTTCTATGTTTCTCGAAAGCGCCGCAGTGCTCAAGGTCAACGCCAAAGTGGCCGTGACCAACGGCAAAACCGTTTCCGTGACGCTTTTTGGCGGCGACTATTAAAGGAGGCGACCATGCCGGCTAGCGGATTTGACCATGGAATCGCCAACGCCAAAGCGACCAAAGGCTCACCGTGGGTTGCCGTCTGGACCCCTGGCGTCAATCTGGCAAACTTCTTCAACCTCTATGATTCTCGTGGCGACGTCACGATCGGCGTGGCCACGTCCATCCCGACGACGTTGGACGGCCCCATTCAAGTTGTGCGGTACGGAGCGTTGACGGTCAATGCTGCCGTGACGGCGGCGCAGCGATGCCGTGGGTTGATCGTGCTGTCCGACTCGCTGTCCATGGGCGCGGCAGGCTCTATTTCCATGACAGCCCGAGGCGCGGCGGGATCACCGAAATGGGCTGTGGACAAAGACATCTTTGTTCCGCAGGCCATAACGTTCACCGGGAAAAACACCAGCTACGCCGATTTTCTGAAGTGGATTCGCACCACGGGTTACTGCATTTTCGATCCGTCCCTCTACGCCTGCCCGCCCCCTGGGATGGGTGACGTTACGTGCGATTGGGCCACTTGGACGCCATATGGCTCCACCATCATTTCGGCGGCCGGGTGTGGTGGGTATACAGTCAACGGCCAGAGCGGCAGCCCCAGAACAGGTAACGCGGGGTCGAATGGGGGGACTGGTGGCGGGGGTGCTGGTAACGGCGGCCAATACACACAAGCGCCACAGGGGTCCCCAGGCAGAACTTGGGGCGGCGGTCCAGGCTCAAATGGATGCTATAGCGATAATAGTTGCGGAGTTTGGAGTCGTGATCCTGATCGGTATGGCGGGGTTGGGGGCAGTGCATTTACAAACCTCGCCCCCGCCCCCAGTGGTGGCGGCGCTGGAAATCCCGGCGGCTCGGGCGCTGATGGTGGCACTGCGGGGTCAGATGGCACAGGCGGCGTCCTTATGCATATCTGCCGCGGCAATGCCTCCCTGACGGCGGGGCACGCATTTACGGCCAACGGATCACAGGGCGGCTCTGGAACGCGTGGAGGTGCTGGTAGCGGTGCTGGTAGTATTTTGTTGGCCTACCTAGGAACGTTGACAGGCACTCCTAACCTGACCGCAACTGGCGGCCCGGCCGGGACCGGTACATACCCAGGAGCGCCGGGTGGCCTGGGCAGCACACAGGCTAAATCATTTGCAATCATGGGATGGGCCGCATGATGATTATTACGATCCTACACAACCCCCTGTCCGCCGCGTCCAGGGATTTCCTGGTCACTCTCGACGTCACGATCCCCGAGGGCGACGACGTCACCGTGACTGTCGGCACAGACACGGTGCGCATCGTCTCCGGCCATGACGCTTGCGTGGCGCTCTGGCCGGCATTTCCGGGCTATCCGCTGGCGCTGGTCGAGGTCGAGGGCATCCAGTACCAACTGGCCTTCCCGACTTCCTGGAATGAGTTGGCAGCCTGGGCGGCCAACCCGCCTGCCGATGCCACCCCGGCGGCAACCACCGAAATGAGCCGCACCGCCTTTCTGGCCCGCTTCGAGGCGGCCGAACTCATCGCCGCCCGGGAGCTGGCTAAGACCGACGTGATTGTCGATCTGTTCTGGATGCAGCTACTCGCCGCTGACGTGGTCGACCTGACCTACCAGCCGGTCGTCGACGGCGTGCGCTATCTGGTGGGCAGGCTCCCCGGGTTCGACCAGGACCGGGCCGACGCCATCCTGGGGGTGACAGCATGACCCGCCGCATTCTGTCCATTGACGGCGGCGGCATCCTCGGCCTGATCCCGGCCATGATCCTGGCCGGAATCGAGGCCCGGGTCGGACGGCCGGCCGCCGAGCTGTTCGACCTGGTTGCGGGCACGTCGACCGGCGGCATCATCGCCTGCGCCGTGGCGGCCGGCATACCGGCCCGGGACGTTGTCGCCCTCTACCGGGAGCGCGGTAGTGAGATATTTTCCCGGTCGCTCGGGCATCGCCTCGCCACGGGGTTCGGCCTGTGGGGACCGCAGTACGGGGCCGCCGGCATTGAGGCTGCCCTGGCCGACGTCTTCGGTGACCGCCGGCTGTCGGGTTGCGCTGTGGAGCTGCTCGTGCCGGCCTATGACATCGAAGCCCGGGCTCCGCTGCTGTTCAAGTCGGTGAAGGCCGGACACTACGCATGGCGGGACTACCACCTGCGCGACGTCTGCCGGGCGACCAGCGCCGCACCGACCTATTTCCCGCCGGCGCGGATTACGTCCCTGGCCGGAGATAAGACCGCTTTCGTGGACGGCGGACTGTACGCCAACAACCCGGCGGCCTGCGCCCTGGCCCAGGTGGCCAAGGCCGGCCGGCTCGATGACGTGGCGCTTGTTTCGCTGGGCACCGGCCAGATTGAGCGGCCCTATCTTTATGACATGGCTCGCCGTTGGGGACTGGCCAAGTGGGTCCGGCCGCTCCTCGACTGCATGTTCGACGGACAGGCCGACACGGCCGCCCATCAGTGCAAGGCGCTCCTGGGTGACCGGATGATGCGTATTCAGCCCGCGCTGCCGGGCGAGCTGGCCATGGACGACGCCAGCCCCAAGGCCGTGGAAACGCTGTCCGCCATTGCCCGGGGCGTGATTGCCGACCAGGACGCGCTGCTGGAGAAGATTTGCGAGATGACGCTGCCCAAGGCGGCGTAAAAGCGGAGCAGGCGAGACGGATTGCAGCCGTCCCACTGGCCCGGCGAGGCAACGCCGGTCCACCAGCTTGCGCCAGCTGCTCCCTGCCCGTGATCTGGCGACCAGGGGTGCGACGAGCGTAGCAGGGCAAGCGCAACCTGTAAAGAGAAGGGAATGAGGGACATACGGTGCGGCGAGTGCAATAAGTTGTTGGCCAGGGGAGAGGCGTTTGACCTCCCCATTAAGTGTCCCCGTTGCGGGACCATGAATCTCCTGAGGGCCGCGAGCCCCGGACAAGAGCCCCAAGAGGCCCCTACACGGGAGCCCTCACGTGGCATTGAACACCAAGGTCTTTGACAATGGCATATTGTATCAAGGCGACGCCCTGGCCGTTCTGCAAAACCTTGCGAGCGGCCAAGTCGACGCAATCTTGACCGATCCACCGTATTCCAGCGGAGGACTTCACGCCGGGGCTCGTTGCGCCGACCCGACCCATAAGTACCAGGCAAGCAGCACCAAGCGGACCTACCCGGCCTTGCTCGGCGATTGTAAGGACCAGCGGTCCTTCACCATGTGGGCCACCTTATGGCTATCTGAGTGCTGGAGGCTCGCCAAGCCTGGCGCTCCGGCACTGGTTTTCTCTGATTGGCGACAGCTCCCAGTCATGACCGACGCGATCCAGGCCGCCGGATTCGAATGGCGTGGCATCGTGGTTTGGCACAAGCCAAGCGCTCGACCAATGATGGGGAGTTTCAAGCGGGACGCTGAGTTCGTTGTGTACGGCGTCAAGACCCCGGCTAAGACGTTTACCCGGCGCTGTTTCCCAGGCGTCTATACCCACCGGGTTAATTCCGCCGCGAAGGTTCACCTGACGAGCAAGCCAGTTGGGCTTCTAGTCGACCTGCTGGCTGTTGCGCCCGATGACAGCACTGTCCTGGACCCGTTCATGGGTGGTGGTTCGACGGCGTTGGCCTGTCTGGAAACGGGGCGACGGTTCGTCGGTGTGGAGTTGTCTCCAGACTACGTCAATCTGGCGGGCGACAGGATTGCCGAGGCCGAGCTTGCCCGGCCTCGAACTTGATGCCATTCTGGCAAAAAACAAGCGAGTAAGTGGCGACTGACGCTGCTCTGCTATATCAACCAAAATGAGAAATCAGCTAAGGGTGAACCTACTCACATTGCCTGAAACGATTTCTCATTTTGGTTGTGCGCTTACAATGGGCTAATTTCACCCCACTTCACTGCCTTGCTCAATAAAAGGATGGACAGGAGATGGACAACCATGGCGCAGACAAAAGAAAAAGGGGCCAGCTTTTCAGCTAACCCCTTGATTTCTTATGGTGCCGAGGGAGAGAATTGAACTCCCGACACGGGGATTTTCAGTCCCCTGCTCTACCGACTGAGCTACCTCGGCAGCGGCGAGAAGGGATATCTAGCCAAACCCGCCGGGCTTGGCAACAACTTTTTTTGAGGTTCCCATGAAAACCAAGGATTTTATTTTCTCCCTGATCGGGCTATCTACCTACCTGCTCGTGCTGTTCTACCTCTAGGAGAAACGACATGTCCGAACTTGCCGCCTTCATCGACTCGTGGACCGACGATCCAAACGGCGTCAAACAGGCCTTCCTGCGCCTCAAGACCGTGCTCGAAAACCTCCAGGGCGCCACCGTCAACTTCATCCCCCGCCCGCCCGCGAGCTACAGCCTGCGCGCCGAACCCCATCGCGGCCGCCCCGTCATCACCATGGTCGATGTGGCCACCCTCGACGGCGAACGCTTCCTGTCGGTGTGCTTCTACGCCGACACCATCACCGACCCCGAGGAGCGTGGCGACCTCATCCCCGGGGGCCTGCTCTCCCAGGACGGCTACTGCTTCGACCTCGACTCCGGCGACGCCGACGACGTGGCCTACATCGAAGCCCGCATCATCGAAGCCGCCAACGCCTTCTCCCTGCCCGAAGACAGCCCCTGCGGCGAGGTCGACGAGGAAGACTAGCCTCGCGTCCCGTCCACAATACGAGGGGTTTTTTCCATAAAATTCCTGGGAGTCGCGCGCCGTGCGCGAAATGGCGCGGGAGCTTTTCGAGTACGCGGCGCCGGCCCCGCCGTCTTGCCCAAGAGCGCGAGGCCGGCCACACAAGCCGCCAAGCACCGAAGCCGCGTCCCTTTCGCAAGCGTTTGCGAAAGGGACGCGGCTCCGGTCACCAAGGCTGGAACAGGCCGCCGGCCGGGCCGGCGTCGTCCAGGCCAAAAGCATCGGCCACATGGCTGGCCGTCAGGCGACCGCCACGGCTCTCGACGGCCACCACGTCAAACCGGCACGGCCGGTCCCACCAGCCGCGCTCGGACAGAAACTGCGACGCCGCCCGCACGATGCGCCCCCGCTTGGCCGGGGTGACGGCCTCCTCGGGCCGGCCGCGCATCCCCTCCCCCCGGGCCTTGACCTCCACAAAGACGACCGTGTCGCCGTCGCGGCACACCAGATCCACTTCGCCGCCGCGCGTGCGGTAATTGCGGGCCACCACCACAAAGCCCCTGGCGACAAGATGCGCCTCGGCGGCGGCTTCGCCCTCGCGGCCGAATTCGAGATGTTTGGCGGTCATGGGCAACGCTCCGGAAAGGCCATGAGACGGGCCGAAACGGCCACGGCGGCCTACAGCCCCGGCAGGCCGAGCTGGCGCGGCGTCTTATCCTGCAGCACGCCCCGGAAGGTCAGGCGGTGGATGGGGCAAGGGCCCAGGCGGCGCAAGGCGTCCAGATGGACGGCCACGCCGTAGCCCTTGTGGGCGGCGAAACCGTAACCGGGATGGCGGCGGTCGTAGAGGTCAAGGAGCCGGTCGCGGGCGGTCTTGGCCAGGATGGAAGCGGCGGATATGGCCGGGACGCTGGCGTCGCCGCCGATGACGCACTCCTGGCCCAGGCTGCCGGCCAAAAGGCCCAGGCGCGCCTCGGGAATGGTCTTGTTGCCGTCGATGCGGGCCAGCCCGGGGGGCAGGCGCAAATGGGCCAGGGCCTTGGCCATGGCCGCGAAGGTGGCTTGCAGGATGTTGATGCGGTCGATTTCGCCCGGCCAGACAAAGGCCACCGCCCAGGCCAGGGCCTGGGCCTTGATGGCCGGGGCCAGGGCTTCGCGTTTGGCGGCGGAAAGTTTCTTGGAATCGGTCAGACCCGGCAGATCGTAGGCCTCGGGCAGAATGACCGCGCCAGCGGCCACCGGTCCGGCCAGACAGCCGCGCCCGGCCTCGTCCACACCGGCCACGAGCCGGTTTCGCGCAGTTTCAGGCATGGCCGCAAGCGCCAAAAGCCGCGCCTGCCCGCGTCCCCAAGGACGCCGGGCAGGCCGCGGCCGGCAAATGGAACCCCAAGGGGACCACGGCGGATCGCCGCAAGCTTAATCCCAAGCGGTGCGGGTCTTGATGCGGGCAGCCTTGCCGCGCAGGGCGCGCAGGTAGTACAGGCGGCTGCGGCGGACCTTGCCCTGGGCAACCACTTCGATGCGCTCGATAAACGGCGAGTGCATGGGGAACACGCGCTCCACGCCCACGCCGTCGGAAACCTTGCGCACGGTGAAGGTGGAGTCCACCCCGCCCTTGCGCAGGCGCAACACCGCGCCCTGGAAGACCTGGATGCGCTCTTTTTCACCCTCGATGATGCGCAGGTGCACCTTGATGGTGTCGCCGGGACGGAAGGCCGGAATGTCCATGCGCATCTGTTCGCGTTCAAGCTGGTCAATAACGTTCATAACGCTTTCTCCTCGGATAAAGCCGCAAGCGCCCCGCGCCGTCCGGCCTTGGAATGTCGTTGTCTCGCCGCCGCGACGCTTGCAGCGTCGCGCCCTCGAAGTCCGGCCTCCGGACTTCGACGCTTACTCCCGAAATTTGTCCTTGACCATACTGGCGTATGATGCAGGGAACGCCCCGCTACAGGGCATCGCCGATCAGCCTGTCAATCAAGATGCCGGCCGCGGCCCGCACCGACAGGTGGTTGTAGTCCGAAAACGGCCGGATCGCCGGCAACACTCCGTCGGCCCGCTCCAGCACGTCCTCGGCCAGGCCATGGCCCGTGCCCAGGACCACCAGCATGGGACGCGTCGCCATCATCTCCCGCGCCGCCGCGAACGACAGCGTGGCCGGCCCCCGGGCGCTGGTGGCGACCAGGGCCGCCGGCCGGCCGTGTTCGGCCGAAACCGCAGCCAGGGCCGCGTCCAGGGTCTCATGCAGCCGCACCAGGGACAAGGCTTCAGCCCGGTCCGGATTGGAGCGCGCCCCCGGGCCGGCCCGCCAATGCTCCACGATGCGCCCGGCCAGGGTGAGCTGGTCGCGAAGCGGGGTCACCACCTCGAATCCGCCCAGACCGTAGGTACGGGAAACGCGCGCTATATCGTGGACGTCGAGATTTGTCAAAGACACAGTGCCGACGGAGCCGTCCTTGAGCAGCACCGGCCCGTGGACGAGGCCGATATGGCAGTTGCGGCCGGCCCGGCGACGAGGCCTGCTCTTTAGAAAATCGGCGTCCTCGGGGGACAGCGGCGTGGCGTCGAAAAGGTCGGGCCGGCGGGCCAGGGTGGTTTCCAGCGAGCGCTGCCGACGCCAGGCCGCGATGGCGGCATGGTTGCCGGAAAGGAGTTCCGGCGGCACGGGCAGGCCCTCGAAAACCTCGGGCCGGGTGTAGTGCGGATATTCCAGCAGGCCGGCGGAAAAGCTCTCCTCGTCGGCCGAGGCGTCCTTGCCCATGAATCCCGGCACCAGCCGCGACACGGCCTCCATGAGGCAGGCGGCGGCGGATTCGCCGCCCGAAAGCACGAAGTCGCCCACGGACACTGGGGTGACGTCGAAAAGATCGAAAATGCGGGCGTCGATGCCTTCGTAGCGGCCGCACAGCAGCGTCAGGCTTGGCTCCTGGGCCAGCTCGGCGGCCATGGCCTGGGTCAGCGGCTGGCCGGCCGGCGAGAGCATGAGGATTTTTCCCGGCGCGGGCAGGTCGCGCAGGGCCGCGACCATGGTGGGCAGGCCCATGACCATGCCCGGGCCCCCGCCGTAGGGCCGGTCGTCCACGGTATGGTGGCGGTCGGCGGCGAAATCGCGGGGGTTGACGCGCGACACGGCAACGACGCCCGCCTCCACCGCCTTGGCCATGAGCCCGCAGGAGAGGAAGGAATCGAAAAATTCCGGGAAGATCGTCAACACATTAAACTGCATTTTTTGCTCATCCAGGCGCGCCAGTCCGCGCCTTGTCCGCCAACAACTTTCGCCCGTTCGGGGGGTCCGGGGGGATCATCCCCCCGGCGGGTCCAGGGCAGCGCCCTGGCCGGGTCTGGGGCGGAGCCCCAGCGAGGTCCGGGGCGGCGCCCCGGCTTATTCGTCCACGAGGTAGAGGTCGAGGAGCCCCGGGGGCGGGTCGATGGTGACGACGCCGGCGTCGAGATCGACGTCCGGCACGAAGTCGTCGGTGGCGGGAAAGAGGATCTCGCGGCCCTTGGCGTCGCGGATGACCCAGATTTCCGGTCCGCCGTAGTCGCGGACATCCTCAATGACGCCGAGGTCGGGGGCGTTTGGCGCGGCGTCGGCCAGGCGCACCCGCAGGCCGGGCAAGTCGTGGAGGAACACCTCGTCCTCGGCGGCGGCGACGAGCCTGTCGGCCGGCACGCAGATGGCCAGTCCTCGCAGGGCATCGGCGGCGGTGCGGTCCGGGACGTTGTCCAGGGTGATGAGGATACGGTCCTGGTGGGGCCGGGCGGCGCGCACCACATAGTCCCTGCCGCGCCCGGGGTCCGACGGCGGCGACAGGCGCAGGGTCGAACCTCGGGCGAAGTAGGTGGGGGATTCGGCGTGGCTGTCCACGACGAGTTCTCCCCGGACGCCGTGGGGGCGGGCGACCACCCCCACGATGATGTATTTGCTTGCGGCCATGGACCGTCTGCCTTGGTTGCGGCGCGGGCCGTGCGCGCCGGCCGGGTTATTCGAGGATTTCCAGGACGGAGCGCTTGCGGGCCTTGGTGGAGGCCGCGCCGAGGATGGTGCGCATGGCCCGGGCCGTGCGGCCCTGCTTGCCGATGACCTTGCCGAGATCTTCCTTGGCCACCTTGAGTTCGATGACCGAGGTCTGCTCGCCTTCAATCTCCGACACGTGCACCTGGTCCGGATTATCCACCAACGATTTCGCCACGTATTCGATCAAGTCCTTCAACATACGCACCTCCTGAGGGTAACCGTCAGAGCAAGCGAAGGACTTCCGCTTCCGAGTCCGCACATCTCCCGGCTATCGGGAGGGGAGCGGCGGCGTCGCGGCTTGCCGGCCGGACCGGCCCGGCGGTCACCCGCCGGCTTGCGCCTAGACGCCCGCCTTCTGGAGCAGGGCGCGCACGGTATCCGTGGGCTCGGCGCCGCGCGCCAGCCAGGCCCGTACTTTATCACCATCCACTTTTATCTCGGCCGGGTCAACCATGGGGTTGTAATAGCCCAGGTATTCCAGGGCGCGGCCGTCGCGGCGGGTTTCGGAATTCATGGCGACAATGCGGTAGAACGGGCGCTTCTTGCAACCCATGCGGGTCAGGCGCAGTTTCATGGCCATAACGTGTCTCCCCTTTATGTGGTGGACGATTTGCTGTTGTGGAAGCCCGCGAACCTTGCGGTCAGCGTTTTTTCCGTTTTTTCCGTTGTTCTTTCTTCTTCTTGGCGGCGGCCCGGGCGCTTTCGATGGCGGCCTTGCTCGGCGCGGGCGCGCCGCCCATGCCCGGCGGCATTCCAGGCATTCCGCCCATGCCGCCCATGCCGCCCATGCCGGGCATTCCCGGCATCCCGCCCGGAGGCATTCCGGGCATCTTCATCCCAGGCGGCATCTTGGGCATGGAGGGCATCCCCTTGCCGCCCATCATCCGCTGCATCATCTTCTGCATCTGGGTGAAATTTTTCAGCAGCTGGCTGACTTCCAGGACCGAGGTCCCCGAGCCCTTGGCGATGCGCTCCCGGCGGCTGGTGTTGATCAGCTTGGGATTGTCGCGCTCGGCCTTGGTCATGGAGTTGATCATGGCCTCGACCCGGGCCATCTCCTTTTCCGGCATCTGCACGTCGCCAAGCTGCTTGCGCACCTGGGACATGCCGGGGATGAGCTTTAACAGCCCTTCCAGGGAGCCAAGCTTTTTGATGCGGCGCATCTGGGTGCGGAAGTCTTCCAGGGTGAACTGGGCCTTGCGCAGCTTGCGCTCCATCTCGGCCGCTTCGTCGGCGTCGACGTCGGTCTGGGCTTTCTCAATCAGCGTGAGAATGTCGCCCATGCCCAGGATGCGCGAGGCAGCCCGATCGGGATAGAAAAGCTCCAGATCGGCGACTTTTTCGCCCGTGCCCACGAGCTTGATGGGCTTGCCCGTGACCTGGCGCACGGACAGGGCCGCGCCGCCCCGGGCGTCGCCGTCCATCTTGGTCAGGACCACGCCGGTGACGTCCAGGCGCTCATTGAAGGCGGCGGCCACGGTGACGGCGTCCTGGCCGGTCATGGCGTCGGCCACGAAAAGGATTTCCCCGGGGGCGCAGCCGGCCTTGATGGCGGCCAGTTCGTCCATGAGGGCTTCGTCGATATGCAGGCGGCCGGCGGTGTCGAGCAGCACCACGTCGTGGCCGGTGCGCTTGGCCTCGGCCAGGGCGGCGGCGCAGATGTCCACCGGGTTCTGGTCCGGGGTGGACGGGTAGGCCGGAATATCGAGCTGGGAAGCCAGCTTGTGGAGCTGGTCGATGGCCGCCGGACGGTAGACGTCGGCCGGGACCAGATAGGGCTTGCGTTTGAATTCGCGGCGCAGCTTCAGGGCCAGCTTGGCGCAGGTGGTGGTCTTGCCCGAGCCTTGCAGGCCCACGACCATGATGACGGCCGGCGAGCCGGACAGGTCGAGGTCGGTGGCCTGTCCGCCGAGGATCTCGATGAGTTCCTCGTGGACGATCTTCACGACCTGCTGGCCGGGATTGAGGCTTTTGAGCACGTCCTGGCCGACGGCCCGTTCCCGGACACGTTCGACGAAGTCCTTGACGACCTTGAAATTGACGTCGGCCTCAAGCAGGGCCAAACGCACTTCGCGCAACGCGGTCTGAACGTTTTCCTCGGTCAGTCGGGCCTGGCCCCTGATCTTGCGGAAAACGTCTTCGAGTCTGTCTGTAAGGCTGTCGAACATGGTCCTGGCGCACCTCGGTAAAGGGCAAAGTTTGACTTGATAACGGCAAGCGGTCCAGACGTCAAGAGGCCCCCGGGACCGGCCCGGCGGCTGGAAAAAAAAGCCCCGTCCGGCGAGCGGACGGGGCCATGGCGTCTTTTAGTCGATGCCGGGCGTCCGGGGACTACCAGCTGTTGCGACGGGGACGGTCGTTGTAGCCGCCGGCCCGGGGCTGACGCTCTTCGGCTTCGTTGACCCGCAGGTCGCGGCCGCCGAAAGCCTTGCCGTTGAGGCTCTGCATGGCGGCGTCGGCGCCGTCGTCGCCCATCTCCACAAAACCGAAGCCGCGCAGGCGGCCGGTCTCACGGTCCACGATCAGCTTGACCGAGGTCACGTCGCCGTAGGCGGCGAACAGGTCGCGGATTTCGTCTTCGTTGGTGGAAAAGGGCAGATTGCCGACATAAAGTTTCTTGGACATCGCGTTGCGCTCCAGATTTCGGGCTAATTCTTCAAAGGTCGTCGGGAGCTTGCAAACACGCAGGTCCTCGGAGACTGGGAAAAAGACTTAGCCAACAATGTAAGATGACGACAACTACGCATGGAGCGCACCGCTGTCAATGATTATTTCCGCAAAGCGCGGCGCCGAGCCCCTGCCAGTCGAGCTGCTGCAACAACCGAGTGTCGCGCAGCACCAATCGGTTTTGCAGCGCCGCCTCCCTGGCGTCGCTGTCCATGACCCCGTAAAAGGGCAACAACACAGTAAAAGCCTGCAATTGAGCGATGCGCGGCAGCGGCAAAACGTCATGAGGCCGCGACACATCGGGACGCTCCCCCGCCAGACAGGGCGAGCCAAAAACAATGTACTCCCGGCAGGCCAGAGGCCGCAGCGGATACACCGCGCACACGCCATCAACAAGAAAGGGACAAGGCTCTTGGCGTTGCGCCAAAAGCGCCCGCCCCACCGCCAACGCCATGTCGCCGCGCAGATGACTCAGGGCAAACCACCGCAGCCCCAGGGTTTCAATGGTGGAGATCGGAATGAGCTGACTGCAGCAGGCATGGCATCCGGCACAGCAACTCGGCGTGCGTCCAGAGGCCGCAATTCCCCGGGCGACTCCCCGGTCGAGAATGGAGCAGGCCTCGATCAGCGCCGTAAGCCAGGGCAGGCGCGGAGCGGCTTCACGTACCCGCCGAAACGACAGCACAGGCATAGTGCAGCCACTCTACGTCACCGCACAACAAAGTCAACGACACAGCTCGACAAGACTTCACATAAAAAGGAATGTTACACTGCAATAAAACGACAAAATAGCGTCAAAATTAGGCAAGTATACTTTACAAACCGCCTGCTACACCACGATTAAGCCGCCAGCTGGCGACCTATATACAGAGCTTCACCCTGCCCAACCAGGCCCCAAGCCGATAAGCCTGTGAAAATCTGTTCCACGACGCGCGTGAAAAATTGCCGCGCATCTGCCGGCAGCTGACAAGCCCGCAGTGCGTCGCAGCGACGACACGGCGTGCTGGCGCTTTCCTTTTGTCTTTTCCTACAACGACGTCTGCCATTTTTTTTGATCTGCGGCGGACGACAGGCGAAGCGCAAAAAAAAGGGGCTTTCGCCCCTTTGTCGATCTGCTTGCGCCAGCTAGCCCCGAATGGCCCGGGCAAACCCCGCTTCCGAACGGTTGATGACCGCTTCGTCCACGCAAAAGGCCAGTCGGAAATAGCCCGGCATCCCAAAACCGCGTCCCGGCACGGCCAGGACGCGTTCCTTGGCCAGCCGATCCAGAAAGACCAGTTCGTCGGCGTCGGGCGACTTGGGGAAGAAATAGAACGCCCCGCGCGGCATGACGAAATCGTAGCCGGCCCGGGTCAGCACCCCGGCCATGGCCGCCCGGCGGCGTTCGTAGATGCCCCGGTCCACTTCCTGGCCCAGCGCCCGCAGCAGCAAGGCCTGGCCCACGGCCGGCGCGTTGACGAACCCCAGGATGCGGTTGGCGAAGACCAGCCCGGCCACGAGCTGCGCCCGGCCTTCCATGAGCGGCGACACGACGACGTAGCCCACCCGCTCGCCGGGCAGGGACAGATTCTTGGAAAACGAGCCGATAACCAGGGAATAGGGGTACAGCGGCAGCACCGAGGGCACGTCCGCGCCGTCGTAGGCCAAGAACCGGTAGGGTTCGTCGGCCAACAGATAAATGGGGCGCTCGCGGCCGGCCGAGGCTCGGGTCAGCATGGCGGCCAGTTCGGTCAGCGTCTGTTTGCTGTAGACCATGCCGGTGGGATTGTTGGGCGAATTGATCAGCACCACCCGGGTGCGCGGGGTGATGGCCGCTTCCATGGCCGCGATGTCCAGGTCGAAGTCGGGCTTGGTGGGCACGGGTTTCAGCACGCCGCCGGAGTTGCCGGCGTAGAAGCCGTATTCCACAAAATACGGGTTCGGGCAGATGACTTCGTCGCCCGGAGTGAGGACGGCCCGGAAAAAGCAATTGATGCCGCCGGCCGCGCCGCAGGTCAAAAGCAGATCCTCGGCGGCGATGGCGATGCCCTGCTCCGTGGTGAGGTGTTCGGCCAGGGCGGCCCGCACGGCCGGGTAGCCGGGATTGGGCATGTAGCCGAAGGCAAAGGGCTTATCCGCCTGTTCGGCCAGCTCGGCCAGGCACTCGCCGACCACGGCCGGCGGCGGCAGGTCGGGGTTGCCCAGCGAAAAATCGCACACGGCGTCTTCGCCGTACTGTTTTTTGAGCTCCAGCCCGTGTTCGAAAATCTTGCGTATCCAGGCTCCGCCGGACAGGAATTGTTCCATTTGCTCGGTGACCAGTTTCACGGCCGACCCTCCAAAAAAAGTGTCCGGCGAGCATGGCGCAAAAACTGAAGTGACGCAATATGGTAACGAGATTGGCGGCGCATCGCGATGCACCCCAAAAAACTATTCCCTCCCGGGAAAGTTTGGTTTATGGTCTTCGCCTCACGGCGCTGCCTGCCGATAATCCCTATCTCGCGAGACTCCCATGACCGAGGCGAAAAAGCCTGAAATCCTTGCCCCAGCGGGTGATCCCTATTCGTTTCTGGCGGCCGTCGCCGCCGGGGCCGACGCCGTCTACTGCGGCCTTAAACATTTCTCCGCCCGCATGTTGGCCCGCAACTTTTCCACCTCCGAGCTGGCCGCCCTGGCCGAAATGGCCCGGGGCCGCAACGTGCGCACCTACGTCGCCATCAACACCCTGCTTAAGCCCGACGAGGCCGACAAGGCCGGACGCCTGATCTCGCGCCTGGCCGCCGACGTCGGACCCGACGCGCTCATCGTCCAGGACCTGGGCGTTGCCGCCGTGGCCCGGCAGGCCGGCTACAAGGGCGAACTGCACCTGTCCACCCTGGCCAACGTCAGCAGCCCGTCGGGCCTGGCCACCCTGCCCCCGTACTCCTTTTCCCGGGTGGTGCTGCCGCGCGAGCTGACCGTCGACGAAATGCGCGAAATGGCCGAAGCCGCGCCCCAGGGCCTTTCCCTGGAAGCCTTTGTCCACGGCGCGCTGTGCTACAACGTCTCGGGCCGCTGCTACTGGAGCAGCTACCTCGGCGGCAAATCGGGCCTGCGCGGCCGCTGCGTCCAGCCCTGCCGGCGCATCTACGACCACCGGGGCCAGAAGGGCCGTTATTTCTCCTGCCAGGACTTAAGCCTCGACGTGCTGACCAAGGCCCTGCTCACCATCCCCGAGATCACGGCCTGGAAGATCGAGGGCCGCAAGAAAGGCCCGCATTACGTCTACCATACCGTGGCCGCCTACAAGCTCTTGCGCGACGCCGCCGACGACACCTCGGCCAAGAAGATGGCCGCCAGCTTCCTGGAACAGGCCCTGGGCCGGCCCGGCACCAACTACAATTTCCTGCCCCAGCGGCCCAAGAACCCCATCGACACCAAGGAACGCACCGGCTCGGGCATGCCCGCCGGCAAGCTCACCCGGGGCATCAAAAGCGGCCAGTGGAACCTGTCCACACGCGTGGGCCTCATGCCCGGCGATCTGCTGCGGGTGGGCTTCGAGGACGAGCCAGGGCATCGCGTGGTCAAGGTGACCCGCACCGTGCCCAAGGGCGGCCGGCTCACGCTCACCTTCGACGGCCCGGACAACAAGCCCGAGTCCGGCATCCCGGTCTTTTTGATCGACCGCCGCGACCCGGCCCTGGCCGCCAAGATCGCGCCCCTGGAAGCCGCCCTGGACAAGATCGCCCCGCGCGAGGCCAAGCCGTCGGAATTCGTGGCCAAGCTGCCCAAACCGGCCAAGCCGTTTCGCAGCGAACCCCTTGCCTTAAGCGTGTGGCGGCATCCCGACATGCGCAAGGAAAAGAGCCCCTTTGGCGTGTGGATCTCCACCCACCGGGCCCAGAACCTGCCCCTTGGCCGGGCGGCCATGGTCTGGTGGTGGCTGCCGCCGGTCATCTGGCCCGACGAGGAAAGCGAATTCAAAAGCCTCATCGCCGCCATCGTCAGCCGGGGCGGCAAGCGCTTTGTCTTAAACGCCCCCTGGCAGACCGGCCTGTTCCCGGCCGGGGCCAAGGGCCTGGACTTCTGGGCCGGCCCGTTTTGCAACGTGGCCAACCCCCTGGCCCTGGGCGAACTGGCCCGTAACGGCTTTTACGGCGCGTTCGTCTCGCCGGAGCTGTCGGGCGAGGAACTGCTTAGCCTGCCCAAAACCTCGCCGATGCCCCTGGGCATCGTGGCCAAGGGCGCTTGGCCCCTGGGGCTTTCGCGTGTGCTCTCGGGCGAGGTCAAGACCTGCCTGCCTGTCATCAGCCCCAAGGAAGAAGGCCTGTGGGCGGTCAAGTACGATCGCACCTATTGGCTGTACGCCAACTGGGAAGTGGACCTCTACCGTCACCGCGAGGCCCTGGTGCAGGCCGGCTACTGCGTCTTTGTGGACCTGCGCGAGCCGCTGCCCAAGGAAGTGAACCGGCGCGAGCGCACCAGCCACTTCAACTGGGAAATCGGGTTGCTGTAATGGCACGGCCGGCCAAGCTCTGCATCGCCATGGTGGGGCTGCCGGCCATGGGCAAGTCCACTGTCGCGGCCAAGATCAAGGAAAACCTCGAAAAAGACGACATCAAGGTCGGCATCTTCAACAACGGCGACGTGCGCCGGCGCATGGTCGCCGGCAACACCTCCCATGCCGGCTTCTACAACCCGGACAACGCCGACGCGGCGGCCCTGCGCGAACGCATCGCCGCTGTCAGCATCGCCGAGGCCAAGGCCTACCTCACGGCCGAAGGCCAGATCGCCATTCTCGACGCCACCAACGTCTCCCGCAAACGGCGGGAGACGTTGCGGCAGCATCTCGCGCCCCACCCCATCCTCTTTATCGAGTGCATCAACGACGATCCCGAACTGCTGGCCCTGTCCGTGGCCCGCAAGACCCGGCTGCCGGAATTCGCCCATCTGCCCCAGGATGAAGCGGCTAAAAGCTTCTTCTCGCGCATCGGCTACTACCGCCACATCTACGCCCCGGCCGACGAGGCCGACAACCTCGTGCGCCTGGACACCCTCAACAACCGCATCATCGCCGAACGCGTCCACTCCGACGTGCCCCACTACGGCCGCATCCGCGACCTGCTCATGTCGGACTGGATCAAAAACCTGTTTCTCGTGCGCCACGCCGAGAGCGAATACAACCTGGAAAACCGCGTCGGCGGCGATTCCAGCCTGACCGAAAAAGGCCGGCGCATGGCCTGGGCCCTGTCGCGCCACTTCATCGGCACGCCCCTGCCCTACGTCTTTACCAGCACGCTCACGCGCACCCGGGAGATGGCCGAGCCGCTGCTGGAAACCCGCAAGGGCACGACCATCCACCATGCCTTCAAGGAGTTCGACGAGATCGACGTGGGTGAATGCGATGGCCTGAGCTACACGGAGATGGAACGCAGCCGGCCGGAACTCTTCGCCGCCCGGGCGCGCAACAAATACAACTTCGTCTATCCCGGCGGCGAAGGCTACGCCACCATGGCCGGCCGGGTGTATCGCGGCATCAAGAAAGCCATTTATCTCAGCGGCAACTCCGAATACATCATGATCATCGGCCATCAGGCCGTCAACCGCATGATCCTCTCGGACTTCCTGTTCCGCCGCGCCGAAGACGTGCCCTACATCTTCATCCCCCAGGACAAGTACTTCCACATCGTCTCGACCCAGAGCAAGAAGCTGTTCGAACTGCGCAAGTTTTAGGGAAAGAGGGAGGGGGAGAGGGAGATGCCTCCGGCGGCTGGGGGCCTGAGGCCCCCAGCCCCCCCACCTGGAGAACGGTTTACAGGGGGGAGCGCGGGATTGGCTTTGCCTTGCCCTCTGCGCCGGGGGGGGATGATCACCCTGCCCCCTGCAAAGGGGGTAAGGGGACGGCCCTGTGGCCGGGCCGTGCGTGCCCGGGACGCCGCCCACCGGCAACGTGCGTTTCTTGCCCCGTTGCGCATGGAACGCGGCGCAACGGCGTCACTCGCCCTCCCTCCTGCTCCCGGCCCGACATCGTAGCGCCCTTCCCGCTGCCCCCTTCCCCTGTACAGCCGTCGCGCCTCCCCGGATACCCTCCCGGAGGCCATCAGGATTTTGGAGAAATGCGAAAAGAATACCATATCGCCATGCCCGGAATCACCCTAAACAGCACAGCATTATCTCCACAAAACATTGTCGTCGAAAGCCACTCCTCCGCAACAACAAAATGTCGCACAAATTAATAAACGGATAAAAATACTGCATCAATCACACAACAATAATTATATCTACAGATGTGCACGATCAACTTTGAAACACGATGACACCAACACCAAAGACGTCACATCCACCACCAGGTTACACGCGAATAAAAATAATTTCTATATAAACTTCCCTGCTCATGGGCCGATAAGGCAGGCAGACGTCAACCTTGCCTTGCAAGAGGAGAATCACCATGAGCACGGATCTCATCAGCAATTCGTACAGCAGCACGACCACGTCCCTGAGCAGCCTGCTTGGCACGTCGAGCACCAGCTCCACCGAAACCTCGGCCACGGACAGTCTGGCCTCGGGGCTGTCCATCCAGGGCGACGGCGGCGATTTTTCCAAGGGAGCCAAGGCCATGCAGCAGCTCAAGGATTTGGCCAGTTCCGACCCGGACAAGTTCAAGGAAGTGACCCAGCAGATTTCCGACAAGCTCTCCGAGGCGGCCGACAGCGCCTCCGATTCCAACACGGCCAAGATGCTGTCCAGCATGTCGGAAAAGTTTGCCTCGGCGTCCTCGTCGGGTTCCATGGATTCCCTGACCCCGCCCTCGCCCCCGTCCGGCGGCAACGGCGCCCAAGGCCAGGCGGCCCAGCAATACGCCAAGCAAAGCGGCGACAATCCCATGGCCACCATGGACAGCATCATTTCCAGCGCCCTGTCCGGCGTCGGGTCCACCGAGGCCTAGGCCGTTCCGCCATGGAGCACGAAACGCCCCGCCTCCCGGCGTGACCGGGCGGCGGGGCGCTTTGTTACGCGTCTGTGCCCCCCTTACCCCTTTTCTTCAATCGGGGGGTCTGGGGGCCTCAGGCCCCCAGCCGCCGGAGGCATTCTTCCCGTCTTCTCACCTCTTCTCTCTCCGTCGTCCGCTACAACCCACCCAGCCGGACATCTCGTCCCAGCAGCGCGTTCTCCAAGGTCAAGGCTTCGGCCGGCGGGTGGCGGTGGGCGAGTTCCTGGAGATCGTCGAGGTAACGCCTCGCATGGCTTAAATAAAATGACAGGGCCGGGGCGAACTTGCGCCCGACCAGCCCTTCGATAAACAGCCGGCTGATTTCGCGTTCGCGCAGCAGCACGTACTGGGAGAGCAGAAACATGCGCCGCTCCTCGGCCGACATGGAGCGCATGGCCCGGGCCAGCACCGTGCGGGCGCGGGGCTGATACATCCAGAAATAGAGGAAGTCCAAGGCGTTGACGATGACGATCTTGTCGAGATCGCCTTTCTGGGAGCCGATGGAATTGATGAATTCCTTGGGCGTTTCCAGGAGCTTGGCCACGTCGTCGCTGGGATAGAGCAGCTCCAGCAGGGAGTAGGTGTCGTAGAGCTGCTTGAATTTCTCGCGGTAGTCGCGAAGGCGCATGCGCACGTACTTCGAGCGGTCGGCCAGGCCTTCGATGCCGGCGGCCACGCCGTCCGAGGCGAACTTGGAGACAATGGCGGCAAAGGGTTCCAGAACCGGCTCGGGATCGGGCAGGCCGCCCTGGACGAGCAGCCAGGCCAGGCCCTGATTGAGTCCGTAAGCCAGGGGGATGGACAGCACGGACCGGAAGAGGTTGCCCACGGCCGCCGACTTGGGCAACCCGCGCAACAGGTTGTGGCTGGCCAGATACAGGCCGTTGGCCACGGCCATGGAGGCGAAAAGGAGCAGCGGCGCGCTGGAGGTGGTGACGCCAAAGCCCTGCCCCAGAATCAGCGTGCGCACCACGATGTCCAAAAGCGGCACGGAAAAGCCCGTGAACATGAGCGAATCGGCCAGGCGGTCGAAGCTGACGTAATCCTTCCAGGTTAAAAGCGGCGTGCGGCGCAGGCCGCCGCAGCCGAGCACCGCCTGGATGACGTTGCGCACGCCCGTGATGCCAAACCAGATAAAAGGCCCAAGCCAGGCCAGCACCCACCAGGAGTTGATGCTGGCGAACGAAGCGGCGGCCACGGCAAAGCCCAGGCCGATTTTCAGCACGTTTTTGATCGTGCTGCTCAGATACCGCCAGGACAGCCCCAGGGGGCGGCGCAAGGCCTCGGCCCGGGCCAGATAGCGTTGGCTGGCCTTTTGCTGGATGCCGCCTAGGGTATGGATGTTGGCGGTTTGCGGCGTGGCCTTGAAATAGCGCTTGCCCACCCACTCCAGCACGTAGCGGTAGCCGGCCAGACGTAGGCCGGGCAGGCCGCGCAGGAACCGGAAGAACCGGGCCGAGAGGTCGCTGGAGAATTCGTCGGGCAAGGTGCTCACCCGGGGCGAGACGGCCACGCCCACGGGAATGGCTCGGCGAAGGCTCGCCCCGGGCCGTTTTTCGCGGCGGGCCAGGCGCTTGCGGGTCCGGGCCGGCAGGGTGTCGGCCACCACCAGCCCCATGCCGTGGCAGCGGGTGGACTGGCCGGTGGAGTCGGTGCCGATGCGGGCCGAAAGCGGCCGGGCACGGTAGGCGGCGGCGATGGCGGCCACGTCGCGGCGCAGGTCGCGCAGGCTGGCGGCGGTTTCGGCGTCGCCTCCGGTTTCGGCCGCGTCGGCGGTGCGGTTTAGGAGGCGCTTTAAGGCCACCACGTTGCCGGCGTTGACGATGGAGATAAGGGCCAGGGCGTCGCCGCCGTCGCCGCCGCCGGTTTCGAAGACGCGCAGATTAAACGCGTCGCAGCCGGTGATGTCGCCGCGACAGGCAAAAAGGGCCAGCAACACGTCGGCGAAGGGCATTTCGGCCGTGCACAGGGCCAGGCTGTTGCTGACATGTAAAGCGCCGATACGCCGGGCCAACTCGGCCACGTCCACGGTCAGGCGCTCGGGCAGGGTTTCGCCGTCCTGGGGAGCCTCGGGCGCAATGATGTCCGGGTTGGCGGCCGGGGACAGATAGTCGTCGAGCAGCGACTCCACGTCTAGGCTGTCGCGTTCGGCCAAAAGCGGACAGGCCTTGTCCGGCGCGGCCGCGTCCAAGGTTTCGCCGGCCTGGGCGTCGAGCAGCGGAGCCAGGGCGTCGCGGATGAACCGGGCCAGATGCAGCAGGCTGGCTTGGCCCGAGCCCACGAAGGCCAGGAATTCCTCGGGATCAAGGGGCGGCAGATCAAGGCCGTAGCGGTCGCGGATGGTTTGGCGGTGGCGGGCGTTGAAAGCGGCCAGCAGGGCCAGGACATGGCGCTGCTCGCGAAGCGACAATTCGAAGCCCTCGCGCATGAACTCGCGCACCCCGGGCTTTTTGAGAAAGGCCGCGAAATCCTCGGGCCGGGCAAAGCCGCGCGGGGCCCAAACGAGCTTGACGTGGCCGCCGCGATGCCGGGCCAGGCATTCGATGCCGATGTCCACCCGCATGTCCATGATGGCGGCGGCTTCGAGCAGTTCGGCGGCGGTTTCCGGGCGCACGAAATGGTAGTGGATGACAGTGAGCCGCCGGATGCCCTTGATCCAGGCGTCCATGATGAGATGGGTGGGCGATTTGCGGCCCTTGGTGTTGGCGTCGTGGACGTGGTCGTCAAAGGCGATCTGGTTCCATTCCTCGGGCATTTCCAGCAGATGGTACTCGGCCAGGAGCTTTCGCACCACGCGCGGCCGGCCGGACACGGCGCTGCGGAAATCGTGGGCCAGCTCCAGCTGGCGGCGCGGGGTGTCCCGGGAGCGCACCAGCTCCTTCATGATCTGCAGCAGCACCCGGGCGGTGTTTTTTTCGAGCCCCGACTCGGCCGCGGCCATGACCTCGTCGCGCAGCGACCGCAAGGCGGTCAGCCGGTCGCCGGCCATGCCGGCCTCCAGGGACCCCAGCAGGTGGATGACGGCGTAGGCGATGCGCAGCCCCTTGGGCGCGGCCATTTCCTTGATGCCGTGGGGATGCAGATACGGCGCGAGCAGGCGCTTTAAGCTCGACGAGCCGCGCCGGGCCAGCACGTCGTTGACGATGCGCAGCAATTCGTAGTCGCCGGCGTCGAAGCACAGGCGCGAGAGGGCCGAGCGCGGCACGCCGTCCAGGGCGTGGGCGCTGGCGTTGGCTTCGGGCAGCGGCGGAATCCCCTGATCCGGGGGCAGGATATTCGTCATAAACTTGTCTTATTTTTCACAATATGACTAGCGTTTCCCTCTCTCCGCGTCAAGGGGGCGGCCGGAAAAGCGGTCCGTCTTACGAGGGAAGCGATTGCCTTGGCCGTCTGGATTGTTCATACTGTGTTCTCGGACGGGAAGCGGTTTGCCCGTCCAAGGCTTTGGAGGAACGAGGAACAATGACCAAGCGCAAAGCGCCGGCCGCGGCCCTGGGCGTGGTGCGGGAAGCGGCGGGACGCATCCGCGAGATCGAGGCCGAGGCCGGCCGGCTGCTCCACGAGGCCGGGGACAAAGCCGGGTACATTCGCCTGATGACGGAAAAATGCCTGGTGCTCGAAGGTCTGCCCGACGAGGCCGACGAGGCCCTGGAAGGCAGCGCCGTCGATGGCTCGGGCGCGCTGTTTTCGGGGCTTGAGGACTTCGCCCGCCGGGCGGCCATGGCCCTGCAGCTGGAAAGCCCGTTTTTCATGAGCGCCCTGCTCTATCCCGAAGACTACCGGGACGGCGATCCCAACGATCTGGAGCGGTTTATTGACCGCTTCGAGGCGGCGTAAGCGCCATGCAGGTCTTTTCGCCCATCGCCATCAACGGGATGCGGCTTAAAAACCGCTTCGTGCGCTCGGCCACCGGGGAAGGGATGGCCAACCCCGACGGCTCGGCCTCGGACCGGCTGGAAGCGCTGCTCAAGACCCTGGCCAAGGGCGAGGTGGGACTGGTCGTCTCCAGCCACGCCTATGTGGAAAAGCGCGGCCAGGCCCGGGCTTCCCAGCTTGGCGCGCACAGCCCGGACATGGAAGCCGGCATCGCCCGGCTGGCCCGCATCGTCCATGCCTACGGCGGCCGGTTCGTGGTGCAGCTGGCCCACGCCGGGCTGCGGGCCGACCCGGAGGTGATCGGCGAAACGCCGCTTGGGCCGTCGGTTCCCGAGGACGCCACGACGGGCCAAGCCATGGAAGCCGAGGATCTGGCCCGGCTGGAAGCCGCCTTTGGCGCGGCGGCGGCCCTTTGCCGCGACGCCGGGGCCGACGGCGTGCAGATCCATGCCGCCCACGGCTATGGCCTGAGCCAATTTCTCTCGCCGCGCACCAATCGCCGCACCGGCGCCTACGGCGGCTCGCTGCAAAACCGGGCCCGGCTGCTGCTGGAAGTGCTCGGCGCCATCCGGGGCCGCATCGGCCGGGACTATCCAGTGCTGGCCAAGATCAACAGCGACGATTTCATCGCCGGGGGCTTCACTTCGGCCGAGTGCGTCCAGGTCGTGAGCTGGCTGGAAACGGCCGGCCTTGACGCCGTGGAACTCTCGGGCGGGGTGTTCGAATCCGGGCGGCTCAACTTCTCGCGTCCGGGCCGCATCGCCATTCCCGACGGCGAGGCCTGGTACCGCGACACGTCCAGGGCCGTCAAAGCGGCCGGGGTGACCATGCCGGTGATCCTGGTCGGCGGGCTTCGCAGCCTGGAAACCTGCGAGGACATCGTGGCCTCGGGCGACGCCGAGCTGGTGGCCATGTCCCGGCCGTTTATCCGCGAACCCGGGCTTATCGCCCGCTGGCAGGCCGGGGACACGGCTCCGGCGGCCTGCGTGAACGACAATCTCTGCTTCGCACCGGCCCGCTCGGGCCAGGGGCTTTACTGCGTCACCGAGGCCAGACAGGGAGAACGGCCCAAATAACGGCCGCCACGCCGCCGGCTATTCGATCTTGTTTTGCATGAAGGCGATGGTCTTTTCGGGCAGGGCCTTGGGCTGCGCGCCGTCGCGGGAAAGATCGGTCAGGTCTTCGGTGACGGCCAGCATGAGGCTTGTGAAGCGCGACTGGTTGCGCAGGCGCTCCCGGGCGTCGGGATTGTGCCAGGCGTCTTTTAACAGCTCGGCGGCGTGGTGGTGGATCATCAGCGCCATGGGCTTGGGCATGGCGCCGTAGTATTCGAGCATGTTGGCCTTCATGTCGTCGATGCTGGCCAAAAATTCCGTGAAGTTCTCGGTTTGCCGCTCCTCTTCGAGCCTGGCCCTTTTGCACTCCTCCTTGAAGCGGATCTCCATGAGTTCCAGACGCTGCTTCAGTTCCTGCTCGGCCACGAGCTTTTCCTCGCGCAGCTTGTCCAGATCGGCCTGATGGGCCAGCTGCCAGTCGGCGGACTCGGTCTTCATGGTGTTGATGAGCCTGGCGACGAACCGGGCGATGTTTTCCGGCAGGGGCATGGTTACCTCGTATGCTCGAAAAAGGTTTCCACGGCCGGGGAAACCTGTTGGGCGTCGTTGCTGTCGAAAAGGACGTGCAGGGCGTAGAGGCGGTCGAAGTCCACGGTGACCACGGCCCGCTCGATGAAGGCCGAGGCTCGCTGGGCCTGGTAGGGGGTCAGTTCGCGTTGGCGGGTTTTGAGCTGCCCGTGGACGAGGCGGGCGAGTTCGCGGATGTTGCCGCGCTGGCTGGCCAGCAGCAGGCGTTTGCGCCGGGCCTGGCCGCGCTGGGCGATGTCGCGCCGGAGGCGGGCGTGTTTTTGCCGGCGACGCTCCAGCCGGCTGTGGCGGCGGTAGAGGAAAAAGGCCAAGGCCAAAGCGCCGAGCACGGCCGGGGCATAGAGGGCGAGCACGGAGAACGAGACGTAGATGAGCGAGAGTTCGGAGAAAAGACTTTGCGGCATACTGGCTTGCCGGCGTCAGCGGCCGGCCTGGGGCCCGACGGCGCGGGCGCGGTTTACCGGACGCGCGGCGTCCGGACGATGGCTGGCGGCCTGGCGGCCTCCGGCAAGGGAGGCACGGCGACCACCCGAACCTGACAGCTAGTCCAAAGCCTGCGCCGCGTCAAGGCAGCCTCGCTTTTTCGCGCTTTAATGAACAATAATTTAAGCACGTTACTTACCCAAACGAGCCTGCTCTAACCGCCCGAATTTCCATATTGACCGGCTCGTTGACCCGTTTCACGACAGCCTGCCCTGCTCCCCTTTTCTCCCGCACCCTGGATGCGATGCAGCGAAAGCCTTTACCCGACTTTCGGAGCCTTGGCCGGCCAAGCCCCACCCTGCGCCGCCTCCCCCCTTTACCCTTTTCTTCAGTCGGGGGGTCTGGGGGCCTCAGGCCCCCAGCCGCCGGAGGCCTCTTTCTCTTGCTGTCTCCCCTAAAACATCTGTTTCAGCAGATCCTCGCCCTTGCCGAGCGGCGCGTTGGGGTCGGTGAAGAAGGCCTTTTCCTGTTCTTCGTCCATGATGCTGGCCACGCCCTTTTCGGTGCCTTCCTTGAAGGCCATGGGCACGCCGTCCACGGTGCCCATGATGACCCCGGGCGGACGGGAGAAGTCTTCGGGCGGGTAGTCGTCTTCCACGGCCTTGCGGTAGGAGAGCCAGATGGGCAGCGAGGCCCGGCCGCCGGTTTCGCCCTTGCCCATGGACTTGGGCTGGTCGAAGCCGATGTAGCAGCCGGTGAGCAGATACGGCGAGAAGCCCATGAACCAGGCGTCCTGGAAATCGTTGGTGGTGCCGGTCTTGCCGGCCAGGGGACGCCCCAGGACCTTGGCCGCCGTGGCCGTGCCGGCCCGCACGACCTCCTTGAGCAGGCAGTCCATGACGTAGGCGGTCTGGGGCGACATGACCTGCTTGACCTCGGGTTTGTTGACCCAGACTTCCTCGCCCCAGGGGCTTTTGACGTCGAGGACAAAGCGCGGATTGATGGTGGAGCCGTCCCGGGCGAAGGCCGAGTAGGCCTTGACCATGTCCAGGAGGTTGACGGCCACGGCCCCCAGGCTCACCGGCAAAAACGGGCCGAAATCGCCGCGAAGCCCCATTTCCTGGGCGCGCTCCACGATCTTTTTCATGCCCACCTGCTGGGCCACCCGCACGGTGACGAGGTTTTTAGATTTGGCCAGGGCCGAGCGGATGGTCATGGGGCCGCCGTAGTCGCCTTCGTAGTTGCCCGGGCTCCAGACCTGCTTGCTCCAGGGATCGACGTAGGTGAAGGGGCCGTCCATGACCACCGTGGCCGGGGTCATGCCGTTGTCCATGGCCACGGAATAGACAATGGGCTTAAACGACGAGCCGGGCTGGCGGAAGGACTGGGTGGCCCGGTTGAACTGGCTTTTTTCGAAGGAAAAGCCGCCCACGCAAGCCACGACATCGCCGGTGCGCGGCTCCATGGACACGATGGCCCCCTCGATGCGCGGCTCCAGCTGCATGGCCAGCTTCCACATGGGGCGGGCGACCTTGGCCGGCGCGGCCGGGGGCGGGGTTTCGCCGGGCTTGGACTTTTTGGCGGCGGCCTCGGCCGGCTTGGCCTGGGCCGGCTTGGCGGCCGGGGCGGGTTTGTCCGGGCCGCCCTTGTCGGGCAGGGCCGTGACCGAGGCCCAGACCAGATCGCCCGGCTCCACCTTGCCCTTGGCCCAGCTCATGTCCTCGGAGGGGATGAGGCCGTACTTGTCGCCAAAGCGCACCACAGCGCCGGCCGGCCCCACTTCCTGCACCAGGGCCTTGAGCCAGCGCCCGGGCTGGAGCAGGGCTTCGGGCACGCCCGAGCGTTCGTAGAATTCCTCGTATTTGTCCTTGTCGAGCTTTTCCAGCGTCGGCTTGAAGCCGCGCCGTTTTTCCGAGGCGACAAGGCCCTCGCGCAAGGCCCGCTCGGCCGCTTCCTGGTGTTTGAGGTCCACGGCGGTATGGACGTGCAGGCCGCCGTTGTAGACCTGATCCTCGCCGAAGCGGTCGATGAGTTCCCGGCGCACCTCTTCGAGGTAGAACGGGGCCACCTCCCAGGACGGGTCGGGCATGCTTTTGAACACCAACGGCTCGGCCACGGCGGCGTCGTGCTGGGCCTGGCTGATCCAGTTCTGGGCGAGCATCCGGCCAAGGACGTATTTCTGGCGGGCCTTGGCCGATTCGAAGTCGCGAAACGGGGAATAGCGGCTGGGAGCCTGGGGCAGGCCGGCCAGGAGCGCGGCCTGGGCGATGGTCAGGTCGGCCACGTGGACGCCGAAATAGGTCCTCGCCGCCGCTTCCACGCCGTAAGCCCGGGAGCCCAGGTAGATCTGGTTCAAATAGATGGTGAGAATTTCGTCTTTGGTCAGGTATTTTTCCAGGCGGTAGGCCAGGATGGCTTCCTTGACCTTGCGCTGGTAGCTTTTTTCCGAGGACAAAAGCAGGCGCTTGATGATCTGCTGGGTAATGGTGGAGCCGCCCTGCTTGCGGCCGCCCTGCTGGAGGTTTTTGACCATGGCCCGCAGGATGGCCGTGGGATCGACGCCTTCGTGCTGGTAGAAGGTGGCGTCCTCGGCGGCCAGAAAGGCCTTGGGCAAAAAGTCCGGCATCTCGGAGAGCGTCACCAGAAAGCGCTTCTCGGAATAGAGATAGCCCAGCACCTTGTTGTCGCGGGTGTAGATGGTGGTGACCAGCGGCGGGCGGTAGTCGGTGATCTTGCGAAAGCTCGGCAGATCGTTGGACGCCCAGTAGTAGAGGCCCACGCCGCCGGCAATGCCGAAGACAAGGCCCACGAACACCAGGATCGCCAGAAGAATGAGGAACTTTTTCACGGACGGTATCTCGCAGGGGAGGGAGTGACGAAGGGCATGCCTTCCTTGGGCGGCAGCCCCCAGGCCAGACGCAGGCGGCCGTGCAGTTCGCGCACTCCGGCCTCGCCGTAGGCAAGCAGCGCCAGCATCCGGGACACGGTCCGCCCTTCACGGTGGACCAGACAGCCCGTCGCGGCAAAGGCCGTGACGGCCCCGCCGTTTAGCCAAAACGGAAACAAGCGGCAATAATACGGACGCGCATCCCTTGGCAAGCGGCATCCATCGGCCCGCAAGAACACGCAATTGCCCTTCGGGTCAACGGCCAAGCGCAGATGGTCGCCGCCGGGAGGGAACAGACGGGGAAGAATCTTGCGGTCGCGGGGAAAAAGCCGCCCCATCTGGGCCAAAAAGGCCTCGGTATTGGCCTGGTGGACAAAGCCGCCCACGGCCAGGCCGTCAGCCTCGACAATGCGGGCTCGTTCCATCTCGGACACGGGGAAACACACTTCCTCCTGGCCGGGGGGCAGCGAACAGCAGGTCGGGCCGGCGGCGGCGCACCGGGCGCAGACAGACGCGTCCGACGCCGAAGCGCCGGGGAGCAATGCGGAATCAGCAGACACGGCGACCTCCCGGGCCGCCGCCAGACCGGGACAATGTCCCCGGCCGTCCGGCTCCCGGAAAGAGCATAATGCCGCCCGGGACGAGCGTAAAGAGCCAAGCCCGGCGCTTGGGACCGATGCCGGACGGCTTGCCCCCTGTCCGGCCCCAAACGGACCGTAGCCTGTCGGGAGTGACGGACGGGCTCCCGGCCTTGCCCCCCAGCCGGGACCAGACCAGCCCGTCGCCGGCAGCCCCGGCCCGGGCCACAGGACCGCTGCGGCGCCCGGCGTCCGGCAGTTGCCGACGCCGGGCGCGCGGCCCGTAAGCCGGATCAGCGGCCGAGCTTTTCGCGGCCGTAGTCCGTGACGGCCAGCCGGCCGTTTTGGTCTTCCAGAAGCCCCAGGTTCACGAGGTCGCGCACCATGGGCAAAACCTGGGAAAAATGGCGCACCAGGGCCCGGCTGATGTCCTCCATCGTGGCCGGCGGTTCGCACACCCGCAGGATGTCCTTGGCGGACTGGGTGAGCGTTCCGTCGGGCTTGACCTGGGGCGTGTCTTCAGCAGCGTCGTACATGTCCGAAATCATGACAACTCTCTCTTGCAAAAATACCAATCCGGGCAGTTCGGACCGGCGGCCTTGGCCCTCTCCTGGGCCATGGCCTGGGTTCGCGGCGGGGGAGCCAGCACCCCGTCCCCGGGTTTCCAACCGGCGGGCGTGGCCACGCCGTGGGCGTCGGTGGCCTGCAGGGCCGCCACAAGGCGAACGATCTCGGCGACGTTGCGTCCGGTGGTCATGGGATAGGCCATGAACGCCCGGACGCACTGCCGGTCGTCGATGACGTAGACCACGCGGGCCGGTTCGGTGGGCGACTCGGCCGGCATGGTCATGCCGTAACGTCTGGCCACCTCGCCGGTGGTGTCGGCGACCAAGGGGAAATCGATGGCCGTGCCGAACTTCTCCTCAAGGGATCGCACCCAGGCGATGTGGGAGAAAATGGAATCCACTGACAAACCGAGCAGTTCGCAGCCCATGTCGCGAAGCGTGGCGCGCACGCCGGCAAAAGCCATGAGCTCCGAGGCGCACACGGGCGTGAAATCCGCCGGATGCGAAAAGAACACCAGCCAGCTTCCCCGAAAGTCTTCCAGGCGCAGGATGCCGTGGGTGGTTTCGGCCTCGAAGTCCGGGGCCGTTTCGCCGATGCGCGGAACGCATACGGAAGCGTGATCGGTCATGCAGGCTCCTTTCGACCTGCGGCAACGTGCCGCAGGCAGGCTCTCACACCCCCTCTATCGCCGCTTCAACGCGCCGCGTCAAGGCCGGGAGCCGGGCCAACCCCCATGAATGCGGCCCGATATCGGCCGCAAGTTGTCCTCAGCGCAGGGTGCACGGGTCGTCGGCCAGACGGTGCAGCAAGGCCGCCTTGATCTCGGCCAGCTGCTCCGGGTCCTCCACCCGCCGTCCGGCCGGGCCGCGCACGTAAAAGACGTCGCGCACCCGCCCGGCCGGGGTCATGACCTTGGCCAGATGGGTTTCCAGGCCCATCTCGGCCAGGGTGCGGGCGATGTCGTAGAGAAGCCCCACCCGGTCGTCGCAGGACACGTCAATGACCGTAAAGAGATCGGAAGCCTTGTTGTCGATGGCCACCTCAGGCGGCGACTTGGGGCCGGCCACGGCCAGGGACAGGGCAAAACCGCCCCGCTTCTGGGCCAGTCGGTAAGCCAGGAACAGCTTGCCGCACAGGGCGTAGCGCACGGCCCGGGACACCCGGGCGAAAACCTCGTCGCTGTAGATGACGTCGGGCGGATTGCCGGTGCGCAGCGACAGGATGACCACGCCGTCTTCCCAGCGAAACACGTCGGCCTCGTGGATGGACAGATCGTGCAGGGCCAGCACGCCGGTGACGGTGGGGAAAAGCCCGCGCACCTGGCGGGCGGCCACGGTGACCGTGAAGCCGTCGCCGTCGGGCAGGGCTTTATAGGTGAGGGCGGCCACGTCGCGGCCGGCCCGGTCGCCGGGCTTCATGCGCCGATCCTCGGCTTCGGCGGCGTCGAGCTCGGCCAAAAGGTCCAGGTGTCCCAGGATGGTCTCCACGGGCTGGCTGACGAGATAGCGCGGCGGCATGGCCAGAAGCAGGGCCTCCAGGGCCTCGGGGGTGAAGCGGTCCCGGGCCGCCTCGCGCAGGCTGTCCCGGGCGGCCAGCATGATCCGGGCGTCGTCGGCCCCAAACAGCCGGCCCTGCTCGATGGCGGCGCGCAGCTTGCCGTAGAGGTCAAATACCAGGGACTCCTTCCAGCCGGTCCAGGCCTGGGGGCCGGTGGCCAGGCCGTCGCAGCGGGCGATGAGCACGAGCATGTCCAGGGCTTCCACCGTGGCCACCCGGCCGGCCGCCCGGGCCACCACGTCGCGGTCGGACAGGTCGCGGCCGGTGGCGGTTTCGGGCAGCAGCAGATGTTCGCGCACCAGGGCGGCGATCATGTGCCGGGCCTCGGGCGGCGCGGACAGGCGCGAGAGCATGTCCTCGGCCAATTGCGCGCCCTTTTCGGCGTGGGCTCCGCCCAGGCCCTTGCCCATGTCGTGCAGGAGCAGGCCCCAGTAAGCCAGCTCCGGCCGGGGCAGGCCGTCCAGCAGCTCCCTGGCCCGACAGGCCGGCCCGAGGCGCAGCTCGGCCAAAAGGCGCACGGCCTCCAGGCTGTGCCGGCCCACGGGATGGACGTGGTAGACGTCGTAGGAGACGTTGTCCTTGACCCGGGCGAACTGGGGCAGGATGGCCTCCAGCACGCCGCTGGCGCTCAGCGCGTCCAGGGCCGCGCCGGAAACGTCGGCCGGCATGATGTCGCTTAAGCCGTCATAGAGCATCCGGCCGGTGCGCGGCGAAACCTCGGCCAGCCGGCCAAGCTCCCCGGCCAGGCCGCGCAGCCGGCCCATGGTTTCGTGGGACGGAGCCTTGCCCAGGGCGGCGCACACGGCAAAAAGCGGCATGACCCGCTCCATGGCCTGGAAATCGGTCAGTCCCGGGGCGAAGCGCAGGCCTTCGGGCGCGTCCTGCAGACCGTCGCCCACGGGCGTGGCCGGGGCGGCCAGATCCAAAGCCCCCAAATGTCCGGCCAGAAGCGGCCAGACCGACCGGCGCAGGGCCTTGATGTCGGCCATGCGGCGCAAAAGCAGCGACAGAAAGCGCTCCACGGCCTGGCGGTCGCCCCGGCGTCCAAAACCCATGGCCTCGGCCAGGCGCTCCTGGAATTCAAAATAGAGCTTGTCGTTTTTGCGGCCGCACAGGCGATGCAGGTGCATCCGGGCGGCCAGGACGAACCGGGCGTCGGCTTCCAGAGCAGCCAGATCGTCGGCCAGCAGGCGACCGTCGGCTTCGCGGCCCGGATCCAGACGCATGAGCCAGCGGACTTGCTGCCAGTCGCGCAAACCGCCCAGGCCGTTTTTGAGATCGGGTTCGAGCATGCCGCCGGCGTCGCCGTAAGTCCGGCCGCGCTCCTTGTTCCCCTTGTCCAGCCACTCGGCGAAGCCGGCGGCATGGGCTGGAAAGCACGCGGCCTCCAGACGGGCCGCCAGCGTCTCGACAACGGCGGCCTCCCCGGCCAGAAAACGCAGGTCAATCAGCGACGCCAGCACCTTGGGGTCGCAGCCGGCCAGCTCCAGGCAGCCGGCCACGGCGCGCACCCCATGGCCGAGTTCCACGCCCCGGTCCCACAGCGGGAAAAACAGGAACCGGGCCAGCTCCGAAGCCCAGTCCGGCGGCTCGGACGGGAACAGCAGCAAGACGTCGATGTCCGAGGCCGGGCACAGCTCGCGTCGGCCGTAGCCGCCCACGGCGGCCAGGGCAAAGCCGTCGGCCAGCGAATCCCGGCCCTCGGCCCACTCGGTCAGGCGCTGGCGAAAATAGCGGTCGTAGACGTCGGACAGGGCGGCGACGTAGGCCACGTCCAACTGGCCGGCGGCCAGGGCGTCGGCCAGCAGGGCCTTGCCCTCGTCGAGCATGGCGGCGCTGACCGGCGCGTCGGGTGCGGGCGGCATGGCAGGCTCCCCATCAATGAAACGACCGGGAAGGAGGCGATCCCCCTTCCCGGTCGGCTGTTTTGTCTTATTACCCCGAAGGGTTGCGAACAAGCTGCCTAGATGGCGGCGTTGCCGGTCTCGCCGGTGCGGATGCGGATGACCTCGTCGATGGTGGAGACGAAGATCTTGCCGTCGCCGACTTCACCGGTCTGGGCCGCGGCCTGGATGGCCTTGATGACCTCGGCGGCCAGGCCGTCCTCGACCACCAGCTCCATTTTGACCTTGGGCACGAAATCGACCTGATACTCGGCGCCGCGGTAGACTTCGGTGTGGCCGCGCTGGCGGCCGAAGCCCTTCACTTCCGACACGGTCATGCCCTTTATGCCAAGGCCGGTCAGCTTTTCCTTGATTTCGTCGAGCTTGTAAGGACGGGTGATGACTTCGATCTTTTTCATGATGGCGCGCTCCTTATCCTTGGCTAGAGCTGGTAGCCGACTTCGCTGTGCTGGCTGACGTCGAGACCCTTGATCTCGTCGTCCTGGCTTACCCGAATACCAACCATCACGTCCACGATTTTAAAGAGGATCAGCGTCATGACGAAGCAGAACACCCAGGTGGCGACCACGGACACGAACTGGATCCAGAGCTGTTCGGGGTTGCCGTAGAACAGGCCGTCGGCGCCCAGTTCGTTGACGGCCTTGGTGGCGAAAAGACCGGTGGCCAGGGCGCCGAAGGTGCCGCCCAGGCCGTGGATGCCCACGACGTCCAGGGAGTCGTCGTACTTGAACACGCTCTTGATGAGCACGCCGCCGTAGCACAGCCCGCCGGCGATAAGGCCCATGAGGATGGCCGGCATGGGCTCGACGTAGCCGGCGGCCGGGGTGATGGCGACCAGGCCGGCCACCGCGCCGGAGGCCATGCCCAGGGTGGTGGGCTTGCCGCGATGCCACCACTCCACGATGATCCAGCTGAAGGCGGCGGCGGCGGCGGCCAGGTGGGTGGTGACGAAGGCCGAGGCGGCCAGGCCGTTGGCGGCCAGGGCGCTGCCGGCGTTGAAGCCGAACCAGCCGAACCAGAGGATGCCCGCGCCAAGGATGGTCAGGGGCAGGTTGTGCGGAATAAACGACTGCTTGCCGTAGCCGTGGCGGCGTCCCAGATAGAGGACGGCGGCCAGGGCGGAAGCGCCGGAGCTCATGTGGACGACCGCGCCGCCGGCGAAGTCGAGAGCGCCCATCTTGGCCATCCAGCCGCCGCCCCAGACCCAGTGGGCCATGGGACAGTAGACGACGATGAGCCACAGGGTGGTGAAGAGCAGGAAGCCGGAGAATTTGATGCGCTCGGCGAACGCGCCGGTGATCAGGGCCGGGGTGATGACGGCGAACATGCACTGGAAGATCATGAAGGCCAGGTGCGGGATGTTGTCCACGCCTTCCTTGGCCGCCGTGCCGACGCCGTTAAGGAACATGAAGTCGAGGTTGCCGATGACGCCGCCGATGTCGCCGCCAAAGGCCAGGCTGTAGCCCACGATGGCCCAGAGCACGGACACGGTGCCAAGCAGGATGTTGGAGTGCATGAGCGTGCCAAGGATGTTCTTGGTACGGACCATGCCGCCGTAAAAAAGCGCCAGACCCGGGGTCATAAGCATGACCAGGGCCGCCGAAATGAGCACGAAAGCGGTATCTGCCGCGTTCATGATTCCCCCTCTGATGACGTTTTTGTCGAAGATTCCCTTGCCGTCGTCGTCGCGTCCGTTGCTTCAGGCGATCCCGCGAGGCCCTCTCCAAGGCCAAGCCAGCCGCTTTCCGCCGCATCGACAACTCCTGCCTAGCCCAGTGTTGACATTTTTGCAACACCAAAATCCACCGTGTTGCAAACCCGTAACAAAACCCTGCCGACTGGCGGCTTTCCTGAAAAAGCGCTAGGCTTGGGCCAGCCCGAAACTCCGGGGAGGCCTGCCATGTCCGACAAAATCGCCAAAATCCTGGTGGTGGAAGACGACGAGAACGTGCGCCGCCCGGTGTGCGCCTGGCTCGAAATCTCCGGCTACGCCGTCACCGAGGCCGGCGACGGAGACGAAGCCTTGCGCCGCATCGCGGACATCGGGCCCGACGCCGTGCTGCTGGATCTGCGCCTGCCCCGGCGCGACGGCTTCGGCGTCCTGGAAGCCCTGTCCCGGGAACACGACGCGCCGCCGGTCATCGTCATCTCCGGCCAGGACGGCATCGACGGCGTCATCCGCGCCTTTCGCCTGGGCGCGGCCGATTACCTGCAAAAACCCATCGTCAGCTTCGATCTGCTGGCCCACGCCCTGGACGCGGCCCTGGAGCGCCGGGAACTGGCCCGGGCCGTCAAGCAGGCCGAAAGCCGCTATTTCACCCTGGTCCAGAGCCTGCCGCTTCTGGTCTTTGTCCTGAACGAAAACCTGGAACTGACGTTTATCAACAAGTTCTGCCGGCCCCTGCTCGGGTTTTCCCGGGCCGAGGCCATGGCCGCGCCGGGCTTTTTCCCGGCCCGGCTGCATCCCGAGGACCGGGACCGGGTCACGACCTGGCTTGGCGAGAGCCTTGGCCCGGGCAGGCCGCCCCACACCGAGGAATGCCGCTTCCTGCACAAAAACGGCGCGACCATCCATGCCCTGCTGCGGGCCATTCCCTCGGACCGTGACGACGCCGGCGGCCAGGACCGCCAGATCGAGGGCATCGTGGTGGACATCACCGACCGGGTGGAGTTGGAGCGCTTCGTGGTCCAGGAAGAAAAACTCAAGACTCTTGGGGCGATATCGGCCGAGGTCGCCCACGAAATCCGCAACCCCCTGTTTTCCATCGCCGGTTTCGCCCACCGCCTGCAAGCCCGGCTGCCGGACTCCCGGGAAGCCGGCATCATCCTGTCCGAGGCCAGGCGGCTGGAGGACATCCTCGACAAGATCCGCAATTACCTGCATCCCGTGGACCTGCGGCCGCGCCTGTGCTCGCTGCGGGCCATCACGTCCGCCGCCCTGGATTTCCTGGCTCCGGAATTCGCCGCCCGGGGCATCACGGCGGCGGCTGAGCTGGCCTCCGGCCTGCCCGACCTGCGCCTGGACCCTGACCTGCTCACCCAGGTGGTGACGAGCCTGACCCGCTTCGCCGTCAGCCGCAGCCCGGCCGGCCAGACCGTCCAGCTGGCCACCTCGCGCCACGCCCGTTACGCCCACCTGGACGTGACCTTCCGTCCCTCGCGCCCGGTGGTCGATCCCGAGGTGCTGTTTTTGCCCTTCGAGGAAGGCGACGAGCGCCTGGGGCTGCCGCTGGCCTACAGAATCGTCAAAAACATGGGCGGCTCCCTGACCTTTGCCCAGCACGCCCCCGAGGCCGGCTTCACGTTGCAGCTGCCCATCGATCCCCTGGCCGAGGAACCGGCCGGGCCGGACCCTGACGACCTGGACGCCGCCCTGGTCGAGGCCGACGACGATGCCGACGCGTCCGGACTTGGCGCGCCGGCAAGGCCGGGCCGGGCATGAGCGTCGAAGCCTTTTTCGACAGGCTGGCCAAGGCGGCGCTCCCGGACGCGCCGGTGGTGGTGGACGGCGGGGCCAACAAGGGGCGGGTGGCGGCGCGGTTTCTGGCCGCCCTGCCCGGCTGCCGGGTGGAAGCCTTCGAGCCCCAGCCAGGGCTTGCCCGCAAGCTGGCCAAGCGGTTCGCGGGCGAGCCGCGCCTGACGGTCCACGCCGTGGCCCTGGGCGAGTCTGAGGCGGTTATGCCCTTGACGATGATGTCGCGCCCCACGCTGTCCTCGCTGTTCGCGCCCACGGGCATCCACGATAAGTACGCGGACCAGGAATTGACGGAGACGGCGGTGGTGGAGGTGCCGGTGGTCCGGCTGGACGCGGCCCTTGTACGAGCCGACGTCATCAAGCTCGACTTGCAGGGCTACGAGTTGCCGGCCTTGCGGGGGGCGGCCGGGCTTTTGGGCGGAGTGTCCGTGGTGGTGGCCGAGGCGGCGCTCTATCCGCTCTACGACGGCCAGGCGCTTTTGGACGAGCTGACGGCCTATTTGCAGGGTTTCGGGCTGGCCCTCGACGGGGTCTACGATTTCCACCGCGACCCGGCCGGCCGCATCGCCTCGGGCGACGCCGTCTATCTGCGCCCCTGACCCCTTTCCCCATTCGGGCGGCCTGGGGCCTGAGAAGCGCCGCTCCCCGCCGCTCCCCTTACCCTTTTCCCCATTCGGGGGGGCCGGGGGCCTCAGGCCCCCGGCCGCCGGAGGCATCTTACCCTCCTACTCTCCCATAATATCTATCAAAAACTTCGCCGCCTTGGCCGCGCCGTCCAGGTCGATTCGTCCGGGCGGGGGCGGCGGGGCGGTGAGGGCGGCGGCCAGACAGGGGGCGAGGAGGGATGGAGTCAGTTGCGACGGTTCAAGGACGCCAAGCAGCCCCAGGCTGGCCAGGCGCTCGGCGCGCAGGCGCTGTTCGCGGTTCTGGTCGAAGGGCATGACCAGGGCCCGGCAGCGGGCGGCGAGCAGTGCCATGACGGTGTTGTAGCCGGCCAGGCTCACGGACAGGCTGCAACCGGCCAGCACGGCCGGGAAATCCGGGGTGAAGCGGGCGACCCGGGCGTCGGGCAGGCAGGATGCGGCCCGGGCCATGGCGGCGAAGGCGTCTTCGTCGCAAAAGGGGCCGGAAAACACGCGCAAGGCCGCCTGGGCCAGTTGATCGTGCTCCCGGCAGGCGGCCAGCACGGCGGCGGGCAGCTCGGAACCAACCTTGCCGCCGCCGGCCGAAACGACCACGAGGGGTTTGCCCTCGGCCACGCCCAGGGCGGCCCGGGCGGCGGCGGCCGCTTCCGGCGTGGCCCGAGGCGGGGCCACGTAGCCGGCGTGGTTCACGGGCAAGGCGATGTCGCCGGCCCGGGAGAAAGTGGCGGACAGGGGAAAAAGCGTGGGGTCGCCGTGGACGCACACGGCGTCGAAGGAGCGGTGCAGCCGGCCCAGGACCCGGGCCTCGTAAGCGGCCTGATCCTTTTTTTCGACCAGGATGTCGCGCACGCCGCACACGACCTTGCCGCCGCGCTCCCGCACGGCGCCCAGGGCCGGCAGCAGCTCGAACTCGAAGGCCTTGCGGCCGAAGGGATAGAGCTCGACGAAAAACACGTCCGGCGCGAAATCGGCCAGGGATTCCAACAGCAGGGCCAGGCGGGCGGCCTTGGCGGCCTCCAGGGCCGGGCCTTCCAGGGTCAGGGCGCGGAAATCGGCGTCCATGGCCAGGGGCGGCAGGCGAAGCAGGCGCACGCCTTCCGGCACGACCGCCGGCACGTCCGGGCCGCCGACGGCAAGCAGGCGCTCGTGTCCGTCCAGGGCGGCGACGATTTCCAGGGTGCGGAACAGATGCCCCATGCCCAGCACATGCTGGCAGTAGACGGCGATCCTCACGGCTGGGGCAGCTCCAGATCCAGGCGGCCGAGGCTGAGCTGGCCGCCCTGGCAGATCACCTCCTGGACCCGGCTCGGATCAAAGGCCGTCGGTTCGCTGGGCAGATAGGCACGGCCAAGGAGATGGTAGAGCACGGCTTTGAGCACGCCCTGGTGGGTGACCACCAGCACGTTGCGGCCGCCGTTGGACTTGGCCGCGTCGGTCAGCGCGTGTTCGGCCCGCTGGCGCACGTCGGCGCGGGATTCGCCGCCGGTGGGATGAAAATTCCAGCCGGCGGCCTCGGCGGCGGCGATGGCTTCGGGCGGGATGTCGCGCCAATGCTTGCCGGTCCAGTCGCCGTAGTGCTGTTCGCGCAGGCGCTTGTCCAGGGTCACGGGCAGGCGCAGGCCGCGGTTTAAGATGCCGGCGGTGGATTTTGCCCGGCCGAGGTCGCTGCACAGGATGCGGGCCAGGGCCAGCCCGGCCAGCTGTGGGGCCAGGGCCTCGCACTGGGCCGTGGCGACCGGGGCCAGTTCGCTGTCCCACTGGCCCTGGATGCGCTTGTCCAGGTTCCACAGGGTCGGGGCGTGGCGCAGGAGATAAAACACGCAGCGCGACATGGCGTTTGTCCTTTGGTCGGCCAGTCTGGGCGGGCCGTCATTCCCATTCCATTTCTCACGCGAAAGCACATGGCAAACGACATATTGATGCGATTGCGTTGTTATAAAACATAACCGTGTCATGTTTTATAACAGGCATCAGTTTCCGATGCGGCACAGATAGTCGCCCAGGCCTCCGACCGCCTCCCGGCAGGCCTGATCCAGGGTCGGGGCCAGGTCGGCCAGCCGGGCCGCGTCGCCGGCCGCCGCCGCCTGTTCGGCCTCG
>DLGG01000161.1 GCA_002482565.1 Solidesulfovibrio magneticus
GCCGTGGCCTACTTCGAGTCCAAGGGCTACAAGGTCAGCTTCAACTGGCACGAGCTGGACCAGGCCGCCCATGCCCAGGCCTTCACCATCGCCAAGATGGCCAGCCTTTCCATGCAACAGGACGTGCGCGCCAGCCTGCTGCGTTGCCTCAAGGAAGGCAAAACCGAGGATTGGTTCCGCAAGCAGATGGAGCCGTACCTCCGGGAAAAGGGCTGGTGGGGCAAGAAAAAGATGGTCGATCCCCGCACCGGCGAGGAGCGGCGCGTCCAGCTCGGCAGCCCGGCCCGGCTAAAACTCATCTACCGCCAGAATCTGCAAACCGCCTTCATGGCCGGCCGCTACAAGGCCATGCTCGAAAACGCCGACGCCCGGCCCTGGTGGCAGTACGTGGCCGTGCTGGACGGCAAGACCCGGCCGTCCCACAAGGTGCTCGGCGGCCGGACCTTCCGGTATGACGACCCCTTTTGGAGTTCGCACTATCCCCCCAACGGCTTCAACTGTCGCTGCCGCGTCCGGGCGCTCTCGGGCTCCCGGATGGAGGCGGAAAAGGTCACCCCGGAGTCCGGCGTGGGCAACATGGTCACGGAAGAAGTGGCCGTGCCGGCCGCCGACGGCCAACGGCTCACGCGGCCGGTGACGGGCTACAAAGTGCCGGAGACCGGCTACGTGGCCTTCACCGACGCCGGCTTTTCCGCCAACCCCGGCGCGTCCTGGCTGGGCGGGGCGCTGGACGAGCTGACGCGCAAGCTCGATGTCGCGCCGCCGGACCTGGCCCGGGCGGCCGTGGGGGAGATGACGCGCGGGCCGGTGCTGCCGCAGTGGCTGGCCAAGCCGGTGGGCAATTTCCCCTTGGCCGTGTTGTCGGCTGAAGATGCCGGCCTTATCGGCGCGCGCAGCCAGGTGGCCCGGCTTTCGCCGCAGACCGCCGGCAAGCAGGCGCTCAAACACCCGGAGCTTGGCCCCGCCGACTACCGATTGGCCCAGAAGGCGGTAGACACGGGCGAGCGGGTGCAGGAAAGCGCCCGGAAGCTCAATTATGTGTTGGATCAACCGGACGGCGTGCTGGTCGTGGTCAAGGCCACGGCTGAAGGGGACGAGCTTTTCGTGCAAAGCCTTGTCCGGTTAAGCGGCGACGACGCCAAGCGGGAACGCGAGGTGCGGCGGCTTAGAAAGCGGAGCGCCCCGCAGTAAACGGGGCGCTTGGGGCCGTGGATGGCGAGGCCTCCCACCCGCTTGCGCGGAAACCTCGCATGGCGCTCCGGGCCAAAAGCCCGTGCTACGGCAGGGAGAATGTCACCGTGTCGCATCCACAAAGAGAAAATAGCCATGAACGGAATTGAAGTCCATATCGACCAGGCGCAAGCGCTGCTGGCCAACATCATCGCCACCGGCCGCAACATGACGCCCATCACCCGCGCCTTGGCCGGTGTGCTGGCCGACATCCCGGAACGGGCTTTCGCCAACCAGGCCGACCCGGCCACGGGCGCGCCTTGGGCGGCGCTCTCCCCGACAACCGTCGCCAGGCGCGGCAGCGCCCAGCCCATTTTGCAGGTCAGCGGCATCCTGGCCGGCTCCATCCATAGCGAGCACGGCCCGGACTACGCCCGCGCCAGCACCGCCGATGTCAAAGCCGCCACCCACCAGTTCGGAGCCAAGAAAGGGCAGTACGGCAGCACTCGGAAGGGGACGCCCATTCCTTGGGGCGACATCCCGGCCCGACCGTTTTTCGGCATCGGCCCCGAGGACGAAGCCGAAATCGAAGGAACGGCGTTAGAAGCGCTCATGCGGGTGCTTGAGGGGCGATGATCCACGCCGCCCCGCTCCGATGGATTCTAACGGGGGGTTAACGGCCTTATTGTAATGTACGAAGGCCCCGCCTCCCCCTCTGAACTCCTTCACCTATCGCGTACACCCCTTCCGCCACTAGCGTGGCGGACATGCGCAACGCGACTCCCACCCCTAAACGTCACGCCACGGCCGCCCTGGCCGTGGCGCTGGCCACTTCTCTGGAAGGCGACGCCCTGCCCGAGGGCATGAACGTCCAGCTCTTCCCGGATGGAGACTTCGAAGCCCGGGACGGCCGGCCGGGCAGCCTCAAGGGCTGTTCCGCCAAGACCTGGCGGCTCGACGCCGACATTGCCGCCGCGCTCATCGACCGGGCCGATGCCCGCGAAACCCCTCTCTGCATCGACTACGAGCATCATACCCTAACCGCCAAGGACGCCGGCCACAAGGCCGTGGCCGCCGGCTGGATCGAGGCCCTTGCCTACGTTCCCGGCCGGGGGCTTTTTGCCCGCGTGGCCTGGACCGACGCCGCCCGTGAGCACATCCGGGCCGATGAATACCGTTACATTTCGCCGCTTTTTACTTTCGACCCGGAAACCGGGGCGGTGTTGTCCCTCGTCAACGCCGCCCTGACCAATAACCCGGCCCTGGATGGCATGGCCGCCGTGGCCGCCGTCAACCAGGTCGCCACATCCAACCAGCCCCATACGGAGGCCCTGATGGACGAACTTTTGGAGCGTCTGCGCTGGATGCTCAACTTGCCGGTGACCGCCACCGCCGAGGAGATCGCGGCGCAGTTGGACAAACTCAAGGGCATGATCGGCGGCGAGGGCGACGCCGCCGCCAGCGTGGACCTGCTCGCCGTCCTGGCCGGCAAGGACGCGGCC
>DLGG01000192.1 GCA_002482565.1 Solidesulfovibrio magneticus
GCATCGACCATGGCCGGCTCCCGGCGAGGCGCGGCCGCGCCGTCCGGCACGCAGCGCGGGCACAGCGACTCGGGCGCGGCGGCGCACACCCCGTCCATGCGCCGCCGCCAAGCGGCCAGGGCGGCCTCCAGGGCCTCGGCCATGGACCGGGCGTCGGCAAAGCGGACCGCCGGATTCTCGGCCAGGGCGCAGGCCAACAGTCCGTCGAAATCGTCGCCCAGCTCCGGCACGCGCGGCGAGGCCGCACACTCGCCCCATTCGGGCAGCGAGCCGGTGAGCATCCGAAAGAGCGTCACGCCCACGGCGTAGAGGTCGGCGCGGGCGTCGGCCCGTTCCGGGTCGTCCTCCTGCTCCGGGGCAGCGTAGTACGGCGAGCCGACCTTGACGTTGGACGGACCGCCGAACGCCTCGCCGCGCACCTTGGACAGCCCCAGGTCGGTGATTTTGAGCACGTCGCCTTCGCTGACCAGCAGGTTGAAGGGCTTGACGTCGCGGTGGACGATGCCGGCGTAGTGCAGCCGGGCCAAGCCTTCCAAAAGCTGGGCGGCGTAAGCGCAGGCCCGGGGCACGGGCAGCCGCCGGCTTTTGGCCTCCACCCGGTAGGTTTCGCCGATGATGGAGCCCAGGGATTCGCCGTAATATTCCATGACGAAAAAGGGCCATGGCCCGGAGTCGTCGTAGTCGAAGACATCCACAAGGTTTTTGTGGCGCAGCCCGCCGAGCAGGGCCGCTTCGTCGCGAAAAAGCCGCCGGATCCGGTCCTCGCCCCACAGGCCCAGGGTCAGTTCGTTGGGGCGCAGGAGCTTGAGCGCCGCCATGCGGCCGATGACCGGCATGGAGGCCCGAAACACCGCGCCCATGCCGCCGCGTCCGAGCACCCCGTGAATCGCGTACTTCCCGATAGACCGCATACGTCCTTCTTCTCCTGTGTCATCGCCAGCCGGCGCTTGAGCGCGCCCTGCTCCCCTACCCCCATAACCCTTTTCTCCATATGGGGGGGTCCGGGGGCCTCAGGCCCCCGGCCGCCGGAGGCACTCTTCTCCTTGTCCCCTACGCCCGTTCCAGGGCGTCCACGTCGCCGGCGGCGAGCAGGGCCACGTGGCGGCTGATCTTTTCGATGGGCCAGTCCCACCAGGCCAGGGCGAGCAGCCGCGCCACCACGTCCTCGGGGAAGCGATGCCGGATGATCCGGGCCGGGTTGCCGCCGACCACGGCGTAGGGCGGCACGTCCTTGGTGACCACGCTGCCGGCCGCCACCACCGCGCCGTCGCCGATGCGCTTGCCCGGCAGGATGAGCGACCCATAGCCCAGCCAGACGTCGTTGCCGACCACGGTGTCGCCGCGATGGCCGTCGGGCAGGCCGGCTTTTTCCCAGCCATGGCGGAATATGGCGAAGGGGTAGGTGGAAATGCCGTCCATGGCGTGGTTGGCTCCGTTCATGATGAAGCGCACGCCGCTGCCGATGGCGCAAAACGCGCCGATGCGCAGTTTGTCGCCGATGAAATCAAAGTGGTAGAGGACGTTGTCGTGTTCGAAATCCTCGGCGCGCTGGCCGGGCGTGCCGGTGACGTCGAAATAGGTGTAGCGTCCGACCTGGATGTTGGGATTTTTGACCACGTTTTCCAGGAACACCAGCTTGTCGTGGCCGGCCACCGGATATCGGGTTTGCCGGTCGGGGTAGGTTGTCGCGTCCATGCATCTCCCGCGCCCGCCGCCGGGCCGTTGTCGCAAACGACAAAACGCGCCCGACGTCGGGACCATTCCCGCGCCGCGCGCGTTTGCAACATCTTATCCTGCCAAGGCTTGTCCGGCAACTCCCGGACCGGGGCGGACGCCCGTGCGTGTCCCGGCGCTCAGGGATGGGACAAATCCGTTTTCGGAACAATCCGGCGAACAGGCGGGAGCGCGCCGCCAGTGCCGCATCCACGAAAGGTGTTTAGGCGTTTCGCAGCCAGCAGGCTAAAACCATTAATTTTATTAAAAAAATACTATCGTATTTTTTTAAGGGCGCGAGGTCAGCCGCCCACCTTGAGGAGCTTCAGCTCGCCGGGCACGACCGGCCAGCGGCGGCGCGGCACGACCACCGGCGCGTCGGGCAGGCCCTGCATGAACCGCCACACCCGCTCAAGCGGCATGTGGGAGCGCAGGTAGTCCTCGCACTTGGAGAAGCTGTAGTGATGGGCCAGGCTGCGCCCGAGCACGGCCACCTTCATGTGGCCGGCGGCCAGGGCCAGATTGACGGCCTTTTCGTCGGTGGTGGTCTGGCCGGCCACCTTGGTGGTGGGGAACGGCAGCACGAGGCGCATCAGGCGCTGGTCGAAGATCACGCAGTTGATGGTGAGATAGCCCACGTAGGCATACTTGGGCGGCGCGTCGCGCAGATAGACCTCGGCCAGATTCTCGTGGACGAGTTTTTCCCACATCCAGCGGTGGTAGACCCAGTTTTCCTCGATGGGCGGTCCGACGAACATGTGGCGTTCGGAGGGGTAGGACAGGCGCAGGAAACGATTGAGGACGTGGCGTCCGGGCGGGCTGACCGGAACCAGCGGCATGACCAGCGGCACGTCGGGACGTTCGGCGTGGTCGAGATAACCGTCGATCAAGTGTTCGAGCCAGTGCGGGGTGACGAACAGGTCTTCGTCGATCTTGATGATGACGTCGTCGATATGGGCGGCGTAGATCTCGTTTTGGGCCTCCAGCACGGCCGGAACCAGGCCGCGCGGCCCGCGCTCCAGGAGCACGGCGTTGGCGTGGCGGGCCACGAAGCCCCTGGCCATGGCCAGGTGTTCCGGGGCCAAGGCGTTGGCCACGATGTAGATGCGCTTGAACCGGGAGCAGTCGGTGTAGCGCTCCAGACAACGGATGCAGACGAGGAAGCAATCGAGCCTGTGCGAGGTGAGCAGCACCAGAACCGGTTGGATATCGCCGCGTCGCGGTCGAAGATAGGTTAGCTTGCCCATGGCCTTCCCTGGCTTTCAGGCATCCCTGCGTCAAAAGGTTAAACTACGGCTTCATCACGCTTTTCGGCATTTCCCAACAGGAACTTTAGCCCTTTTTTAATAAAAAAAACGTCCTTTTTTCAGCACGATAGCAAGACGAACCAAGGGCATGCCGGTTACGCCCCACGACAGAACTCCGGCCGGAGCCTCCAAAATATAGAAAAAAGTCCCGGTAGCCCCGCTGTCGGAGGCGGCCCGCTCACGCCGCCTTGACATGGGGCGGACGCGACGGTAAGCCTGCCTGATACTTCTGGGTCGTATCTGCCATGTCTGACTAACCCTTCGTCATGACAACAAAATTTTTTCATACGAAGTGGGAAGCGGAGGTGCTTATGGGATATCGCGTCATTGTCGACACGCAAAAATGCATTGGCGACGGCGAATGCGTGGACGTGTGTCCGGTGGAAGTTTATGAGATGCGCGACGGCAAGGCCGTGGCCGTCAACATGGAAGAATGCCTGGGCTGCGAATCCTGCGTCGAGGTGTGCGACCAAAAAGCCATCATCGTCGAAGAGCAGTAAGAGCATACGAAAAATCAACCGGCGACGGGAGCGGGCGGACGTCCCGCTCCCGTCGCCGTCTTGAGCCCGGGCCGCCCGACCCTCCGCCGGACACCGGGGAGGCGCGGCGCTGGCCCCGGCCGCCGGAGTCCGCCGATGCAGTTGGATTTTTCCCCCGCCTTTGCCCGCTATGAAGCCATTGCCGCCGAAGCCGACGCCGCCTTTGCCAAAGTCGCGTCCCTGTGCCCGGACATGGTCAGCTGCGGCGAAGGCTGCAGCGATTGCTGCCATGCCCTGTTCGACCTGACCTTTATCGAAGCCCTGTACCTCAACCGCAAATTCAACGAGGCCTTCCCGCCCGGACCGGCCCGCGACGCCGTGCTGGAGCGGGCCAACACCGCCGACCGCGACGCCGCCAAGCTCAAACGCAAGGCCTTCCGGGCCGACGAGCAGGGCGTGTCCACCCGCGAGATCCTCGAAAGCATCGCCCGCGAACGCATCCGCTGTCCGCTTTTGGGCGACGACGACCGCTGCGTGCTCTACAAGCACCGCCCCATCACCTGCCGGCTCTACGGCGTGCCCCTGGAGATTTCCGGCGAGGCCCGGACCTGCGGCAATGCCGGCTTCGCCCCGGGCGGCCGCTACCCCACGGTCAAGATCGAAAAGCTCCAGGACAAGCTCGTGGCCCTGTCCCAGGAACTGGTGGCCTCCATCCCCACCAAGCTGCCGCTGATGGCCGAGATGCTCGTGCCGGTGTCCTTTGCCCTGGTCACGGATTTCGACGACGAGTTCCTGGGCCTTTTGACCGAGGAAGAAATGGTCAAGCTCCACGAACAAGAAGCCAAGTGGGCGGCCGCGTCCGATCCCTTCGCCCCGGCCGGCGGCCCGGCCGGTTCGGCCTGCGGCTCCTGCGGCGAGCAGGCCGGCTCGCCGGCTTGTTCGAGCTGTTCCGGCGGCACGTCCTGGGTCCTGCCCGGCCCGGACGGCGAGGCCGGCGGCAAGGCGGATTAGCGTCGCGCCCGCAAGGCGCGCCTCGGGCATCTTGCCGACAACACGCCACAACTACTACTTTTCTTAATAATACGTGCGTATTATTAAGAAACGAGAGATACGCATGGCCCACAGTCCCGAAGAGCTGGCCGAACTCAAACGCGCCATCTACGAAAAGGTCAAACCCCGTCGCCGCAAGTTCATCGACAAGATCGGCTACGACAACTGGGACCCCTTCCAGGAGCCCATGGACCCGCTGGATCTGCGCGAGGACGCCTCGCGCCGCACCAGCCAGCAGCTCGTGACCGAATTTTTGACCACTGTGCCCGGGGCCTCGGAAGAATTCGCCAAAGGGGCCTGGGAGCTGTGCGTCGGGGTCATGTCCGGCTCCGAACGCCACCGGGGCATGTACAGCTTTTGCAAATGGTACAAGGAACTGCTGGTCCGCGAAGGCCTTGACGCCGAGCTTGGGCCAACCAAATAACGCCGAGAAGGATCATCCATGGATTACACCGCCCGCACTCCCGACGAATTCATCGACGAGCTCAAAAAGCGCCTGTCCCAGAACCCCGGCTGCGGCGTGTCCCACTACAACCTGGGCACGGCCTACGTGGCCAAGGGACGCCTGATCGAGGCCGAGGCGGAATTCCACCAGGCCGTGGAGTGTTCGCCGAGCCTGGCCGAGGGCTACGTGCAGCTCGGCGGCCTGGCCATGAACAAGGGCGACCTCGACGCCTGCCTGGAATGGAACGAGAAGGCCTGCCGGGCCCGGCCGCTTTTCGCCGTGCCCTACGGCAACATCGGCTTCGTCCATCTCCAGCGCGGCGAGGTCGACAAGGCCGAGAAGGCCCTGCGCCGGGCCATCAAGATCGATGAGAAGTACGTCCAGGCCCTGGCCACCCTGGGCAGCGCCCTTTTTATGCAGGGCAAGCTGGAAGCGGCCGAGAACTTCAGCCAGAAGGCCCTGGACATCGAGCCGCAGTTCGGGCCGGCCATCAACAACCTGGCCCTGGTGGCCATGGAGCGCGGCGACTTCGCCAAGGCCAAGGAGCTGGTCGCCCAGGCCCGGGCCACCGGTTACGAGCCCCATCCCGACATGGTGCGCGAGATCGAAGCCGCCCTGAAGGCCTAGGGCCGCGTCCTTGAAAGCTCCCGTGGCCTTGTTCGCAAACAGGCCATGGTTTCGGTGAGTCGACAGACAAACGCCGCCCGCTTCCGGCGACGATTCGACACGGGTCACTTGCCGCCTCGCCGACGCCATGGCGTCGGCGAGGCGTTTTCGGAGCGCCGCCATGCCCTCCCGCCGCCGCCTCATGACCGATGTTCGCGAGGCCCTCACGCTGCCCACCGCCCAGGCCGCCCTGGCCGCCCTGGCCCCCATCGCGCCGATCAACCGCCAGGGGCCGCTGTTCTCCCTGCTCCTTAGCCCCGAGGCCGTTATCGGCTGGCGGGCCGTGGTGGCCTTTGGCGCGTCCATGGCCGACATGGCCGCCACGCGCCTGGAAGACGCCCGGGAGGTTTGGCGCAACCTCATGTGGCGGGTCAACGAGGAGTCGGGCAACATCGCCTGGGGCATCCCCCAGTGCATGGGCGAAACCCTGGCCCGAACGCCTCGGCTCGCCGCCGATTACCACCGCATCCTCATTTCCTATGTCCAGGACATGGCGGGCGACTGCACCTTCATCGACCACGCGCCCTTGCGCCTGGGGGCATGGTGGGCCATCGCCCGGCTGGCCGAGGCCGCGCCGGAGCTGGCCGCCCGGGCCTTGCCGGAGCTGACCGCCGCCCTTGACGACTGCTCCCCCGAGGCCCGGGGGCTGGCCGCCCTGGCCATCGAACGCATCAAGCCCGAGCCCGCCAAGACCTTGCTTGCCGCCCTGTCCCGGGCCGCCGCCGATCCGGCGACGTTCACGCGCTTTGACGGCTGGGAGCTTGTGCCCGACACCGTGGCCGCCCGGGGCCAGGCCGCCCTGGCCGCCTGCCGGCTGTGCGGCTAGTTTCGGGTCCGCGAAAAGCGTCCATGGCGCTTTGTGGACAACAGTCTAAAATCATTATTTTTCAAAAAAATACTCTCGTATGAGGTTTTTGCAAAAATCGATTTCGACGACGACCCGAAACCAGCGCGCGTCATAACAGGCTGTATTCGTTATGGGTTTCCAAAGGGCTCAGCCCTTTGGTCGCCGAAGGCTTCAAAACCGACTATTTTTGCAAAACCCTCATATTTTTTAAGGGATGCGGCGGCGTTTCCGCCCTCAGCACGCCCCCGTAAGGCCCGGCAGCAAGACCCGCACCGTGACATGGCCGGGCTCGCCAAGGTCCAAAACCGCGTCGCCGCCGTGGGCTCGGGCGATGAGCCGGGCCGAATAGGTGCCAAGCCCGGTGCCGAAGGTCTTGCCCCGGGTGACGTACTTCTCGAAAAACGTGTCCACGATGTCCGGGTCCACCCGCCCCTGGTTGCGCACGGCGACCGTCCCGTCGGAAAGCCGAATGTCGACCGCGATCTCCCCGCCCTGGGGCGAAGCCTCGGCCGCGTTTTTCAGCAGATTCTCGAACAGATTGCCCAGCAGATTAGCGTCCCCCCGAACCGGGGCGCGGTCCTCGGCCCTGGCTGGCCGGCCGTCCAGCGAAGCGGCGAAGGCAAGTCCCTTGAGCGCGAAAAGCTTGTCCAGATTGACCCGCGCCTCCCGGATGATCCCGAGCACGTCGCAATCGGCCTTGGCGACGTTATAGGTTCCCTTTTCCATCCGGGCCAGATCGCCGGCCAGGCGGATGGTGGCCAACATGCGCCGGCCCGAGGTGGCGGCATGGCGCAAGAGTTCCCGTTGCTGGGGCGTGAGGTTCTCCTCGGTTTCCAGCAGCTCCGGGATGCCGATAATCCCGGACAGGGGCGTGACCAGATCGTGGCGGATGATCTGCTCCACGTCGTCGCGCATCCGCTCCAGCTCCTCCCGGCGCTCGATCTCCCGGCGCAGCGCCGTGTTGAGCCGCTTGACCTTGATCGCCCAGACCCCGCCCAGGGCGGCCAAGGCCAAGACCGCGCCCAGCACCTTGGCAAAGGCCCCGTAGTCCGTCACGGTCTGGACGTTGATGGACACGTGCCGGTTCTCGATGGCCGCCCGCTCGGCCGTGGTGATGGCGTCGATGCCCTTGTTGAGGATATCGACCAGCGTCCGGTCGTTGCCGACGACGCCCAGGCCCAGGTTGTTGGAATAGTACGGGAGCTGGCCGGCGATCTTGAGATTGAACAGCCCGCGCTTCTTGATGGTGTAGGCGGCGACGATGAGCGAGCGCATGGTCATGTCCGCCTGGCGGTCGGACACCATGGCCATGGCTTCGTCCTCGCTGGCCGTGGTGAGGATGTTGAGGTTGGGGTAGTCTCGCCGAATCAGTTCCTCCATGGCCGTGCCCGAGGGAAAGACGATGCTCTCGCCGTCAAGCCGGCCCGGATCGGCGATGAAGGCATGCTCCTCGCGGGTGATAAAGACGTTGACGTCGCTTAAAAGCGGCCGGGTAAACACGAGCCACTGCTCACGCTGGGGCGTCCGGTTGAGGAAGCTGAGCGCCCGGCAGCGGCCCTGGCGCGCGGCCTCCAGGCTTTCGTCCCAGGAAGCGGTGGGCACCAGCGTAAAGCGCAGGCCGGTGCGCTCGGCCACAAGCCCGAGCAGGTCGGCGGCGATGCCGACGTGGCGGCCGGCGGCGTCGATGGTTTCAAAGGGCGGCCAGTCCGGGTCCACGCACAGGGTGACCACGCCCCGCTCGGCCACGTAGCGGGCTTCGGGCGGCGAAAGGTCCACGGCCGTGCCGGCGGATACGGCCGCTGGGGCCAAACAGGCAAAAAGCAGCCACAAGCCCCACATCGCCCGGGCCAAGGCCGTCCGGGGCGGCTGCCCGAACAACGGTTCAGGGCCTGGCCAGGCGGCCCGTCCCGATTTCGGCTGCGTCACGCCTCACCCTCCCCGACAGTGGAAATACCCCCCGGCAACCGGCGGCCAGCCGCGCCCGCATCCCAAGAGCGGGACGCGCCGCCCAAACCGGCAAGGCCATGCCGCCGCGTCCCGCCAGTCCTCGGCGGCCGGGCGAGGGTCCGCTTGCAGCGGCGGCTCGGCCCAGTCCTATCCAAATCACCGCAGCCTGGAAAGCGGCCGGCATAGGTCCCCGCCGCCCACGTCCTGGCCTCTCGCCGCCGACACGGCGGCCAACGCAGGGCCTTGAGAACTTCCGACGCCGACGTCCGGGATCGGCCTCGTGCAGCGTCCCTAATCAAATACGACAGTATTTTTTAAAAAATCATGGCTTTACTATGTTACCCACGAAATGCCCTTTGCGTTTTCGTGGGAGCGACATTAGATCGCGGCCGCGTCGTCGGGGAGCTCGACCGGAGCCAGTCCCGGGGTCTTAAACACCACGAGCAAACCGCGCTGGCAGCGTTCTTCGGCCAGGGTCGAGCGGTGGAAGAGCATGTGGGGAATCTGGTATTTGAGACAAGCTTTGTAGATGCCGAAGAGGTTGGGGAAATCCGGCTGCAACACGTCGTGGCAAGCCAGTATGCCGCCTTCCTCAAGGAGTCGGCTGTAGACCCGGCCGAACCATTTGTGGCTGCCGGCATGGTCGGCGTCGGACAGAATGAAGTCGTAGCGGTCGGTGCAAGCGGCCACGAAGGCTTCCTCGGTGGCGGCGTGGAAACGGACATGGGGGGAAAGGCTCCCGGGTTCGGCCCAGGGCCGGCCTTGGTTGTCGGCCCAGCTGTCCACGATGTCGTAACGCACCGGCACGGCGTTGGCGGCAACGGCCCGGGCCAAGGCGGCGGCCGAACGGCCCGAACCGTAGCCCAACTCCAGCAGGCTGCGGCTCTTGTGGGCCTTGACCAGGGCGGCCAACAATTCGATGTGGCAGTCGTCTATGGCGACAAGCTGCGTATAAGCTTCCGGCGTCATGCCCATGGCGTTCTCGCTGGCGTCGCATCCGGCGCGCCGCACTGCAGGTTCTCCCGTCTAAACCCCGCTGGGCCCTATCGCCCAGGCGGGTGGACTCCCGGCCAAGCCGGCCCGCCGCCATTTCCTAGCGCCTTCGCCTTCGACGGTCCACCATGGCCGGGCGGCTTTGGCAGCAGCCGGGCGCGCCCATCTTTATCAAAACATAATGGTCAATAATTTCAGCGATAAAAAGCTTTTTTGGCGGTTTAATCACTCTTTTCCTCTTTTCCTGCTTGACCAGAGGATAAAATGGATTAGATTTGTCTCATATCGGTTGCAGACAACGAAACGCGAAACCCGCGCCACGGAGGATACGCATGCAGACGCAGCACGACCTGTCCGGACTCGTCATTGATTGGGACATGACCCCGGAAGACGCCGTGACCTTGTATCTCGAATGGGGAAACAACTCCTGGCATGCCCAGCATAAGCCCGTAACCTCGAAGAACGATTTTTCCACGTATTTCGTGGTCAACACTTGGACCGGCGAACCCAAGCTGTCGCTGGTGAGGCGCAACTCCGAGGACTGCGTGGAATTGGCCTCTTTCGAGATCCCCGAGGATCTGGCCAAGGATTTCATGGCCGAGGTGGGATTTAATAAGGGCGTCTACGCCCCCACCGGCGCCATCAAGCAATGGCTGCAAAACAAGTATTTCAACTAAGGCTTACACACCTCCCGAACGTTTCTCCTCCATAACCCCCGCATCATCCCTCCAAGAACATGACGCGCTCCCGGGTGGATAGGCCCCGGGGGCGCGTCCGTCTTTTTGGCGGGGCCGCCCTTGCCGGCCGTCCGGCGACGTGCCACTATTTGCCCATGCTTCTGGCCCTGCTCGCCGACATCCACGGCAATCTCGAAGCCCTGACCGCCGTCCTGGACGATCTGGACGCCCGCCGCCCGGCCGTCACGGCCAGCCTGGGCGACAACATCGGCTACGGCCCCGACCCCGAGGCGGTGCTGGAGGCGCTGACGCGGCGCGGCATCCCCAGCGTGCGCGGCAACCACGAGTGGGCGGCCGTGGACCCGGCCCGGCGGCGGGGGCTCAACGACCAGGCCCGGGAAGCGCTCACGCGCACCTGCGAGCTCCTCTCCCCCCCCTCCCTGGCCCGCATCGCCAACTATCCGGCCTCCATGACCGTGGCCGGCTGCCGGCTGGTCCACGGCCTGCCGCCAAACGACACCACGAGCTATCTGTTCGAGGCCGGCGAGACGACCCTGCGCCGGGCCTTTTTGCGCACGCCCGAGCGCGTGTCCTTCGTCGGCCACACCCACATGCTGGAGGGCGCGAGCCTGCGCGGCCGCGAGGTGGACCGCTTCGAGCTGTCGGTGGGGGACAATCCGCTGGAGGCGACGGCGCGCCATATCGTCAACGTGGGGTCGGTGGGCCAGCCGCGCGACGGCGACAACCGGGCCAAGTACGGGCTCTACGACACCGAGACGGGAGTGCTGGAGATTCGGGCCGTGGCCTACGATTTCGAGGCCACGGCCCGCAAGATCATCGAACGAGGGTTGCCGGAGCGCTACGCCCGGCGGCTGCGCGGTTAAGGCTATTCCACGCCCATCTTGGCGTAATAGCCCCGGCCGCCCCGCTCGATCATGACGAGGATGGTGCGGTTTAAGCGGTTGACGTAGACGGCCCGGGTGAAATCGGCCTGGCTGCCGAGCTTTTCGCCGCCGATTTGCACCAGCACGTCGCCCGGAGACAGCCCCAGCCGTGCCGCCGGCGACCCCGGGCGCACGCTGGCCACGCTCACTGCGCGACCAAACGACACGCTGATGCCCCAGCGCGAGGCAGCCAGCCCGGCCGCCTCGCGCTCGCCAAAGGCGGCCGGCGCGACCGAAATCTTCTGCTCCTGCTCGCCCCGGCGCACGACAAGCGTCAGGGACTCGCCCACGGTGGAGGTGGCCAGCGCCCCCCGGTACTGCCCCTTGTCGTCGAGTTCCGCCCCGCCAACCGACAGGATCAGGTCCCCGGGCTTGAGCCCGGCCTTGTCGGCCGGCGAGCCCTGGGCCACTTCGGTCACCAGCATCCCCTTGGGGCGGTTGAGGCCAAAATACCGGGCCGCCCGGGCGTCGACATCCTGGCCGGACAGCCCGAGCCAGGCCGGGGTCACCCGGCCGCCGTCGACGAGCTGGGCCACCACCCGCCGGGCCTTGTTGATGGGGATGGCGAACCCGATGCCCTCGGCCCCGGCCTGGATGGCCATGTCGATGCCGATGACCTCGCCGGCCAGATTGACCAGCGGACCGCCGCTGTTGCCGGGATTGATGGCCGCGTCGGTCTGGATGAGGTCGGCGTAGGCCCCGCCCTCGTGCTTGAGGGACCGGCCCACGGCCGAAACCACGCCCGTGGTCACGGTGTGGGCGTAGCCAAAGGGATTGCCGATGGCGATGACCGTCTCGCCGATCATGATGTCGCTCGAATCGCCCATGGCCGCCTGGGGGAGATTGCCGCCGCCGGACAGGCGCAGCACGGCCACGTCGAAGTCGGCGTCCGCGCCGACCAGGGCCGCGTCCAGGACCCGGCCATCCTGGAGCCGGGCTTTGATGGTGGCCCCGCCGGCGATGACGTGGGCGTTTGTCAGCACAAGGCCGGCCTTGCCGTCGATGATCACGCCCGAGCCCAGGCTCTCCTGGGTCTCCTGGCGCGGCACGCCGCCGGGTCCCATGAACTGGCGGAAGAACTCCTCGTCGAAAAAAGGCCCCATGTTCGGCCGGCGTTGGACGGTCTTGGCCGCCGTGATGTTGACCACGGCCGGGGCCACGGCGGCCACGGCCGTGACCACGGGCGTGGTGCGGGCCGCCCTATTGGAGGCGGCCCTGGCGCTGGCCGGCAGTGCGGCCAGGGTCAGGAAAAAGACGATAAGCAAAAGGGAAAAAGACTTCTCGCACGGGGCGATGCGACCCATGGCAAGCCTCCTTGGCGGAGCGGTTTGGCGGTCTGGCGTCAGCTGATGGGGATGCGGCGGCGCAGGCGTTCGGGACCGAGCTTGGGCAGGCGCACGTCGAGCAGCCCGTCCTTCATCACGGCCGTCACATCGGCCCGGGACACCCCTTTGGGCAGTTCGAAGACCCGGGCAAAGGGGCCGTAGGAGCGTTCCAGGGCGTGGTAGACCTCGCCCCGGCAGTCTTTTTCAAAACGGCGCAGGCCGTGGATGAGCAGTTCCCGGCCGCGCACTTCCACGGCCACGTCCTCCCGGGCCACGCCCGGAAGCTCCAAGGTGACGCGGAAGGCGTCTTCGGTCTCGACCAGATCGGCGGCAGGCTGCCAGACCGGGGCGCAGTCGCGGCTGCCCTGGGCGATCTGGTCCAGGCCGCATTCGGTGCGGCCCTCGATCTCGGCCAGGGCCATCCACGGAGTCCAGTGCAGTTTGGCCATAGCGCTCCCTGTCCGGGGAGAGCGTCCCCGGAACATGCGTTACTTGGCGGCGTCGTCCTTGGCCGAACGCTTGCCGGCGTCCCAGTCGGCCTTGGCCACGGCTTCTTCCACCAACATGATGGGAATGTCGTCGCGAACCGGAAACACGATGTCGCAGGTCGGGCAGAAAAGGCCGGCTTCGTTGTCCACGACGGTAAGCGCGCCCTTGCATTTGGGGCAGGCCAGGATGGTCAGCAGGTCGGGATGGATGCTCACGGGCGGTCTCCTTGTGCAAACGTGCCCTGGTTCATAGCCAAATCGCGTCCCCGGCGCAATGGAGGTTCACAAGGCCCGGGAACCGGGCTAGGGTCTTCCATGGCGTTTATTGATCTGCATACCCACACCACCGCTTCCGACGGCACGGCCTCGCCGGCCGAGCTGGTGGCCATGGCCGCGTCCAAGGGCCTGGCCGCCGTGGCCGTCACCGACCATGACACCCTGGCCGGCCTGCCCGAAGCCCGGGCCGCCGGGGCCGAGCACGGCGTGGAAGTCATCGCCGGCGTCGAGCTGTCCGTGGCCGACGAACGCGGCAGCATCCATCTCGTCGGGCTGTTTCTGCCCGACGCCCCCGGCCCCCTGGCCGAGCGCCTGGACTGGCTGCGGGAGCGCCGCCACGACCGCAACAAGCGCATTCTCGAAAAACTCGCCGTCCTGGGCGTGCCTCTTCAATATGAGTCCGTAACAGCCCTTGCGCAAGGGGCGGTGGGCCGGCCGCACATTGCCCAGGCCCTTTTGGCCATGGGCGCGGTGACCAGTTTCAAGGAAGCTTTCACCCGTTTTCTGGGCGCTTACGGCAAGGCCTACGTGCCCAAGGACAAATTGGCGTTGCCTGAAGCCATCGAACTGCTCCACGCCGAAGGCGGGCTGGCCGTGCTGGCCCATCCGTATCTGCTGGGGCTTTCCGGCCCGGCCCTGGCCGAGACCGTGGGCCGCTACCGCGACGCCGGCCTGGACGCCATCGAGGCTTTTTACACCGAACACTCCCAATACCAGACCCTGGAATACCTGGCCCTGGCCCGCAAGCTGGGCCTGGCCGTGTCCGGCGGCTCGGACTACCACGGCGCGGCCAAGCCCGGGGTGGAGCTGGGGCGCGGGCGGGGGAGCCTGCGCATCGACATCGCCGTATTGGACGTTTTGCGGGCCCGGCGGGATCGGCTTTTGGCCACCGGGTCGTCGCTGCCGCAAAAAGGACTTGACGACGCGGCGGCGCGGCGGTAAAGGGACCGTCTTCCCCATCGGAGGTCGATATTATGTACGCAATCGTTATGGCTGGCGGCAAGCAGTATAAGGTCCAGGAAGGGGCCACCATCACCGTGGATCTTTTGGCTGCCGAGGCCGGCTCGGAATACGTGCTGGACAAGGTGCTCATGATCGGCGGCGGCGAAGCCAAGATCGGCGCTCCTTACGTCGCCGGCGCGGCCGTCACCTGTCAGGTGGCCGGGCACGTCAAGGGCAAGAAGATTGTGGTTTTCCACAAGCGTCGGCGCAAGGATTCGCACAAGAAGCAGGGCCATCGCCAGGGCTACACCCAGCTCAAGGTAACGGGCATCCAGGCCTAGCCTCATATTTTTGAAGGAGTCGCGACATGGCACATAAAAAAGCAGGCGGCAGCTCCAGAAACGGCCGCGACAGCGCCGGTCAACGGCGTGGCGTCAAGCGTTTCGGCGGCCAGTCGGTTCTGGCCGGCAACATCCTGGTGCGCCAGCTCGGCACCAAGTTCCACCCCGGCACCGGCGTGGGCATGGGCCGTGACTACACGCTGTTTGCGCTCATCGACGGCGTGGTGAAGTTCGAGAAGTACACCCGCAACAACAAGGTCAAGACCCGCATCCACGTGCTGCCGGTCGAGACCGCCGCGGCCGCCTAGGCGTCACGGCACCCCAGCTTTCCAGGGCGAAGGGATATTCCCTTCGCCCTTTTTGGCGTTTCCGCCACCGGCGTCTTCGGGGCCTCTCCCTTGACGATCGTACAAAAATACGTACAAGATTTTCCTCTCACACCAAAGAGGACCCCGCCATGGACGCCATCACCTACAGCTACGCCCGCGAACACCTGGCTTCGATGATGACCCAGGTCTGCGACAACCATGCCCCCGTCATCATCACCCGCCAGAAAGCCCAAGCCGTCGTCATGATGAGCCTGGACGACTACAATGCCATCGAAGAAACCGCCTATCTGCTGCGCAGCCAGGCCAACGCCGACCGGTTGCGCCAAAGCGTCGCCGAGGCCAAGGCCGGCAATCTCCAGCGCCACGACCTGATCGAGGACTAGCGTGGAACTGCTGTGGACGCCGCAGGGCTGGGAGGATTATCTCCACTGGCAGGCGACCGACAAAGCCAAGGTCAAAAAAATCAACGCCCTCATCAAGGACGCCCTCAAAACGCCCTACGCCGGCCTCGGCAAACCGGAGCAACTGCGCTTCGACCTGTCCGGCCATTGGTCGCGCCGCATCGATTTGGAACATCGCCTGGTCTACGCCGTGGAAAACGGCTGTCTGAAAATCATCGCCTGCCGCTACCATTACGCCTGACCCACCGGCGTCCCACAGCCGGACGCCCGCTCCCTCGCTTTCGCAAAGCCCGGTTGCCCTTTCTCCCGCACCTGCGTAACAAACGGCCCTAGACAACCGTCCCCTAACGGTTTTGCCCGCGTGGCCGATAGGATGGCGACGGAGGAGTCATGGCCGAGGCCGAACACAAAAAAAACATCATCATCAAGAAGATCAAGAAGATCTCGGCCGGCGCCCATGGCGGCTCGTGGAAGGTCGCCTATGCCGACCTCGTCACGGCCATGATGGCGTTTTTCCTGCTCATGTGGCTTTTAAGCAACGCCCCCCAGGAAAAGAAAGAAGAAATCGCCAACTATTTCAACGAATTCAGTTTATTCAACAACCCCGGCCCGTCGGCCACCCTGCTCGACGTCGGCGGCGTGGGCCCCCCGGCCGCCGTGGTCGGCACCGGCGAGGAACGGCCCGACGTGGCCATCGACCGGGGCGGCAAGGAACCCACCGGCGGCCAGGGCCAAAACGCCGGCGACATGGCCGGCGGCAAGCACGAAGCGCCCAAGACCAAGGCCGAAGCCGACGCCTTGGCCAAGGCCCAAGCCAAGGCCGAAGCCGCCGCCGCCGCCCAGGCCCAGGCCCTGGAGCAGCAAATCGAACAGGCCCTGGAAAAAGCCGTGCCCGAACTGGCCGGACAGGTGTCCGTCACCCAGGACAAGGACAAGGTGCGCGTCGAGATCATGGACAAGGCCGAACGGCCGCTCTACGACCTCGGCGGCGTGTCCCTTCTGCCCGACGCCCAGCGCATCCTGGCCGCCGTCACCGACGTCATCCGCAAGGAAGGCGTCAAGGTGGCCATCGAGGGCCACACCGACGCCTACCGCTATTCCGGGGCCTATTCCAACTGGGACCTGTCGGCCGGCCGGGCCCTGGCCGCCCGCCGCTTCATGGTCGGCGCGGGCTTAAATCCCGACGCCGTGGCCGAAGTAACCGGCTTTTCCGACACCCGGCCCTACGTGCCCGGCAAACCCTATGACCCCAAAAACCGGCGCATCAGCCTACTGCTGTTCCGCCCGCCCAGGGAAGGCGAGCGCGGCGCGGGCGGCGCCGGCTCCGGCGCACCGGCCAAGCCTGCCCCGCCGCGCACGCCGGACGTGGGCGAAGTGCTGGAAAAACAGATCAACACCATCTACGACAAGTCCACCGAGGGCCAGTTTTAACGGCCGGGGCGCAAGACAGGACCAACCATGTTCGTAATACTCGGCACCATCATCGTTCTGGGCTGCATCCTTTCCGGCTTCATCCTGGAAAAGGGCAACTTCGACCTGATCCTGTCGGCCGCCCCGCCGGAACTGCTCATGATCGCCGGCGGCGCGCTGGGGGCCTTCGTCATCAGCTCGCCCAAGGACGTCCTGTCCCACACCATCAAAAGCGTGTTCACCGTTTTTGGCGGCATGATCACCAGCAAGGCCTACTACACCACCCTGCTCGTCACCTTGTCGGGCCTGTACATGAAAATCCGCCGTGAAGGCCTGGTCGCCATCGAAAAAGACGTGGAACGGCCGGCGGAAAGCCCGATTTTCAGCGACTTCGCCAAGAACAAGAAAAACCACGAAGTGCTGCTTTTCATCTGCGACACCATGCGGATTTTCTCCACGGTCAACATCGAGGCCCATGAGTTCGACAACATCATGGACGCCGACATTGAAGCCACGGCACACGAACTGCTCATCCCCTCCCACAGCATCGGCAAGATCGCCGACGGTCTGCCGGCCCTGGGCATCGTGGCCTGCGTTCTGGGCGTCGTCATCACCATGGGTAAACTCAACGAACCGGCCGAAGTGCTGGGCCACAGCATCGGCGCGGCCCTGGTCGGCACGTTCATGGGCGTTTTGCTGGCTTACGGCTTTGTCGCCCCCATCGCCACCAACCTGGAGTTTCGGGCCAAGGAGATCGAGCACATCTTGCTGGTGGCCAAGGCGTCGCTGGGGTCGTTCGTCGGCGGCAACCCGCCGCCCGTGGCCCTGGAAGCCGGCCGCCGGGCCATCCCCATCCACTACCGCCCGACCTTCGAGCAGCTCGAAGAAGCCATCAAGGCCAGCAAGGGCAAGTAAGCAGCTCCGCCGATATCCCAAAAGACAAACGGGCCGGGAACGCGCGAAAGGCGTTCCCGGCCCGTTTGTCATGCGGCCTGCGGGTTCCCGCTCCTTCACGAGCCCTTGGCCAAGGCGAGGGCCGCGCAGGGCAGCACTGCAGCCTTGGCCACCAGATCGGCCACCACGCCGATGTCCAGCGGCGTCGATTGCCAGGCTCCCGAGGCGGCGTAGCCCCGGGCCTCGGCGTAAGCGAAATCCACCGTCCCGGCCGGGGTCACCGTCAGCCCGAGGACGAAAAACGCCCTGGCCGCCGTTTCCTGGCCGGCCGGGGGCGCGGGACAGGCCGCGGCCAGACGGGGCACGGCGTATTCCGCCGTCAGCCGCACGTCCGTCGCGCCGCCCGGGCCGTCAAAGGACTCCCAGGTGGTGGCCGCGATGCCGGGCGACAGGGCCAAAAGCTGGGACAGGGTGCGGCCGCCCGGCCCGTCGGGCCGCCAATTGCGGGCTTCCGTCTCGGCCCTGGGCGCGAAACAGCCGGCCAAGGTCGCCGCCATCGCCAAAGCCAGCCACAACATCCGTCCAGGCATGTCCCTTCCTCCTTGCCCCTTGTTCCGGGCCGCCTTACTCTTGTCCCGCCGGCAGGTTTCTTTTCGCCGTTTTTCTGCTAGGCATTCCTGTATGACGGACTTCCCGCCCCAACCGAAACCCCAACCCCGGAGAAACGCCATGATCCGCTTCATACGCGTCGTGTGCCTTGCCTTCGTGGCCCTCACCATGTGCTGCGGCACAGCCCTGGCCATAACCCCCTACGACATCTACGAAGGCAGCGCCCTGCGCCAGATCGTCAAGCGCGGCAAACTCGTCGTCGGCATGGAACTCAAATTCTGGCCCTTCGAGTACGTGGACGAGAAGGGCAAGCCCGTGGGCTTTGACGTGGACATCGCCAGAACCCTGGCCGAACGCCTGGGCGTGGAACTCGAAATCAAGGACATGGAGTGGACCGGACTCATTCCGGCGCTCACCTCCGGCAAGATCGACCTGATCATTTCCGGCATCACCGGCACCCTGGAGCGGGCCAAGACCATCACCTTCTCCTCGCCCTATTTCACCACCGGGCTGTGCATCCTGGCAAGCGTCCAGAAAGCTCCGGACCTGGCCGACGCCGCCGGTCTCGACCGGCCCGGGCGGGTCATCGCCGTCAAGACCGGCACCACCGCCGACATCGTGGCCGCCAAGCGGTTCCCCAAAGCCACCATCAACCGCTACCAGGACGAGACGGCCTGCGCCGCCGACGTGGCCGCCGGCCGGGCCGACGCCTTCATCTACGACCAGATTTCCATCGCCAAGCACCACAAGCAGCACCCCGAGACCACCAAGGCCCTGCTCACGCCCTTTACCTACGAGCCGTTCTGCATCGCCATGCAAAAAGGCGATTTCGACCTGTGGCAGTACGTCGAGATGTATATCGCCTCCATCAAGGCCGACGGCACGCTGGAGACCTTGCGCGCCAAGCATTTCAAGGACATTCTCGGCAGATGACGCTGCATTGCCCCAACCCTGCCGGCCCTGTCCCGCGTGCGTGCGGCGACAGGGCCGCGCCATGCCCCGGCGACCGCCCCACGTCGGCCGCCCTTGCCGCCGGTGCGGCCAACCGCCGCCTGTCTGGAGACGCCATGCCCCTTGTTCGCCGCTTCCTGGCCGCCCTGTTGCTGCTGGGCCTGCTTGCCGCCCGGCCGCTGCCGGCGGCCGCCGACACCGAACAGGTGTTCGCCCACCTCTTCGTCGTGCCGGCCGCCCTGGCCGACGGGTCGAGCGCCCTGACCGCCGCCGCCGCCCTGGAGGCCTGGCTGGCCGAAACCTACGGCGGCTTCACCCGCCTGGGGGCCGGCGTCGGCGGCTGGAAAAACGAAACCGGCCAGATCGAGACCGAGGCCAACGCCGTCTACCTGACCACGGCCCCGCGCGACGTGTCCAAGGACATCGCCGCCCGGCTGGCCGGGGATTTCGGTGTGCGCGTGCCCTACGTGCTGGTGCTGCCGGCCGGGGCGTTCACGGCCCCCAAGGGCCGATGATCGGACGGCCTTTGAAGACCTCCCGCCACCCCCTGCTACCCGGTGGACGCCTGCCTGCCGCTGCCCCGCGCCTTTTTCCGGAGCGTTGCTGACATGCCCCGTCTTGCCGTGCGTTTTGCCATCCTGGCCGTTCTGGCCGGCCTGTCCTGGCTGGTGCTGTCGCGCCTGCGCTACCATTGGGACTGGTCGGCGGTCTGGGCCTACCGGTCGATTTTCCTCGACGGCCTGGGCCTGACCCTGGCCGTATCCGTGGTGGCCATCACCCTTGGGCTGTGTTTCGGCCTGCTTTCGGGCTTGGCTTCGGTGTCGGGCAACATCGTGCTTTCGGAGCTGGCCGCCCTGTACGTGGGGGCCTTTCGCGGCACGCCGCTTCTGGTCCAGATCCTTATTTTCTACTTCTGCGTCGGCGTGGTGGTGCGGGTGGACAGTCCCTTTGTCATCGGCACGTTCACCCTGTCGCTGTTTTCCGGGGCGTATATCTCGGAGATGGTGCGGGCCGGTGTGGAGTCCGTGGACCATGGGCAATGGGAAGCGGCCATGTCCTCGGGCATGACCCGCCGCCAGGCCCTGCTTTACGTCGTGCTGCCCCAGGCGGCCCGGCGCATCGTGGCCCCAGTGACCGGCCAGTTCGTGTCGTGCATCAAGGATTCCTCGCTGCTGTCGGTCATCAGCCTGCGCGAGCTGACCAAGGCGGCCGAGGTCATAAACGCCTCCACCTACCGCACCTTCGAGACCTATCTGCCCCTGGCCCTGCTCTATCTGCTGCTCACCTGGCCCCTTTCGCACTTGACCCGGCGTCTGGAAAGGGGAATACGGAACGGAATGCGAGAAACGCCGCGCTAACGCCGCCAGATCAAGGAGTTTGCCATGTCCGCCGACATCAAAGTCTACGCCCTGAGCACCTGCGTGCACTGCAAGCACGCCAAGGAATTCCTCGAGGAAAAGCATATCCCCTACGACTGCGTCCACGTCGATTTCCTGAGCGGGGAGGAGCGGACCAAGATCATGGACATCGTGCGCAAGCTCAACCCCGCTCTGTCTTTCCCCACCATCGTCATCGGCGACAAGGTCATCGTGGGATTCCGGCGCGACGAGCTGCTCTCCATGCTGGAAAGCTGCGGCAAATAACATGGACGCCCAGGAACTTTTCGAGAAGCTCGCCCCCCTGCAGGCGGCCAAGGGGTTTCACTTCAACCCCGACACGGCCATGGTCCTCGACCTCATGGCCGGGCTTTTGACCAACAAGGAACGCTACGGCTACATGGCCTGCCCGTGCCGTCTGGCCTCGGGGAAGTTCGAGCTGGACCGCGACGTGGTCTGCCCCTGCGAGTACCGCGCCCCGGACGTGGCCGAACACGGGGCCTGCTACTGCGGCCTGTACGTGTCCGAGGCGGTGCGCGACGGCAAGGAGCCTTTGCCCGTGGTCCCGGAGCGCCGGCCGGTGGAAAAGACCCTGGCCGCCCTGGGGTAGGGGCGAGGTCCCGCGGCCGTCCCGTCAGTCCCGTCATCACTTTGGGAAGTACGGAGCGGAACGTGTGGAGCCCAGCTTGACAAAAGGCTCTTTTGCCACCATTTGTATTGCATCCAACTTCTAAAAATACCCACCACGCCTAGATGCTCCCTTGGGAGTAGCCGCGAACCACGGTGGGTTTTTTTTTGCCCATGGACAAAGAAAAAAATCTCTTTACAAAACCACCCCTTAGCCTAGACGAGCAGATTACGCTCTTTGAAACGAGGGGATTAACGATTCCTGACCGTGAAAAGGCAACAGCATATTTGAAGTTTATTGGTTACTATCGTCTCAGTGTTTACTGCAAGCCGTACCAAATCGAAAACGACCCTGATCACCATTTCCAAGAAGGCGTCTCATTCAACCACATTCTCTTGCTCTATATATTCGATCGTCAATTACGGCTTCTAGTCATGGACGCCATCGAAAGAATTGAAGTCGCTTTCCGAGCGATTGTCAACGACCACATGTCGCTCAAGTATGGTTCCCAATGGTATGAAGATTGCCGTCTTTTTCAAAGACCGCAAAAAAACTTCAACCACCTCCAACTCCTTCGCCTTATTCAAAAAGAAACTGGATTTCACCACACTAACGACGGCCCTAGCTTCTGCCGTGCATATTACAGAAAATACCATGAACCAGCCTTGCCGCCAAGCTGGATGGTTTCTGAAGTGCTTCCGCTTGGATCTTGGTCTCGCATCTATTCCGTACTGACAGAACCTGAGGACAGAAAGTTTATTTCAAACGCATTCAGAGTTCGGTATAAAATATTTGGATCATGGATACACGCCGTGTCATACCTGAGAAATGTCTGCGCGCACCACTCTCTGCTCTGGAATGCAACCTTCACCGTCAAGCCATCATTCACAAATGAAGTCACTAACGTGATCTCTGACAATAAATTCTACGCGCAAGCTTTTGTTCTTCAATATTTTCTGAACAATATCTGTATAAGATCGACGTGGGGACAGAGACTCAAACAACATATCCAAAGCTGCCCTTTGTCTCATTCCAAACACATGGGCTTCCCAGATCGTTGGTGGGAGCATGAAATCTGGACTACGGCAATGTCGCCCTTGAAATGAGCCGCACGCAATTTATTGTGTAACGACGAAATTTACGCAACATGAGACGCGTCGCGTTCCATCCCGCGCCATTTTTTTGGGCTGTCGCCGGGCCAGCGTGTTTCCCGTCGAATGCGACGGTCTGCCTTGTCTCTTTACCGAAAACGTTTCGCCTAGCGTCAAGCCCCCTGCAACCTTCACCCCTTTCGGGGGGGGGCCGGGGGCATCAGGCCCCCGGCCGCCGGAGGCATCTTCGCTTTTCTTCCCTCTTCTTCTCTACAGCCTCTTGCTCACCACGCCCCAGACCGCCTCGGCCACCACGTCCGGGCCGGGGGCGGCGTCGATGACGGCAAATCGCGCCGGCTCGGCGGCGGCCAGGGC
>DLGG01000110.1:0-3948 GCA_002482565.1 Solidesulfovibrio magneticus
GAGCGGCTGGCCGCCCTGGCCGCCAGCCCCGAACTGCGGGCCGCCGCCCTGGCCGAAACCGCCGTACGCGACCGCCAGGCGGCCGAGGCTCGTATGGCCGCCGTGCCTTTCGCCGCCGACAGGGCCTTCGCGGCCCGGGAGATGGCCGACGACATGCGCCGCGACGCCGCCTTTGCCGAGCGCAGTCTGGCGCCCGGCATGTCCATCGCCCAGGTCAAGGAGCTCATGGGCAACCCCGCCGCCCTCAAGCAGGCCGTCATCGGGCCGGAGAGCTACCTGTGCGCCGGCTACGGCAAGGTCTGGGCCGTGTTTCGCGACGGCCAGCTGGCCTGCTTGCGCAGCCGGCTTGATTACGTGCGCCGCTACGACACCGATTGCCACTGCGCCGGCAACTATGCGACGATTCTTAAAAACGACTAGCCCTTAGATCGCCTTGACAGCCACGGCGCAGCCCCGATAGAAAAACAAGCCGTCCCTCCCCAAACCAGGCCGCGAACGCACCCCCGGAGGCATCATGAGGGCGCTTATAGTCGACGACGATTTTTACAGCCGCAGCTTTCTCGAATACATCCTGCACCCTTACGCCCGGTGCGACGCCGCCGTGAACGGCGAGGACGCGGTCATGGCCTTCCAGAAGGCCATGGAGGCCGGCGATCCCTATGGTCTGGTCTTCATGGATTTGCTCATGCCGGTCATCGACGGCCCACGGGCGCTCAAGGAAATCCGCGAGATCGAAAAGGAATGCGGCCTTGCCCCCGAGGCCTGCGCCAAGATCGTCATCACTTCGGTGCTGGAGGATGGCGAGGACACCCACAACGCCATGTACCTGGGCGGGGCCACCTCGTTTCTGCAAAAACCCGTGGACGAAGGCTCCATCCTGGCCGAGCTGCGCCGCCTGGGCTGTCTGCCCGCCGAGGCCGGCGAAGCCTGATTCCCGTCGCGAACCCTCCCGACTCTCGACTCCCGACGCCGGTCGCGGCCCGGGAGTTGACTTTCTCCGCCGCTTCTCGAATAGTATCGAGGAATCCTGTTCCGTCCCTCGCCGCATGCGTCATTATACGCCTGTTGTCGCTTACTGTGCTTGCATCCTGTTGCGACACTTCGCCAACCGTATCTGGCAAGGTCTTGCGGGGCATCAACTATGGACAAGCACAGCAGCATCCAGCTCTACAAGGTATTTGTCATCGCATTTTTTGTTTGCGCCTCGCCGTTTGTCACCGTCATTGCCTATGTCGCCTGGAGCGAGTACGGCCGGGAGCGCAGCGCCATTGAGCTGGAAACGACCAGGGCCGTGTCCGGGCTGATCGTCATTCAGGAAAAGCTTACCCAAAACGCCAAGATCCTGCTCTCCACCCTGGCCAATACAGAGGAGTTCAAGCGCCTGGACGCCCGGGCCATGTCGGAGACCTTTCGCAACATCAAGTCCATCTATAATGATTACGCCAATTTTCACGCCGTCTATCCCGACGGGGCGGTTTTTGCCTCGGCGGCCCCAATCCCGGCCGGCGGCGTCTCCCTCGCCGACCGCAAGCATGTGATCGATGTCCTGGCGACCAAGGGCTTCGCCATTGGCGAATACATCATCAGCCGGTTGACCTTCGAGCCGGTGCTGCCGTTTTCCTATCCCGTCACCGACGCCCAGGGAAACATCGTCGCCATCCTCATTGCCGTGGTGCGGCTCTCCAACTATGCCGGCTATTTCTCCCAGGCCAAGCTCCCCGAGGATTCGAGCATCATCCTGCTTGACCACGCCTTTCGGACGCTGCTTGCCAGCAACGACCGGGGCGAGCCGCGTCAGGTCGGTTCGGTCAACGCCGTGCTGCGGGACGCCTTTTTGGGCAACCGGCACGTGTTTTCGTCCCGAGACATCGACGGCATCGACAGGATTTACAGCATCCAGGGCGTAACGCTGGGCACAACGACCAAGCCCTATCTGTTCATCGCCATCGGCGTGCCCACGGAAGTCGCCCGGCAGCGTTCCCTCGACGCCCTCAAGCTCTGGATCGTGCTGGGCGCGGTTGTCATCGCGTTTTCGTTTATCGCCTCGCTGGTGCTGCTCAAGATGAAGATCGCCCTACATTGCTCCAAGATCTATGAAGCCGCCGTGGCCTTCAAGGACGGGCTGTTGACCGCAAGGACGGGCCTTGGCGCCAAGGACGGCGACATCGGCCTTGTGGGAGAAGCTTTTGACGCCATGGCCCAGGCCATGGAAGAAGGCATCCTGGCACTGCGGGAAACCGAGGCGCGTTTCCGGACACTGGTCGAGCAGGCCCCGGAAGCCATTGTCGTGGCCGATGTGGAGCGGGAAGCCGTTGTTCTGGTCAATGCCCGGGCCGAGGCATTGTTTGGTTGCACCGAGCAGGAGCTGCGCCGCCATGGGGTGCACCGATTCTACGCCCCCAAGCAGCCCGACGGGAAACCTGTGGCCGAGTCCATTCGGGAGAACTGGAACAGGGCCCTGGCCGGCGAAGACATTATTGTCGAGCGCTGGCTTATAAACGCCCTGGGGCAGCATGTGGTCTGCGAGGTGCGCCTCGTCCGTTTCCCCTCAAAAAACAACGTGCCCATGGTCCGGTCCAGCTGGATCGACATCACCCAACGCAAGCGCGAGGAAGAAGCGTTGCGCCAGGCCATCCAGGCGGCGGAAGCGGCCAACCGGGCCAAGTCGATCTTTCTGGACAACATGAGCCACGAGATCCGCACGCCCATCAACGGGGTGAACGGCATGTTGCACCTGATGCAGTCCACAGACCTCGATGATGAGCAGCGGCTGTATATCGAAAACGCCAAATTCGCCTGCACGAGGTTGTCCAAGCTCCTGACCGCCATCCTCGATTATACGACTCTGGAAGCCAACGGGCCGCAGCTTGAAAACAAGCTCTTTTCCGTCGTCGGCCTGCTCAACAAGGTCAAGGACGCCTATGTTGCCATGGCCATAGACAAGGGACTGCAGTTCGACGTGGAGCTCGATCCTGCCGTTCCCGCCCACCTCATCGGCGACGAGGGAAAGGTGGCCAAGATCCTCGCCTGTATTGTCGAAAACGCCTTGAAATTCACCCTGGAGGGCTTTGTCCAGGTCACGGTGTTCAGTGCGCCGCGGGATACGGCCAGGGGGCGCAGCGTCGTCTTTGCCGTGGCCGATTCCGGCATCGGCATGGAGGAAGACTGTCTGGACAGCGTTTTCGAACCGTTTTTCCAAGGAGAAACCAGCTATACGCGGCAATTTCAGGGGGCCGGCCTCGGCCTGGCCTTCGCCTGCCGGCTGGCCCGGGCCATGGGCGGGGAAATCGCGGTGGAAAGCCGGCCGGAGCAGGGGACGACCATGTGGCTGCTTCTGCCCTTCCGGCTGCCCTGGAGCCAGATTGCCGAGGAGCGCTGACATCCGCCGTTCCCGCGTCGCGTCCCCGAAAAGCGCAGGGGGGCTTTTCGGACGTAGTGAGCTAACACGCACAAATTTTTATTGAACAATACCATCGTTTCTTTCAAGGGACACGACTAGAGCCCGTTTGCTCGTGACAACGCCCGACGTCCACGCGTCGGGCGCTTTTTTTGCGGTCGGCCATTTCCTCCGCCGCCGCCTTGGGGTAGAAGGAGGCATGGCCCGAAAACGCCTCGTTCTGGCTGGCTGCGGCCATGCCCATCTGCCCGTGTTGGCCCGGCTGCCCGAGTTCTTGGCCGCCGGGATCGAGGTCGTGTGCCTGGCTCCGGGGCCAACCCTGGCCTATTCCGGCATGGGGCCGGGACTGCTGACCGGCCGCTACGGCTTGGCCGACCTGACCTTTCCCGTGGCCGCGCTGTGCGAGGCCGGCGGCGGCGTCTTTCGGCGCGGTCTGGCCGTGGCCGTGGAGCCGGCCGCCCGGCGGCTGCTCCTGGCCGATGGCGACCGCCTCGACTACGACGCGGCGAGCTTTGGCCTGGGCAGCCGGGTGCTGCCGGATTTCGCGGCGG
>DLGG01000110.1:4009-4197 GCA_002482565.1 Solidesulfovibrio magneticus
AATTTGTTGCTGGCGCGCCAGGACATCCTGGCCCGGGCGGCTGACGGCGAACGCGTGCGGGTGCTGGTGGCCGGCGGCGGACCGGCCGGCTTCGAGGTGGCGGCGTGCCTGCTTGAACTGTTGCGCCAGTGCGGCCGGCCCGGCGAGGACCTAGCCGTGGCCGCGCCGCGCGGGTTGCTGCCGGGCTG
>DLGG01000191.1 GCA_002482565.1 Solidesulfovibrio magneticus
GGCCGCCCTGCGCGCCGCCGTGCCTGCCGCCAAGCCCATCGGGGCGGTTACGGCCAAGCCCGGCTACACGCTTAACGGCTCGCCCATAAACGAACGCGGCTTCGACCACTTCGGCTAGCGCGACATGGGACAACTCCTTTTTGGCGCGGTCATCATCAGCTTCTCGGCCGTGTTCGTGAAGCTGGCCGGCGTGCCCTCGGCCGTCTCGGCTTTTTACCGCATGTTTTTCGGCGGCCTCACCCTGCTTGGCCTGCTCGGCGTCACCGGCAATCTGGCTGCGGCCAGGCGCGCCCTGGCCTGGCCGGCTTTTGCCTGCGCCGTGTTTTTTAGCGCCGATCTGTTCTGCTGGCATCTGAGCATCAATTACATCGGCCCGGGACTGGCCACCCTGGTCGGCAATTTCCAGGTGTTTCTCGTCACCGTCGTGGCCGCCGTCACGGCCCGGCGCGTGCCCAAGGCGGGCTTTCTGGCCGGCATGGCCGTGGCCGTGGCCGGACTGTACCTCGTGGTCGGCCGAGGCTTTGCCGGCCAGACCCCGGAATTCCGCCTGGGCGTGGGCTACGGCTTGGCCACGGCCGTGTTCTACGGGCTTTTCATCCTGACGCTCAAAAAGGCCGTCACCNNGCCATGGCCGTGCTGTCCCTGGCCGGAGCCGCCCTGCTCGCTCCGGTGGCCGTCCTTGGCGGCGACTCCCTGGCCCTGCCCACGGCCACAAGCGTCTGGTCGCTTGTGGCCCTTGGCGTCATCGGGCAGGGCATCGGCTGGCTGTCCATCTCCCACGGCTTGGCCGGGGCGCGGCCGGCCCTGGCCGGGCTGGTGCTCCTGCTCCAGCCCACCCTGTCCTATGTCTGGGACGTGCTCTTTTTCGCCAAACCCACCGGCCCGGTCGAACTGGCCGGCGTGGCCCTGGCCCTGGCCGGCATCTATGTCGGCTCCACCCAAAGGAGCTGAGGCCGCAGGATAAAGGAGGCTTGCGATGGACCTGACCCTACGCGCCGTCGGCGTGGTGCGCTCGACGCTCACCGACAAGGCGACCGCTCCCAAGTTCGAGACGGAAAACGCTCCATCCGCCACGGTCATCCTGGACCCAGCCTATGCCGCAGCGGCCAAGGATCTGGCCCCGGGCCAGGAGATTCTGCTTTTTACCTGGTTCCACCAGGCCGACCGCGCCTGTCAGGCCGTGCATCCCCGCCGCGACCTCTCCCGCCCCCTGACCGGCGTTTTCTCCACCCGCTCCCCGGACCGGCCCAACCCCATCGGCCTGCATCGGGTGCGCCTGACCGCCGTCGAGGGCAATGTGCTGACCATCGACGCCCTGGAGGCCCTGGACGGCACGCCCGTGGTCGACATCAAGCCCCTGGCCGACCGCGGCAAAGGCGCCTAGACGCAACCCCGCGTCGATCTCCGGCTTTTTTTTCGCAAAGGCCTTGCAATTCCAGGCGCAAATGCCGTAGTTTTACAGGCATAACTTTACGCCCGTTTTCACAAGGAGTCCGCCCATGCCGAAAAAAGAACCCATCCGGAAAGTCAACGCCGTCGTTTGCGCCTATTTCGTCCACACCGGTCATCTGACCAAGGAAGAGGCCAAGGAAATGTCTGGCCTGAGCGACGACGCTTTCGAGGAAGCCTACGCCAAGGCCGGCAACGTCTTCGCCAAGATCGGCTCGGAGCCGGACAACGGCGTCAACAAGCTGTTCAATCACCTGGCCCAAGAGGTCGACGAATACATGAAGCACATCAGCGGCTACGGCATCGCCTAGAGCCGCGCTCCTAAAAAATACGTTGGTATTTTTTAGAAAAACGAATGGCTTGAATTTGGTGTTTGCAACATGCCCTCTGTGCTCTTCGTGGACGCGACACGATGGCCGCAATCCCGCAGCGTCCACGCCTCGCTTCGCCTGTTGTTCGCGACGGCTGTTGCTGCCGGATGACGGCCCAAGCATGTGCATGGGCCAAGCAACCCGGCCAGCGGCGTCCGGCATACCCCGGCAAGCTGATTCCCGGATGCAAGGCTGGTAAGCGGCGTAACCGCGCCGCTTCACCTTTTCCCCGGCCGCGATCCCGTCGCGGTCGGGGTTTTCTCTTGTCCAACGCCTTGTAACGCTTTTCAATGACGGCATATTCCGTTACAGGCAGCCCTTATTCCTTCCCTTAAGGAGCCTGCCATGCCGTCACTGTCGTTTCTGCTGGCCTATCTCGTCTTCGGCGCTTTCGCCGGCATCATCGCCGGCCTGCTCGGAGTGGGCGGCGGCATTGTCGTGGTCCCGGCCTTGTTCTGGTTTTTTACCGCCCAGGGGTTCTCCCAGGAACTCATCATGCAGATGGCCCTGGGCACGTCGCTGGCCGCCATCATGTTCACCTCGGTATCGAGCCTTCGCGCCCACCATCGCCGGGGCGCGGTGGTGTGGCCCATCGTCAAGGCCATCACCCCGGGCATCCTGGTCGGCACGTTCTTGGGCTCCTGCGTGGCGGCCAAGCTGTCCACGGGCTTTCTCAAGGGCTTTTTCGTGGCCTTTCTCTATTACGTGTCCATTCAGATGCTGCTCAACATCAAGCCCAAGGCCCACCGCCAGATTCCGGGCAAGCTCGGCATGTTCGGGGCCGGCCTGGCCATCGGGGCGGTGTCGAGCCTGGTCGGCATCGGCGGCGGCACCATGTCGGTGCCGTTTATGGTCTGGTGCAACGTGGCCATGCACACGGCCGTGGGCACTTCGGCGGCCATCGGCTTCCCCATCGCCCTGGCCGGAACCATCGGCTACATCATAAACGGCTTCGGCGCGCCGAACCTGCCGTCCCTGTCCTTTGGCTACATCTATCTGCCGGCCCTTGTCGGCGTGGCCGCGGTGAGCGTGCTGACCGCCCCTTACGGGGCCAAATTGGCCCACAAGCTGCCGGTAGCGACGCTTAAGCGCTTCTTCGCCGTGTTCCTGCTGGCCATGGCCACCCGGATGCTCTGGAGCATGTTCTAAACCGCCGCCTCCCAGGAAACCGCCATGTTGCAGCCTTTGCTCGGCCTTTGCGTCATCTTGCTCGTCGCCGGCCTTATAAGCGAACGTAAGGGCGTCATCCCCTGGCGCATGTGCCTCGGCGGCCTGGCCTTGCAGTTCGTGCTGGCCGCGCTCATGCTCAAGGCCCCGTTTTTGCGCGGCGTCTTCATGGCGCTCAATGCCGTGGTGGCGGCCATGGACGAAGCGACGCGGGCCGGAACGGCCTTCGTCTTCGGCTTCGTTGGCGGCGGCCCGGCCCCCTATGCCGTCACCGACCCAGGCTCGGCCTTCATCCTGGGATTCCAGGCCCTGCCGCTGGTCATCGTCATCGCCGCCCTGGCCTCGCTGCTCTACTATTGGCGCGTCCTGCCCTATGTGGTGCGGGGCTTTTCGCTGATCCTTGAACGGGCCATGGGCATCGGCGGCGTACTGGGCGTGGGGGCCGGGGGCTGCATCTTCCTCGGCATGATCGAAGCGCCGCTTCTCATCCGCCCCTACATGGAGCGCATCACCCGCAGCGAACTCTTCGCCATGATGGCCACGGGCATGTCCTGCATCGCCGGCACCATGCTCATGCTCTACGCCACGGTCCTAAAAGGCATCATCCCCGACGCGTTGGGCCATATCCTTACCGCCTCGGTCATCCACGCCCCGGCGGCCCTGCTCATTGCTGGCCTCATGCTCCCGGAAACCAAGGAACCGACCCTTGGCCGCAAGATTCCCAAATCCCCGGCCTCGGGCAGCATGGACGCCGTGGTCTCGGGCACGGCCGACGGGCTCAAGCTCTTTTGGAGCATCATCGCGACGCTTTTGGTCTTCGTGGCCCTGGTGAAGCTGGCCAACATCCTGCTTGGCGCGCTGCCCGGCGTCGCCGGCGCGCCGCTCACCCTGGAGCGGATGCTGGGCGTGGCCATGGCCCCGGCCGCCTGGCTCATCGGCGTGCCCTGGGCCGAGGCGGCCACGGCCGGCTCGCTTCTGGGCACCAAGATCGTGCTCAACGAATTCATTGCCTTTATCGACATGGCCAAACTGCCGCCTGAGGCGCTTTCCGAACACGCCCGGCTCATCCTGACCTATGCCATGTGCAGTTTCGCCAATTGCGGTTCGGTGGGGATTTTGCTCGCCGGCATGACGGCGATCTGCCCGTCGCGCAAGGCCGAGATCACGGCCCTGGGCGGCCGCGCGCTGATTGGCGGCGTGCTGGCCTCGCTGTCCACGGGCGCGGTGGTGGGGATTTTGGCGGCGTTTTAGGCTTGGTCAGTCCTTGCCCAATATAAGCCAAAGAGCGGACGTCAACGGCATTAGCCTTCCTCGGAATGGGCCGGGGAAGGAGCTGCCACGCCCTTCTCCGCCACATGCAGCCCCACCAGCCGGGCCATGAAAAAGACCAGGTAGAACTGGCCGGAAATGCCTTCCAGGATGGCCAGGGTGCGGGCCACCGGGGAAATGGGAATCACGTCGCCGTAGCCGGTGGTGAGCAGGGTCACGTAGCTGAAAAAAAGCAGCAGACTGTCGCGGCGATGGGGGGACAGATCCCGGCCATGGACCGTGAAGTCGAAGGCCAGGGGATCGAACTGCACGGCCAGGGAATACAGGATGAGCCACAACGCGCCCATGAAGAGATACACGCACAGCCCGCCGAGCACCGTGTCCAGATCCACCCGGCGCTGCCGCGACAGGTAGTTGACCATCTCCACGGCCGTGGACAGGATGACCATGGCCCCAAGCAGGCTGACCGCCACATCCAGATACCAATCCGGGAAGCTGTATTTGAGGACCACCGCCACGGAGCAAATCACCGCCAACAGGCTGTTGACCCGGCGCAGCGGCGTATGCCTGACGGCTCCCAGGGCGGCCAGCAAAATGGCCAGGAACAGCAAATCCTGCAGGATCAGCGAAGCGGAACCGGCGACAAACGGCGAAGCCACGATCTGAAAGACCAGGGCAGCCAGCAACCAATGAAAGCGTTTGCCGGACTGCGGCAGCACCGTGGCGATGTGGGGCGTGATGGTGGGCATGAAAAGCTCCTTTGCACGGACGCCTTTGCGGTTGAGCCTCCCCCAATGGCGTTCTGTCGCCAAGAGCGCCCTAAACCGCCGCCGACAAAACCCCGACGAGAACGCGAGACGCTAGCGGGGTCTTGGGCCGGACGCAAGCGTCACACCAGGGCTGCGCCGCTTAAAAGCATGACAAACCGCTTGTAGAGGTCGAGATCGAAAGAGCCGGCCATCTCATGGCGCATGATGCGCAGGGCCTCGAAGGGCGTGACCGCGTCGGCGTAGCAGCGCCGGGAGGTCAGGGCGTCGTAGACGTCGGCCAGGGACACGGCCCGGGCGTGCACCGGGATGGCCTCGCCGGAAAGCCCGGTCGGATAGCCCCGGCCGTCGAGTTTTTCGTGGTGCATGAGAATGCACTCCTGGGCCAGACGCGACAGCCCCAGGCTGCGGCAAAGCCGCGCCCCAAGGACCGGATGTTCGCGCACGGCGTCGAACTCCTCCCGGGAAAGCCGGCCCGGCTTGGTCAAGATGGCCGGGTCCACGCCCTCCTTGCCGGCGTCATGGAGCAGAGCCCCCACTCCGGCCTGGACAATGGCCCCCTGGGGCAGGCCCAGGGAACGCAGCAGATAGACCGTGTACACAAAAACGTGCACACCATGGCTGTAGACGTCGTAATCATGGGCCATCAGCGCCCCCATGCGGGCCAGGCCAGCCTCGGAGCACAAAAAGGCCACGCTGTCCCGGGCATAGCCGACAAACAGCCGCCCATGGACGTCGGAAACAGCCTGGGGCAGGCGCTCACGGATGAGGTCGCGCACGATGTCGCAGCAATTGTGGTAGAAAACGGCGGCTTTCTCGGCGATGGGCAGATGCGGGCCTAAAAGCGCCCCGGGCAAATGGCGGCGCATGTAGTCCCGGTAGCGTTCGCGCTCGTCGCGGTGGATATAAACCGTGCGCACGCCGTAATCGGCGAGCATTTCGCGGCGAACACTGGTGAACTCTTCGCCGACCCTGGCAAACAGGGTATGATTGTCGCCATGGCGTAAAAAGACCTGGAAATCCCCCGGCGCATGGGGGAATAAATGGCCCACGGGAATGGGCTGGTACTCGCAGTCCGGATCACCAGGGGACGGCAGCGGCGTGGACAACGACATCATGGGTTTGACTTTGTTACAAATGCAGTAACATGTGCCGGGAAACGGCTACACCAAACGTATTTCCAGCCTTTCTTGTCGTCGAAATAACTAGCTTTTTTGAACATCAGCCGTATTTCCTGGCGTTGGGGTCCACTTTGCTCCCCAGGCCTAGCAAAACCCGGACCCAAAACGGAGGAAATCCCATGTGCGGACGATTCGCCCTGGCCGTGCCGCGACGGCTCGTGGCCGAAGCCATGGGCGTGCCCGATCTGCCCGAGGTCCCGCCCCGACCGGAAATCTTTCCCTCCCAGCTCATCGAAGCCGTGTTCACGGCCAGGGAATCGGGCCGGCGCATGGCCGGGCTTTTTCGGTGGGGATTCGTGCCGGTTTTCTTGGCCGACTCGGCCAAGTCCCGGCCCATGATCAACGCCCGCAGCGAGACGGCCCTGACCTTGCCGTCGTTTCGCGCCGCCGTCCGCTACCGTCGCTGCCTGGTGCCGGCCAGCGGCTATTTCGAATGGCGCACCGACCCCGGCGGGCGCAAGACCCGGTTTTTCCTGTGCATCCCGGGCCGGCCGGTGCTGGGCCTGGGCGCGATCTACGAGCGGGCCGTCACCGCCGCCGGCGAGGTCAAGGACACCGTCGCCATCCTTACCCGGCCGGCCGTCGGGGCGGCCGCCTCGGTTCACGACCGGATGCCGCTTATTGTCCCTCCACCGGTCATGGCCGACTGGCTCGACCCGGCCCGCTCGGCCCCGGCCGACGTTGCCCCCCTGCTCGCCCTGGAGCCGCCGCCAGGGCTGGTCGCCAGCGCCGGACCGGGCCAGCCCACGCAGCTCGTCTTGTGAAGAGGACGCACCTCGTTGGCCCCTCTGGAGAAGAGGGGACAAACAGGCGTCAATCAAAGGGAATAGGAAGTCAGGAATCCGTGGCCGCGCGGACTTCAAAAGGGGCGGTAAAGCGAAAAACGCTGCCCTGGCCCGGCTCGCTTTCCACGGCAAGCTGTCCGCCCATGGCGGCGGCCAGCTTGCCGGCGATGGCCAGGCCCAGGCCTGCGCCGCCATGGCGTCTGGTCTTGCTGCCGTCTACCTGGCGAAACGGTTCGAAGATGGATTCGATCTGGTCGGGGGTTAGGCCGATACCGGTGTCGTGCACGGCCAGACTCACCAGGACCGTTGTCTGGCCGTCCCGGGATGCGGACTGGGGAGGCTGGGCCTCAGCCACGATTTCGATGGCGCCGGCGTCGGTGAACTTGACCGCGTTACTGACCAGAGCGGCCAGGATCTGACGCAAGCCGCCGCCGTCGCCGATCACGAGTTCCGGCGTTGACGACTGCGCGCGCCAGGATAGATGCAGGCCCTTTTGCATGGCCGCGCCGGCAAAGGAAGCAGCCACGCCCTCAATCAGGTTGACCAGGGAAAACGCCGCGCGACGGCTGACCACGTCCCCGGCGTCGAGCCGGGCGAAATCCAGAACATTTTCCAACAATGCCGCCAGAGAGCGCCCGGACTCTTTGAGCGTCTCAAGCAACTCGCGCTGCTGCGGATCGGTCAGCCCGGCCGACAGCACCTCGGCCATGCCCAGGATGCCGTTTAAAGGGGTGCGTATCTCGTGGGACATGTTATCCATGAATTCGCGCTTGAGGCGCTCGGCGGCCAGGGTCGCTTCCTCGGCCAGCCGGCGCTCGGTGACGTCTTCCATGAGCCAGATGGAGCCGTCCTGGGGCCTGGCGGCATCCAGAACCTGGCCGATGATGCGGCACCAGAACTCCGTGCCGTCGTGGCGGCGCATGATGCGCACCACATCCACCCGCTCGCCCGCCCCCAGCGCCGGATAGTAGTCCCGGCCAAAGGTCTCGTAGGCCTTGGCGTCGGGATAAAAATCCGCCGTCGGCAAGCCAACCGCCTGCCCTGGCTCCAGGGCATAGAGCTGATGGAAGCGGGGGTTGGCCCGGCGCACGATACGGTCCGTGACAAAGGCAATGCCGATGGGGCTGTTTTCGAAGATGCAATTGAGGCTTCGGTGCGACTCTTCCAGGGCTTTTTCCGCCTTGAGCCGTTCAGCGGCCTGACGGCGCAGTTCCTCGTTGGTGCGCCGCAACTCCTCTTCTCGGTCAACGGCGTCGCGCTCCAGTACGGCCACGGTGCGACGATTTTGATCTTCAGCGGCCTTGATGGCGGTGATGTTGCGGGCGACGCAGAATATGCCCTCCACCGCGCCGTCGGTTCCCAGGACCGGTGTTTTGAGCACTTGGAGCCAGACTGATCGGTCGCCGCGTTCAACGACATATTCAAACGTCTGGGAGCGTCGGGAAGCAAGCACGGCCAGATCGGCCTGGCGATGCCGTCGGGCGCTGGGCGGGGGAAAGGCGTCGTCATCGACGCGGCCCAGTATTTCCGAGGAATCGATGTCGAAAAGCGCACAAAACGAACGGTTGACATATCGATAGACCAGCCCGGAATCTTTGTAGAAAAAAAGATCCGGGGAAGCATCGGCCATGGCCCCGAAAAGCGCCGGATCAGCGCGGGCGGCAACAGAATCCCACATTACTTCATTCTAGACCATTCTGGTTCAAAAGGCCAGGAGGGAGCTCCATTTCCCCAACGCTTTTCCGGAGCTGCGTTACCGGCGACCATTGCCGGGCCAGGGAAAATGTGATTAGCTCCGGCCCACAGTACGCGACCCCACCATGGTCGCCCAGGAGAATTCATGCGCATATCCGCCGCGTCGGCGTTTTTGGCCCTGTTGCTTTGCCTGTGTGCCCCCGTTGCCTTCGGGCAGCAACCGCCCGCCGCTGCCGCCAAGGACAATCCGGCGTCCGCTCCGGCCAAGCCCGCGCCGGCTCCGGCCTCCTCGGCCCGTTCCGATGCGGCCGAAGCCCGTTACCGGAACTGGGTAGAAAAGGAACATGCCCAGGATGCGGCCGTTTTCGCCAAGGAAAAGACCAAGATCGAGGACAAGTACAAGGGGTACGTGCGCCCCAAGCGTGAGAAAAAGGACGCCAAGGCTGAGCCGGCCACGCCGCCGGCCAAGCCCTGATCCGCGCCCTGAAAGCGCGATGATGTTCGCAAGCGCGCCCGCCCTGGGCGCGCTTTGCTTTTGTGGGGGCTGCTGTGCCGGGTTCAGGCTCCGCTTACCCCCGACACAGCGCCTCGGCCATGACCCCGGCCACATCGCCCAGTTCCCCGCATACCGGTATCCCGGCCCGGGTCAGGCAGGCCAGCTTGGCCGCCACGCCGCCAGGCCGCTCCAACAGCGCCCCGGCATGGCCCAAGGTGCGGCCCGGCGGCGCGCTCACGCCGGCCACGAAAGCGGCCACCGGCTTGGGATACTTCGTGCCGGCCACGTATTCGGCCAGCTCCTCCTCGGCCGTGCCCCCCACTTCGCCGATGACCATCACTGCCCGCACCCGGGCGTCGTCGCGCACCATCTCGCACAACTCCACGAAGCCCGCGCCGCCGAACGGATCGCCGCCCATGCCGGCGGCCAGGGCCTGGCCGATGCCGGCCGCCGACAGCCGCGAAGCCACCTCGTAGGTCAGGGTGCCGCTGCGGGAAAAAATCGCCACAGGGCCGGGCGTGAAGGGTTCTGTGGGCATGATGCCGGCCGAAAACCACTGGCCCGGCAGGATGAGCCCGGGCGTGTTGGGGCCGATCAGCGTCGTCTGCCGCCCGGCCAGGGCGGCGCGCACGGCCAGCATGTCGCGCTGGGGGATGCCGTCGGTGATGCACACGATGCGCGCCACGCCGGCCGCCGCCGCTTCCTCGATGGCGTCGGCCGCGCCGGCGGCCGGCACGAAGATGACGGAAAGCGCGATGTCGTGGCAGGCCATTGCCTCGGCCACGGTGTCGTAGACCGGCAGCCCATCCACTTCGCCGCCGCCCCGAAAGGGCGTCACCCCGGCCACCACCGGCGTGCCGTAGGCCCGCATCCGCCGGGCATGGGCCCGGCCGGCCCGGCCGGTCAGCCCTTGCACCAGCACCCCGCTGTCCGGGCCAAGGTCCAGCAGGCTTGGCAACTGGGGCCGCTTGGCGCAGGCCTGGCCGCGAGGCCGCGTCGCCGCATCTCCTGGTCTGGGCGCCGGGCAGACGCCGGCCAGGGCGTCCACCGGCCGCCGCTCTCCCGGGGCCACGGCCTCGGCCAGCATGACCACGGCCTGGTCCATGTCCTCGGCCACCCGGACCCGGTTCCCGGGCATGGCCCGCAGCCGTTCCATGCCGGCCTTGGCCGCGTTGCCGGCGAACCGCACCACCACCGGCCGCCCGTCTTCCCCGTCCAGGGCGCAGGCCATGGCCTCGGCCACGTCGGCGCAGGACAGGATGCCGCCGTACATGTTGACGCAGCAGGCCTCCACGGCCGGATCGGCAAAAAGCAGATCAAAGGCCGTACGCAATCGCGGCGCGTCGGCCGTACCGCCGAAATCGAGGAAATTGGCCGCCGGCAGTCCGGCCGCTTCCAGGGCGTCCATGGTGGCCATGGCCAGGCCCGCGCCGTTGGCCACCAGCCCCACCCGGCCGGGAAGGCTGACGAAGGACAGACGATGTTCGGCGGCCCGGTCCTCGGCCGGGGTGGCGAAACGGGCATCGCGATAGCGAGCCAAGGCCGGGCGCAAGGCGGCCACGTTGTCATCGATGGTGATCTTGGCGTCCAGGGCAACGAAACGCTCCCCGGCGCAGTAGGCCAGGGGATTGATCTCGGCCAGGAGCAGCCCGTTGTCGGCCACGGCCCCGAAAAGCCGGGACAGCAAGGTCTCGAAGGGCGCGTAGGTCTCGGCCGGCAGTCGCAGATGAAAAAACGCCGCCCGGGCCGCATAGGGCGGACAGGCGAGGCTTGGCGGCACGTCGATGACGAGCAGCGCCTCGGTGCCCGCCAGGGCTTCCACGTCCACCCCGCCCTGCCGGCCGACGGTCAGGCAAAAGCCCTTGCGCTGCCGGGAGACGCCCAGGGACAGGTAGAAGGCGCGCTCATGGGGCACGGCCGCCTCCAGGCGCAAAAAAGGCGGCCTGACGCCGCCGAAGGTGCTGGAAAAAAGGGCCCTGGCCGCTTCGGCTAGCCCCGAGGCCTCGGCCACGGACAAAACGCCGCCGGCTTTGCCCCGGCCGCCGCCGAGCACCTGGGCTTTGAGGAAATACGGTCCGGGAAAGGGCGGCGTGGCCGCCCCGACGTCGTCCGGTTCCAGGGCGACGCCGGGGGGCACGGCGATGGCGGCTTCGGCCAGCAGTTCCTTGCCGGCGTGTTCGGTCAACAGCATGTCCCAGGCTCCTTTCGGGTTGACGCGTCGGGGTTTGGCGATGTTCCTTCTTGCCCGCTTTTACGCCAAAACGCCAGCCCCGGGAGCGGAAAGCCGACTAATCCTCGGTCATGATCTCGGTCAAATCCATGCGCGCGGCCTGGACGTCGTCTTCGCCCGGGTCCGGCAGGGCAATGGGTTCGCCCAGACGCTTTTTCGCCTCCTGGTAGCCGAGATTCAAGGCTTTGATGTTGGCGTCGCAAATCTTCTCCGGCAGCGATTCCTTAAGGCTCTTGCGCATGGCTTCGATGCGGGCAAAGGGGAGCAAGTAGGCAACGGCGCCAAGGGCCACCACGTTGGTGGCCTGGGGCACGCCCACCTTCTCCCGGGCCAGGCGCGTGAACGGCAGGGCCAGGGCCACGCTGGACGGGCTTTGGCGCACCAGATCGGCGTCGATAAGCAGCGCCCCGCGCGGCTTCAAATACGAATAATAGCTGGCCGCGGCCTCCTGGGACAGGGCCACGAGCAGGTCGAGGTATTCGGTCTTGGGGTAGCTGATGGGTTCGGAGCTGACCACGAGATCGGCCCGGCTGGCGCCGCCCCGGGCCTCGGGGCCGTAGCTCTGGGTCTGGGTGACGTAGTAGCCGTGGCCGATGGCCAGGGCCTGGCCCAAGAGCTTGCCCATGGTCAGGATGCCCTGTCCGCCCAGGCCCGACAGCCGGATCTCGTAGCGGGCCAGGGTCTGCCCGTTGCCGTTGCCGTTCCCATTGCCGTTGGCCATCTTGCCGTTAACCGCCTTGGCCGTGGCCGACTTGGGCTTGGCCGGAGCCTTGTCCTTGGGCGCGCCGGTCATGCCGCACCTCCCTTCTTGGCGGCAAGGGCCTGCCGCATGTTCGCCCAGCGCGTCTCCAGGCCGTCCACGTCCCGGCGCACGAAGGTCCCGATGGGGAGCTTGCCCGTGCGATCCTCAAGCTTTTCGTAGCGCTCCACCGACAGGCAGGAAGACTTGAGCCATTTGAACATCTCCACGGCGCTTTTGAAGCCGTTGCCGCGTCCGTACTGGGTGAAGCACGGGGTGAGCGCCTCGACGAGGTTGAACCCCGGGCGCGAGATGGCCTCGGCCATCAGGGCGTCGAGTTCCTTGACGTGGTAGACCGTGCCCCGGGACACGCCGGCCGCGCCGGCCGCCCTGGTCAGCTCCACGATGTCGAAGGCGCTTTCCAACTGCCCCTGGGGACAGGTGTGGGAGTAGGCTCCTTCGGGGGTGGTGGAGGAGCACTGGCCGCCGGTCATGCCGTAGATGAAGTTGTTGAGCACAAGGGCCGTGACGCCGATGTTGCGCCGGGCGGCGTGGATCAAGTGGTTGCCGCCGATGGAAAAGGCGTCGCCGTCGCCCATGACCGCGATGACGGTAAGCTTGGGGTTGGCCATCTTGATGCCGGTGGCCACGGTGAGCGCCCGGCCGTGGGTGGTGTGGACGGTGTTGAAGTCGACGTAGGCGGCGATGCGGCCCGAGCAGCCGATGCCGGCCACGATGACCACGTCGTCCTTGGCCAGGCCCAGGGCATGGACGCTGCGCACCAGAGACCCAAGCACGATGCCGTGGCCGCAACCCGGACAGAAGACCAGCGGAAACTTCTTGTTGTGACGCAGGTACTGATGGATGAGTTGGGTTATTTCAGCCATGTCACGCGATCTCCTTGAGTATCTGGGAGGGCGTAATGATCTGCCCGTCGATGCGGTTGATCGTGCGCACGGTGGTGTAGCCTTCGTTGACCCGTTTGACCTCCCGGGAGAGCTGGCCCATGTTGAGCTCGGGCACCACCGCCAGACGGCAGTTGCGCAGCATCGGCTCCACATGGCGGCGCGGGAAGGGGTACAAGGTCTTGAGCACCAAAAGGCCGGCCCGCACCCCGGCTTCCCGGGCCTGCTTGACGGCCAGCCGGGCCGAGCGGGCCACGCAGCCGTAGGCGATGACCACCACCTCGGCGTCGGCCGTATCGACATGCTCCACGATCTGGATGTCCTCGAAGAAGCGGTCGATCTTGCGGAACTGGCGTTCGGTGAGCGAGCGCACCTCTTCGGGGCGGCTGGTGGGGAAACCCAGCGGATCGTGGCTGAGACCAGTAACATGAAAGCGGTAGCCCGAGCCGATGGGCGGCATGGGCGGCACGCCGCGCATGGTCTCCTCGTAGGGCTTGTACCATTCGGGCGGCATGGTCGGAGTCAGGCGCGAGAACACCTCGAAGTCCCCGGGTTCGGGCAGCTCGATCTTTTCCCGGGTGTGGGCGGTGATTTCATCAAGCAGCAGGATGACCGGGCTGCGGTATTTCTCGGCGAAATTAAACGCGGCGACGGTCATCTCCACGCACTCGGGCACGTCGGTTGCCGACAGCACGATGATGGGATGGTCGCCGTGGGCTCCCCAGCGGGCCTGCTGGACGTCGCCCTGGCCGGGGCTGGTGGGCAGGCCGGTGCTGGCCCCGCCGCGCATGACGTTGACGAGCACCAGCGGCGTCTCGGTCATGGCGGCGTAGCCGATCTGCTCCTGCATGAGCGAAAAGCCCGGGCCGGAGGTGGCGGTCATGGCCTTGCGCCCGGCCAGGGACGCGCCGATGACCGCGCCCATGGAGGCGATCTCGTCCTCCATCTGAATAAAGGCCCCGTCGGGCACATGGGGCAGGCGCTTGGCCATGCATTCCATGATTTCCGTGGACGGTGTGATGGGGTAGCCGGCGTAGAAGGTGCAGCCGGCGGCCAGCGCCCCTTCCACCACGGCCTCGTTGCCAAGGAGAAAGGCTTCGCGGCGTTTCTTGCGGGGGGCGGTCACGGCTTGACCTCCTTGGCGGCGGGTTGTTCGGCCGGGTCTGGCGCCGTTTCCGGCGGACACGGCGTCTGGTCGGTTTCGCCAGGGATGACCAGGACGGCGAAATCCGGGCAATGCGGCTCGCAAAAACCGCAGTTGACGCAGGCTTCCTCGTTTACGACACGGGCCTTGCCGTCCTGGCCCACGGCAAAGACCTTTTTGGGGCAAAACGCGGCGCATATGCCGCAGCCCTTGCACCAGTCCGGATAGACAACGACACGATTGCGTCCCATGTTCGACTCGCTTTTGCGGTGGCCGGTTACGCGGTGAAAAAGTGTCGGAATCATTGACGCGAATGACGAAAATTGGCAACCGTTACCGACGATTATTTTTTTGCTCGACGAAATTGGAAAATTTTCATAGGGCGGTAAAACTTTTTCGGGAGGTCGACGTTATGGTTTCAAAAGGCCGTTCGAGTTGGCTGCGGGCGATCCTCGCCCTGTGCTGCGTTCTGGCCGCAACCCTGGGCGGCGTATCCGCCGCCTGGGCCAAGGGAGGCAATCCTGTGGTCAAATTGACGACCAACAAAGGCGATATCGTCATCGAGCTGGACAAGGAAAAGGCCCCGGCCACCACGGCCAATTTCCTGAACTACGTGAAAAAGGGCCACTACGACGGCCTGATCTTTCACCGGGTCATAAACGGCTTCATGATCCAGGGCGGCGGCATGGACAAGAACATGAAGGAAAAGGGCACCGACGCCCCGATCCAGAACGAAGCCGACAATGGGCTGAAAAACAAGGCCTATACCGTGGCCATGGCCCGCACCGGCGATCCGCATTCGGCCACGGCCCAGTTCTTCATCAACGTGGCCGACAACGGCTTTTTGGACCACACCGGCAAGAACCCGCAGGGTTGGGGCTACGCCGTTTTCGGCAAGGTCACCTCGGGCCAGGAAGTGGTGGACGCCATCAAGGCCGTGCCGACCATGACCAAGGGCTTCCACGAGAACGTGCCGGTCGTCCCGGTGGTGATCGAGAAGGCCGAGGTGGTGAGCGAGTAACGCTCCCCCGCCCTCGGGCCTTAAAAGCCGCTCCGGACGCCGGGGCGGCTTTTTTTTTGCGAAATATGCGGCCCGCCTGGGCCGGGGTCGCCGGTAGCCCGAGTTCACATCCCGACTTTGCGGACAACCATTTTCCTTTAACGCCTTTCTTAGCCCTTTTCAGGGAGCTCGCCCCTTGAAACTGAAAAAAATTGGGGCGGACGGCAAAAACTTATTGACGGGCCCGGGGTCTTTCCGTAGACCTCTCCTTCTCGGCGCGCCCGTAGCTCAGCTGGATAGAGTGCCGGACTACGAATCCGTAGGTCGCAGGTTCGAATCCTGCCGGGCGCACCAAATCTTTCAAGGGGTTACCAGAAATGGTGACCCCTTTTTCGTTTCTGCTTTCAATAATTGCACTTGCCACCATTTTTCGGGAGAAAGGCAAGCCGCCTTCTTTTCCAAGCTTGTCCTGTACGGCGGCGCGCGATTTGGCACTGATTAGCACTATGTTTGGCACGCCGCCTGTTTTCTCCCTCTAGTTTTTTAACGCCTCTTCGGCGGCGC